>NZ_BAAGVK010000007.1:0-214555 GCF_054780915.1 Hydrogenophaga aquatica | reverse complement strand
CGGCCAGTCCGTTCGCGCCAGCCATGCCGACATGACGCGAAGCGTTTCCACACAAAACGGCATAGAGCCCTCTCCACTGCATTACCGGAGCAACGAATGAAACGCTGGATACGCTTTGCACTGCCTGCCCTGGCGCTGGCACTGTCGGCCACGGGCACCGCCCTCGCCCAGAACACAGAACCTCTGAAAACGATACGCATAGGCGTGGCTACCGGAGGCGTCGGCACCAACCCTATCCGCCATGGTGGCACCACCACTGCGCAAGCCTATACCGATGGCGTGCTGGAGGAAGAATTCAAAAAGGACGGCGTGCGCGTCGAATGGATCTTCTTCAAAGGCGCCGGCCCGGCCGTGAACGAGGCGCTGGTCAACAAGCAGCTGGACTTCGCCTGGCAAGGGGACCTGCCGTCCATCGTGCACCGCGCCAACGGCGTGAAGACACGCATCGTGCTGGGCAGCGGTGTGCGCACAGGTCTGTACCTGGGCGTGCAGCCCGGCTCTGAC
The DNA here is from genome assembly GCF_054780915.1 of Hydrogenophaga aquatica. Classification (NCBI taxonomy): domain Bacteria; kingdom Pseudomonadati; phylum Pseudomonadota; class Betaproteobacteria; order Burkholderiales; family Comamonadaceae; genus Hydrogenophaga; species Hydrogenophaga aquatica. The sequence continues at coordinate 214,051 of NZ_BAAGVK010000007.1, read as the reverse complement.
ATCCGCCGCCTGGAAGACCTCAAGGGCAAGAAGGTGGCTCTGTTCAAGGGCACCAACCTGCACTTGGCCGCGATCCGGGCCCTCAAGGACAAGGGCATCCGCGAGCGCGACGTGAAGATCATCAACCTCGATCTGCCCGGCGGCAGAACGGCACTCATCAACAAGGACGTAGATGCGGTGTTCGACTACGTGGGCCTGTTCGACCTGCGCGACAAGGGGCAGGCACAGGTGGTCTGGTCTGCCGCGCAGGACTCGTACAAGTACACGCGGCAGACCGTGTTGCTGGTGACCGACGATTTCGCGCGCCAGCAACCGGCCGCCGTGCAACGCGTGGTGACGGCACTGGTGAAGGTGGCGCACAAGTATTCCGACGAAGGAAAGCGCGGTGAGCTGTTCGAAAAATGGGGGAAGACGGAATACCCCGACAAGGTCTGGCGCGAGGACTTCATAGGCCAGCCGCTGCGTGTGAGGCTCTCGCCGCTGCTGGACCCCTTCCTGGTGGAACGCTACAAGGACTCCGCCCGCGAGAGCCTGGAGCTCAAGCTCACGCGCTCGGCTCCCGAGGTCGACAGCTGGTTCGACCGCAGCTTCCTCAACGCCGCACTGAAGGAGCTGAAGCTGGAGAACTACTGGCCAGCCTACGCGGCCGATGGCAAGCCTTTGGTGCGTTGACCGTGCCCGCCAAGACTGCGAGGCAAACACCATGACCGTACAGCGATCACTCACGGCACCCCTACCTGCCGACGACATCGGGCCGCCAAGGCTCATCTTCCGACCGCCATTGAACTGGAGCGTGAACTGGCTGTGGGCCTGGGCCGTGCCGCTGGCACTGCTGGCCATCTGGCAACTCGCCAGCACACGCGGCTGGGTGCCCGACCAGGTGCTGCCTGCACCCCGCACGGTTGTGAACACGTTCTCTGACCTGCTCGGCAGCGGGGAACTGTGGGCCAACCTGAACATCAGTCTGGTGCGCGTCTTCGCGGGCTTCAGCATCGGGCTGTTCGGCGGCTTGATGCTGGGCATTGCCATGGGTCTGTCGCCCCTACTGCGGGACTACGTCTATCCGCTGTTCAAGGCCTTCAGCCAAGTGCCCACGATCGGCTGGCTGCCTTTCCTGATGCTGCTGGTCGGCATCGACGAGTCACTGAAATACCTGCTGATTGCCAAGGCCACACTGGTGCCAGTGGCAGTGAACACTTGCCAGGGCATCCAGGGCGTGCCGCACCGTTTCGTGGAAGTCGCCAGGGTCTACGCCTTCAGCCGCTGGCAGTTGCTGACACGCGTGGTCCTGCCTGCCGCCACGGCCCCCATCTGGAACGGCGTGCGCTACGGCCTCACCCACGCTTGGCTGGCCCTGGTGGTGGTGGAACTGCTGGCCTCGTCTGAGGGCATCGGCTTCCTCATCGTCTACGGTCGCCAGCTGTTCCAACTGGACGTGGTGCTGGCCGCCGTGCTGGCCGTGGGAATGGTGGGCTGGGCGCTGGACAAGGCGCTGCAGCGCACCGAAGACTGGCTGCTGCGCTGGCGCAAGAGCGGTTTCTGAAAGGAGACACATGATGTCCACCAACACACACAAGATCACCCTGCCCCCCCAGTTGCGGGGATGGGTTCTGCCCCTGGCCCTTCTGGCCGCCTGGGCTTGGGCCGCCAACGCGGGCTGGTCCGACTCGCCACTGCTCGTTTCGCCGCTGGCAGTATGGGAACGCGCGGTGCTGCAGGTGCGTACCGGTGAGTTATGGACCAGCCTGTCGGCCAGCCTTTGGCGCAATGCCTGGGGGTTTGCCATCGGCGCCAGCGCCGGGCTGGTGTTCGGTGCACTGCTGGGCGGCTCGCACTGGTTCAACCGGCTCCTGGGCCCGTCTTTCCACACGCTCAAGCAGATTTCGCTGTTCGCGTGGATACCGATGCTGTCAATGTGGTTCGGCCTGGGCGACGCCGCCAAGATCGCTTTTATCGCCCTAGCTGCGTTCTTCCCTGTGGTGCTCAACACCTGCGAGGGCCTGCGCGGCGTTCCGCGCGAGTTCATCGAGGTTGCCCGGGTGCACGGGTTCAGCACCTGGCAACTGGTGGGCCGCGTGGTCGCCCCGGCGGCGGCGCCCTCGATCTTCACAGGTCTGCAGCTGTCGCTCATCTACACCTGGCTGGCCACTCTGGGCGCCGAATACCTGATGGCGTCGGGCAAGGGCATCGGAAACACCCTCATCGATGGCCGCGAGCACCTGTGGATGGATCTGGTGCTGCTCGGAATCATCGTGGTCGGGCTGGTCGGGGCCGTATTGAACTGGACGCTGGCCACCCTGGAAAAACACCTGCTGGCATGGCGCGACCGTACGGTGGCGCGCTACTGAAACAAGGAACACAAACATGGCACATGCCGCAACACTTTCCATCAAGGACCTTCACAAACAGTACGAGGTCAAGGGCAAGCCTTTGCCCGTGCTGCAGGACATCAACCTCGACATCGCCCCGGGCGAATTCATCAGCATCGTAGGCTCCAGCGGTTGCGGCAAGTCCACGCTGCTGCGCCTGCTCATCGGCCTGGAGGGTGACTACCAAGGCGACATCCTGCTGGACGGCAAGCGCATCGTGGGGACCAGCCTGGAACGCGGCATCGTGTTCCAGGAGCACCGCCTGTTTCCCTGGCTCACGGTCGAGAAGAACATCGCACTCAGCCTGCTCAACGCCCCCCTCAGCCCCCAGGAAAAGGCCGCCACCGTGCGCGAGCACATCGAACTGGTGGGGCTCAAGGGATTCGAATCCGCCTACCCCCACCAGCTCTCGGGCGGCATGTCGCAGCGTGTGGCGATTGCCCGCGCGCTGGTCAACCGCCCCGATGTGCTGCTGCTGGACGAACCCTTCGGCGCGCTCGACGCGATGACCCGCGCCCACCTGCAACAGGAACTGCACCGCATCTGGCGCACAGAGGGCATCACCATGATCCTGGTGACGCACGACGTGGAGGAAGCGGTCTATCTGGGCAACCGCGTGGTGGTGATGGAACCGCGCCCCGGGCGGGTGCGCCGCATCGTCCCGGTGACCTTGCCCCACCCCCGCGACCGCGCCTCGCATGGGTTTGCCACCGTCAGGGAACAGGTGTTGCGGGAATTCGCCCCACAAGGCGCGGCCGAACTGGCCGAGGCCCCATGGAAGCGTGAGCCCGCCGCCAAGCCGCTGTCGGGCTGGCAGTTCGCCATCTGACCCCTTTATTCAATCTACAGAAGAACACCATGGATCTCACCTCCTCCCCGCAGCCCGCTATCCGGCGCCGCCATATCGTCTTGGGACTGGCCAGCGCAGCGGTGGCCAGTCCGCTCCTCGGCCGGGCACAAACCTCCAAGGTCATCCGCCTCGGCTCGCCCGACCTGGGCAGCGCAGGCAAGCCCTCACCCGGCGCCAACGCCTTTGCCGTGCTACAGGCCCACAAGTGGCTGGACGAAGAATTCGCCAAGGACGGCATTCGCATCGAGTGGAACTTCTTCCGTGGCGCAGGTCCGGCAGTCGCCGAGGCGCTCGCGGCCAGGCAACTGGACATCGTCTCACTGGGCGACTTGGCCTCGGTGATCCACAAGTCGAGGGGGCTCAACACCCGTTTCATCGCAGCCACCGGACGGGGTTCGGACAGCTACCTGGCCACCGCGCCCGGGGTGGTGGTCAAGACCTTCGCGGACCTCAGGGGCAAGCGCGTCACCGTACTCAAGGGCACGGCCTACCAGCGGACCTTCGACAACCTGCTGGCCAGCGTCGGCCTGACGGAAAAAGACGTCAAACTCATCAACATGGACTGGCCCAGCTCCAAGGCGGCCGTGGCCACCGGGCAGATCGACGCCACCTTCGGCGGCCCGGACCTCTTCGCCCTGAAAGACAAGGGCGTCAACATCCCCATCAGCACCAAGGGACTCGGCCCGGCTTACACCATCAACTCCGGGCTGCTGGCCACCGCCGAATTCTCGGCGGAACAACCGCAATCGGTTCAGCGCGTCGTCAAGCAGCTGGTGCGCGCGGCCCACTGGGCGTCGGCGGAAAACAACCGCGCGGCGCTCATCAAGCTGTACGCCGACAACAGCGGCAACCCCGAGGTGTCCTTTCGCGAGGAACTCCAGGGCGACGATCTGTCGTGGCGATATTCGCCGCTGCTGGACGACGGGTTCGTTGCTGGCTACCAGGGCGTACTCGACGATGGCCTGCGGCTGGGCTTGATTCGCCAGGGCTTCGACGTTCCCGCCTGGTTCGACCGCCGCTTCGTCCTGCAGGCAGTCAAAGACCTCAAGCTGGACCGGCATTGGCGCGAGACCGACGCCAGCGGCAAGGTGACGGGGCAAGCATGAACACACATCGCCGCCCCAACATCCTCTTCATCCTGGCCGACGATCTCGGCTGGGCCGACCTCGGCGTCTACGGGCAAACCGCCTTCCAGACCCCTCATCTCGACACCCTGGCCGCGCAAGGCGTGCGTTTCACCCAGGCTTACGCCAATTCCGCCGTGTGCTCCGCCACGCGCTTCGCGCTCATGACGGGCCGCTACCAGTACCGCCTGCGTGGCGGCCTGGAAGAGCCCCTGGTACGCGCCGCACACCTGCATGGTCTGCCGCCAGACCACCCCACGCTGCCATCGCTGCTGCGCGACGCCGGCTACGAAACCGCACTGATCGGTAAGTGGCACCTGGGCAGCCCGCCCACCTTCGGCCCCCTCCGGAGCGGCTACAACCACTTCTTCGGCAACCATGGCGGTGCTATCGACTATTTCACCCACAAACCGGGCGTGGGCGAGACCGTGCGGAGGGACCTCTTCGAAGGCGACACACCCGTCGAACGGGTGGGGTATTACACGCAGATCCTGGCTGACGAAGCCTCGGCCTGGATCGAGCGCCAGTCAGAAGAACGTCCTTTCTTCCTCTCCCTGCACTTCACCGCCCCCCACTGGCCGTGGGTGGGACCGGAGGACGAGCACGTTTCGCGCACCCTTGGCGACCTCTTCCACTACGACGGCGGCAACCTGCAGACCTACGGCAAGATGGTTGGCTCGCTGGACAACGCCGTCGGCCAGGTGCTTCGCGCCCTTGAGCACCGCGGGTGGGACGAGAACACCATCGTTGTCTTCAGCAGCGACAACGGTGGTGAGCGCTTCGCAAAGACCTGGCCATTCACCGGTCAGAAGACGGAGTTGCTGGAAGGAGGAATCCGCGTCCCCACTCTGCTGCGTTGGCCAGCCCGCCTGCAACCCCAGGTCAGCGAACAGGTAACCATCACCATGGACTGGCTGCCCACCCTGCTAGCCGCAGCCGGTGTGTCTCCCGCCCCGGGCTTCGAGCCCGATGGCGAGGACATTCTTCCGGTGCTGCAAGGGCACCAACCCGTGCGCGAGCGCCGTCTCTTCTGGCGCTACAAAGCGCAGCAGCAGCGTGCCGTACGGGAAGGCCGCTGGAAATACCTCAAGATCAACGGCAACGAGTTCCTGTTCGATGTCGAGACCGACTCCCTGGAACGCGCCAACCTGAGACAGCGGCACCCCGAGGTGTTCGAGCGGTTGCGCCAAGCCTGGACAGAATGGAACGCACAGTTCCTACCCATCACAGACGAAGTCTTCACACACGGACTGACACCCGACATCCAGGCCGACCGCTACGCGCCGGAGCACGCCAGCCGCGCCCTGTAAAAAAACCGATCAGGTGAACCCATGACGGAACCGCCTCGCACGCGGAGGTAACGGAGGTGCACAGCGAGGCCTTGGCCTGGGCCGTCAACCGCCCAGGCATTTTTTTGCCCAGACCGGACTTGCAACCAAAACGCATAAGCAAGTAAACGAATATTCGTTCGCCGTTCAGGCTCGGGCTTCCACAATCAAACACCTGACCAAACCGGAGAACCCGAATGACGACGCTCAGACTCGGCGATATCGCCCCGGACTTCACTCAGGAGTCCACCGCCGGCCTTATCCATTTCCACGAGTGGGCAGGAGAACACTGGACCGTGCTCTTTTCCCATCCAGCTGACTTCACACCGGTGTGCACCACGGAACTCGGCAAGACCGCCGCGTTGTCCAGCGAATTCGCCAAGCGCAATGTCAAGCCCATCGCAGTCAGCGTAGACCCTCTGGAATCCCACGATCGCTGGGTCGTGGACATCAACGAGACCCAGAACACGACGGTCGACTTCCCCATCCTGGCCGATGCCGACCGCAAGGTAGCCACGCTGTATGACATGATCCACCCCAACGCGTCGGCCACTGCGACGGTGCGCAGCGTGTTCGTCATCGACCCGAAGAAGGTGATCCGCGCCACCTTCACGTACCCCGCCAGCACCGGCCGCAATTTCGACGAGATCCTGCGGCTCATCGACTCGCTGCAACTGACGGACAGCCACAAGGTCGCCACGCCCGCCAACTGGCAACAGGGGCAGGACGTGGTCATCGTCCCCAGCCTGCAAGACCCCGAGGAAATCGCCCGCCGTTTCCCCAAGGGTTACCGCGTAGTCCGCCCCTACCTGCGGCTGACGCCGCAGCCCAACCGGTGAGGTACAGGCGATGAACCGCCCCACCACCATCATCGTGCCGGGCTGGCGAGACTCCGGCGCGGGGCACTGGCAGACCCTTTGGGCCGATTCCATTCCCGGGGCACGCCGGGTGGTGCAGGACAACTGGATCACCCCTGTCCGCTGCGCCTGGGTCGAACGGCTGACCAAGACCATCCTGGCGGTACCAGGACCTGTAGTGCTGGCCGCCCACAGCCTGGGCTGCATTGCCACGGCCCATTTGGAAGGTGAAGTTCTGGATCGCATCCACGGCGCCCTGCTGGTGGCACCCGCCGACCCGGAGCGCCGTGGCGTGCTCGCAGACTTCGCACCGGTCCCGTACCAGCGGCTGCCCTACCGCAGCATCGTTGTTGCAAGCACCAACGACCCCTTTTGCCCGGTACGGCTGGCAGGTGCATACGCCCGAGCCTGGGGTAGCGAATTCGTCCGCATCAACGACGCTGGACACATCAACGTCGAATCCGGTCACGGCAACTGGCCCCTAGGTCTGGCGCTGCTGAGGTCTTTGCTTGAAACCCATGAGGTTAACTGCACTGCATAAGCGAGAAAGCACCTCGTATATTCGTTTTTTAAATAAGAAAACAATAACAAAGTAGTTTGAGGATTGAAGAGGGTCTTTCAGAATCCAGGGCATACATCCTTTTCCTCTCTGTTCGCACCATGAAAAACACCCTCCGCACCGCCCTGGCCACCCTGGCCCTGGCCGCCGCTTCTGCCGCCTCCGCCCAGACCACGCTGCTCAACGTGTCTTACGACGTGGCCCGCGAGTTCTACAAGGACGTCAACACCGCCTTCATTGCCCACCACAAAAAGACCACGGGCAAGGACATCAAGGTTGACCAGTCGCATGCCGGCTCCAGCGCGCAGGCGCGTGCCGTGGCCGATGGCCTGGAGGCCGACGTGGTGACCTTCAACACCACGACCGACATCGACTTCCTCGCCGACAAGGGCGTGGTGGCCAAGGACTGGCGCCAGAAGTTCCCCAACGGCGCGGCCCCCACCACCTCCACCATGCTGTTCCTGGTGCGCAATGGCAACCCCAAGAACATCAAGGACTGGGACGACCTGATCAAGCCCGGCGTGCAAGTGGTGGTGGTCAACCCCAAGACCGGCGGCAACGGCCGCATGGCCTACCTGGCCGCCTGGGGTTACGTGCGCAGCAAGGGCGGCAGCGACGCCGACGCGCTGGACTTCGTGAGCAAGCTGTACAAGAACGTGCCCGTGCTGGCACGCGGCGGGCGTGACGCCACTGGCATCTTCCTGCAGCGCAACATCGGCGACGTGCTGGTGACCTTCGAGTCCGAAGTCGTGTCGGTGGACAACGAATTCGGCAAGGGCAAGGTCGACGCGATCCACCCGAGCGCCTCCATCGTGGCCGAGAACCCGGTGGCCATCGTCGAACGCACCGTAGCCAAGAAGGGCACATCCGCCGATGCCAAGGCTTACCTCGACTTCCTCTACAGCCCCGAAGGCCAGGAAATCGCCGCCAAGCACAACATCCGCCCGCGCAACGAGGCCGTCCTCAAGAAATACAGCAGCGCCTTCAAGCCCATCAAGTTCTTCACGGTGGAGCAATACTTCGGCTCCCTGGCTGAAGCACAGAAAGTGCACTTCAACGACGGCGGCCAGTTCGACAAGCTCTACACCCAGGGCCGTTGAGCATGAGCCATACCCTGGCAACACAGCCTGAGGCAGCACGGCGCCCGAACCGGCGCAATGTGCTGCCCGGCTTCAACCTGACGCTGGGCTACGCCGTCCTGTACCTGAGCCTGATCGTGCTGATCCCGCTGTCGGCGCTGGTGCTCAAGACCTTCACGCTCACCTGGCCGCAATTCTGGGAAGCGGTGACGGCGCCCCGCGTGCTGGCCTCGTACCGGCTGACGTTCGGCGCATCGCTGATCGCGGCATTGGTCAACGTGGTGTTCGGCCTGCTGGTAGCCTGGGTGCTGGTGCGCTACAGCTTCCCGGGCAAGAAGATCGCCGACGCGCTGGTGGACCTGCCCTTCGCGCTGCCCACGGCGGTGGCGGGTATCTCGCTCACGGCCCTGCTGGCCGGCAACGGCTGGATCGGTCAGTTCCTGGAGCCGCACGGCATCCAGCTGGCCTTCAACCCGAATGGCGTGGTCATCGCACTCATCTTCATCGGGCTGCCCTTCGTGGTGCGCACGGTGCAGCCAGTGCTGGAAGACGCCGAGAAGGAACTCGAGGAAGCCGCCACCTGCCTGGGCGCCACACGCTGGCAGACCTTCACCAAGGTCATCTTCCCGTCCATCATGCCCGCGCTGCTCACCGGCTTTGCCATGGCATTCGCGCGTGCGGTGGGTGAATACGGCTCGGTCATCTTCATCGCAGGCAACATGCCCATGGTTTCGGAAATCACGCCGCTCATCATCATCGGCAAGCTGGAACAGTACGACTATGCCGGTGCCACCGCTGTGGCTACTGTCATGCTGGCCATCTCCTTCGTGCTGCTGCTCATCATCAACGGGCTGCAGGGCTGGCAGCGCAAACGCGCCACGGGGGGCCGGGCATGAGCGCAGCACCCGCAGGCAAAGCCGCCACACGCAGCGCGCGCAAGGGCACGACCGAAGCCGCCTGGGTGCGCTACACGCTCATCGGCGTGGCGCTGACGTTCATGTTCCTGTTCCTGGTGCTGCCGCTTGCCGCCGTGTTCACCGAAGCGCTGCGCAAGGGTGTCGAGGGCTACCTGGAAGCCCTGAAGGAGCCCGACGCCTGGTCCGCCGTGCGGCTGACGCTGCTGACGGCACTGGTCGCCGTGCCGCTGAACCTGGTCTTCGGCGTGGCCGCAGCCTGGGCCATTGCCAAATACGAGTTCCGGGGCAAGTCCTTCCTCACCACGCTGGTGGACCTGCCGTTCTCGGTGTCGCCGGTGGTGGCGGGTCTCATCTACGTGCTGGTTTTCGGCGCGCAAGGCTGGCTGGGCCCCTGGCTGGCCGAACACGACATCAAGATCATCTTCGCCGTGCCGGGCATCATCCTGGCCACCATCTTCGTCACCTTCCCCTTCATTGCGCGCGAACTCATCCCGCTGATGCAGGCACAAGGCAACGAAGAGGAGCAGGCTGCCATCGTGTTGGGTGCCACTGGCTGGCAGACCTTCTGGCGCGTGACGCTGCCCAACATCAAGTGGGGCCTGATCTATGGCGTGATCCTGTGCAACGCGCGTGCCATGGGCGAGTTCGGCGCGGTCAGCGTGGTCTCTGGCCACATCCGCGGGCAGACCAACACCATGCCGCTGCACGTGGAAATTCTTTACAACGAATACCAGTCGGTGGCTGCCTTCGCCGTGGCCTCGCTGCTGGCACTGCTGGCCCTGGTCACGCTGGCCATCAAGTCCGTGGCCGAGTGGCGCATGGAACGCGAGATGAAGGCGCTCACCGAGCTGCCGCCAGAGCGCCCCGCGCCCGCCAGCCAAGCTGCTTGAAAACGCAGCGCAAGGAACGAACATGAGCATCGAGATTCGCAACGTCAACAAACACTTCGGCAACTTTCACGCGCTGCGCGACGTGAACCTGGACATCGCATCCGGCGAGTTGCTGGCGCTGCTGGGCCCATCGGGCTGCGGCAAGACCACGCTGCTGCGCATCATCGCCGGGCTGGAAACGCCCGACACCGGCAGCATCCTCTTCAGCGGTGAGGACACCACTGACGTTCACGTGCGCGAGCGCAACGTGGGCTTCGTCTTCCAGCACTACGCGCTGTTCCGCCACATGAGCGTGTTCGAGAACGTGGCCTTCGGCCTGCGCGTGAAGCCGCGCGGCCAGCGCCCCAGCGAAGCGCAGATCAAGGCCAAGGTGCATGAACTGCTGAGCCTGGTGCAGCTGGACTGGCTGGCCGACCGCTACCCGGCACAACTCTCCGGCGGGCAGCGCCAGCGCATTGCCCTGGCACGCGCGCTGGCCGTGGAGCCCAAGGTGCTGCTGCTGGACGAACCCTTTGGCGCACTGGACGCCAAGGTGCGCAAGGAACTGCGCCGCTGGCTGCGCCGCCTGCACGACGAACTGCATGTGACCAGCATCTTCGTGACGCACGATCAGGAAGAAGCGCTTGAAGTGGCCGACCGCGTGGTGTTGATGAACCAGGGCGTGGTGGAACAGGTAGGCACCCCACAGGACGTGTGGGACCATCCCGCCAGCCCCTTCGTCTATGGTTTCCTGGGCGACGTGAACTTGTTCCACGGCCGCGCGCATGAGGGCTTGCTGCACCTGGAAGGAGTGGCCATCGACTCGCCCGAACATGCCCAGGCGCACGACGCCAAGGCCTTTGCCTACGTGCGCCCGCACGACCTGGAAGTGGAACGCTACAGCCCGGGTGCCACCGGCATCGTGGCCGAACTGCAACGCGCCATCGTCGTGGGCCCCATCGCCAGGCTGGAACTGTGGCCTGAAGACCCCCAGCAGCCCGACGGCCACGACCCGCTGATCGAAGCGCAGATCACCGCCGAGCGCTTCCGCGCGCTGGGCCTGAAAGAGGGCGAGAAGGTCGTGGTGTCGCCGCGCAAGGCCAAGGTGTTCCTGCAACCGCAATCGAACTGACGCGGGGCTCTGCCGTCAGAGGCTGCGCACCGACTGCAGCATGCCCGTCATCTCCGCGACGAATGCCGGATCGCGGAAATCCTGCGCAAGCAGCTTCAGGCGTGGATGCACCATGAAGTGGGTTTGCAGGTGAAAGAACTCGGAGCCTCGCAGGGCCTCAGGCGCCGCCTGTGACAGGTCGGCCCATTCACCCGTGGCAAGCTTTTCTGCCACGCGCGCGCTGTAGTAGCTCAGCGCCAGGCGCAGGCCGCGGTGGCTGTCGAGCTGTTTGGGCGGCGTGGTGAGGATGCGGTCAACCGCGCGCACATCTTCAATGATGGCGTCGGGCATTTCCCACTGCTTCATCATCAGGCAACCCAGCTCACCGGCACACAGGCCAAGCGTTTCCTGCTCGCGCCGGGTGCGCTCCAGAAACCCCGAACGGGCATTGGCAAGTGTGGCCTCGGCGGGCTGCAGCGACATGGCCACCATGTGCCCAAGGAAGGACAGCACGGCCTGCGTCACCATGGCCCCGGGGTCGGGCACGCCCAGGCGCTGACCCAGGCGCAAGGCCAGCTGGCTGGCAAGCGCACTGGCATTCCACCATTTGTCGAAAACCGGCTGCAAGCCAGGGTCGGCTGGCCGCAAGGACTCGCTCACCATGTGTCGCAGGCAGATGCCGCGCACCGCATCCATGCCCAGCACGGCGATGGCCTGGTCCACGCTCGTCACGGGCCGGGGCAGACCATAGAAAGGCGAGTTGACGGTGGCCAGCACCTTGGCCGCGACCGCAGGCTCCGCGAGGATCAGCTCGCTCAGCTCTGAAGCCATCGCCTCTTCCAGGAACTGCGGCGACAGCAGCTTGTGCAAACCGTTGGGCGGGCGGGGAATGTGTGTGAGCCGAGCCAGCAAGGCGTCGTGATCGGCGTCCGACAGTTCAAATGCCTCGACACGCCGAAAACCCGCCAGTTCAGCTGGCATGTCCCAGCGCTCGGGAAGGATCGCGGGGACGGCAGCACCGGACTGAACCGTCTGCATGCTGGCGGGCACCTCGTTCTCCGTGGCAAAAAAACCACTGCGCCGCCGCCTGAGCATCCAAAACGACAGAATCAATACTGAAAAAACAAGCAACACCAACAAAATAACCAGGATTGTTGTCATTTACTTCAAGAAAAATGATCTACGACATGCGTGATTCTGACGCATGTCGATCCATTCATCACAAAAAATATGACATTTCCGCAAAACGGTGAAAATGCTGACCAGAAACACTGTTCACGTGAGGTTGGTTCATGGGCGGCTCCCTGTTCGTCTGGCTTGTCGGTATTGCGCTGTTGGTTGGCGTTGCCTGGTTTTGGCTTTCACGCGGGGGCCGGCAGCAGCCATCCGTGCCAGACAATCCCAGCAAAACACCATCAGACTCACCGTCTGCGCTGGTCTCCACGCCTGTTCGTCAAGAGCCTGCCATGCAGGCCACAACTTGGCAGGCTGCAGACGTTCCGCAACCCTTGGCAGCCTTGCGCCTGATCCACAGCGACAGCCTGGATGAAGAGAGCAAAGCCGCGCTGCTGGCCAGGCTCAAGGGCATTCCCAGGCCGCCCCGCTCGTTCCAGCAACTGGTGTCACCCGACTTCCTGCTGCGCGCCACCTCCACCGAACTGGCCGACCTGGTCCTGGGCGAGCCTCTGATCGCCGCCAAGGTGCTGGCGCGCGTCAATTCGCCGGTCTACGGGCTGCAAAAGCCGGTGGTACAGATCGGTCAGGCGGTCACCTACCTCGGGCTCAACGCCGTGCGTGGCATCTGCGTCCAGTACATGCTGGACGAGTCCTTCAAATCGGACAGCCCCGAGATCCAGAAGATCTTCGACGGCATATGGAAAGCCAGCGCGCTGGCCAGCGACCTGTGCTTCCGCCTGGGTCAGAAGCTGCGGCTGCCCGACCCGGGTGTGCTTTCCACACACGTGGTCCTGTCCTACGTGGGCCACCTGGCGGCGGCCGCCCTGTTGCCCAAGGATGTGGCTGTGGCCACGGCAGAGGCGGGGCTGCTGGAACGGGCCCAGGCCGAACAGCAACACCTGGGCGTGGCTGCATGCGAACTGGCACGGCTGTTGATGCAGAGCTGGGAACTGCCCAGTGAGCTGATCGAGCGGGTCAGCGCCATTGACAGCGTCCTGGTGTCACCCAGCCATGTGGCGGACACGCCCTTGCAGGCCGAACAGACAGGGCTGAGCTACTTGAGCGCCCGTGCCGGGGAATGGCTGGCCCAGGGGCGCCTGAACCTGCCCAGCGACATCACGGATCTGAACATTCTGGGTCAGGATGGCTTCTACCTGGGCAGTTACATGCACCTGCCCCACCTTCAGCATGGCCTCAAGGCGTTGCAGGCCCCCGAACTGAACGTGGCCGTCGAACGGATGTTGCAGGCCCTGCGTGGCGAAGCTGCTGGCCAGCCGACCTGAACAGCGGCTTGGCCAAACAGAAAGCCCGCCCTCTTTCGAGAGGCGGGCTTTTTTTGCCTGCCTGGACCGGTGATGCCGGATCAGGCCGCCTGGACAGCGCGCAGACGGATGGAGTAATCGCGCAGGGCGGCGATGCCACTCTCCTCGGCACGGCGGCACCAGGCCTGCAGGTCCTTGGCCAGTTGCTCACGGGTCACCGTGGTGTTGGACCACAGCTGGCGCAGCTCCTCGCGCATGGCATGCATCTTGGCCAGCGTGGGGTGCTGGGCGCGCACCTGCTCAACCTTGGCCTTGTACTTGGCGGGCACCTTGTCGTCGTCGCGGTGCAGCCAGCGGCGTGCGGCTTCCAGCATGGAAACGTCAGCGCGCTTGGACTTCATGGCGTCCAGTTCGGCCTGCACGGTGGCGCGCATCTGGCGGGCGTAACCAGCCATCACCTCGTAGCGGTTGGCGATGATCGCCTCCAGCGTCTTTTCGTCGGCCACGGGCTTCACATCGCCAAAGGCCAGCTTCGGCGGCGTCTTCTTGGGTTTGGCCAGGCCAAACTTGGCCAGAATGCTGATGTACACCCAGCCAATGTCAAACTCATACGGCTTGACCGAGAACTTGGCGGAAGTGGGGTAGGTGTGGTGGTTGTTGTGCAGCTCTTCGCCACCAATGATGATGCCCCAGGGGAACACGTTGGTGCTGGCGTCGGTGGCCTCGAAGTTGCGGTAACCCCAGAAGTGGCCGATGCCGTTGACCACGCCAGCCGCCCAGAACGGGATCCAGGCCATCTGCACGGCCCACACCGCCAGACCAAGTGCGCCGAACAGCGCCACGTCGATGATCAGCATGGCGCTGACACCCAGGCGGGAATACTTGGTGTAGACATTGCGCTCGACCCAGTCGTCGGGCGTGCCGTGGCCGTAGCGCTCCATCGTTTCCTTGTTCTTGGCCTCGGCGCGGTACAGCTCGGCACCTTCCCAGAACACTTTCTTGATGCCGAACACCACGGGGCTGTGGGGGTCGCCTTCCTGCTCGCACTTGGCGTGGTGCTTGCGGTGGATGGACGCCCACTCCTTGGTGAGCATGCCGGTGGTCATCCACAGCCAGAAGCGGAAGAAATGCGACACCGCGGGGTGCAGATCCAGCGCGCGGTGGGCCTGGTGGCGGTGCAGGAACAGCGTGACGCTGACGATGGTGATGTGGGTCATCACCAGTGCGACGATCAGCACCTGCCACCACGTGGCGCCGGTAAGGCCCTGAGACAGGAAATTGATCAACCCGTTCCAGCCCGATTCAAACACAGACATGTATGTCCTTTGGAAAAAGAAAAACTCACCAGACGGCACCCCGTTCCGCGGGGCCACGCAAGGCATAGCCTCTGATTTTAGGGCGCAAGGCCAAAATCGCCAAGCGCCACTCGTCGGGCATTTCGCGGCAAATGCCGAAAGTTCAAGGCCTTTTGTTCCAGACAGCCGCAAAAAAGCCGTCGGTTCCATGCAGATGCGGCCACAAGCGCAGGTAGCCGTCCCGGCACAGAGCCGCTGCGCCTTCGACACCCGCGCGCGTCAACAGTTCCTCAGCCCGCACAGGCACGAAGTCCCGGTGGGCGGCGGCGAACGCCCGCGCGACAGCCTCGTTTTCCTCCTCCAGCAGGCTGCAGGTGGCGTACACCAGACGGCCACCGGGCCTGACCAGCCGTGCCGCGCTGGCCAGGATGCGGCCCTGGAGCATGGCAAGCTCGGCCACCCCCTCGGACGACTGGCGCCACTTCAGGTCGGGGCTGCGGCGCAGCGTGCCCAGGCCGGAGCATGGCGCGTCCACCAGCACCCGGTCGAGCTTGCCCGCCAGCCGGTTGAGGCGCTCGTCGCGCTCGTGCGCAATGGCCATGGGATGCACGTTGGCCAAACCGCTGCGGGCCAGCCGGGGCTGGATGGCTTCCAGGCGGTGTGCGGACGTGTCCATGGCGTAAAGCCGCCCGGTGCCGCGCATGGCAGCTCCCAAGGCCAGCGTCTTGCCGCCCGCACCGGCGCAGAAGTCCGCCACCATCTCATTGCGCTTGGGCTCCATCAGCAGCACCAGCAGCTGCGAACCCTCGTCCTGCACCTCAACGGCGCCTTCGGTGTACAGCGGGAGCTTGTGCAGGGACGGCTTGCCCTGCAGACGCACCCCCAATGGCGCATAGGGGGTGGGCTCGGCGGGCAAGCCCGCCTCCTGCAGGGCCCGCAGCACCGCAGGGCGCTTGGCCTTCAGCGCATTCACGCGCAAGTCCAGGGTGGCGGGCGCGTTCAACGACGCGGCCAGGTCGTCGAATTCCTCACCCACCTGGGCCCGCAGCCGCTCGGCCAGCCAGCCGGGCAGCAAGTGGCGCGCTTCGGGCGGTAACGCCGCCTGACCGGGGCTGGCAACCTGGGCCAGCCAGGCCCGTTCTTCGTCGCTGCAGGCCGCGTCGCGCCAGGCGGGGTCCCCCTTGAAGGCCAGCAGCGCCAGCCGGCGCGCCAAGGCAATGGGCGCAGCGCCCTTGGGCAGGGCTGCCTCGCCTTGCCGGGCCAGCCACTCCAGGCGCGGCTTCTCACGCAACACGGTGTAGACAGTGTCAGACAGGCTTTGCCGCTCGCGCGGCCCCAGGTGGTGGTGTTCGCGGAAGTAACGCGCCACGGTGGCGTCGGCGGGGTGTTGAAAGGTCAGCACCTGCGCGACCAGTGCGGCGCAGGCGTCAAGAAAGGCTTTGGGATGCATGGCCCGGATTGTCCGGGATAACCGCCGCCTGCGGCCGTTCATCTGCCGTTCAGCCATCGGACAACACAATGGCCGCCTTTCCTTCCCGCAACCCACAAGCCCAGCCCTCACCCCTTCCATGAAGCCGATCCGAACTTCCCTCCTCGCCCTGGCAACCGGCTGTGCACTGAGTGGCTGCAGCGTCAACGGCAGCTGGGACCAGGAATATGCCTGCACCGGGGAGGAAAGGACCCAGGCCAGCTTCGCCGACCCGAAAGCCGCCAGCCAGACGCAAAAGACCTACCCCTTGACGATCGACTTCCACCTGCGGGGCGGGCAGGCCCTGGCCAAGACCTACACCACCCGCATCGACGACCTGGCCGCCGACCGGCTGACCTTCCACGCCAAAGACGCGCTCAACTGGCTCAACGGCACGTTCGACAAGCAGTCGCAAGAGCTGACACTGATAGAAGAGCGGCAGCTGGACACCCCGCTGGGCAGGCAGAGCGTGCGCTCGACGGCGCATTTCACATGCCAGGCCGTCTGACGGAATGTCTGCCACGCCGGCACCAGTGGCGCGCCAGTCCGGGATAATCCCGCCCCATGTCCGAAATTGAAAACCAGGTGCGCCGCCGCCGCACCTTCGCCATCATCTCCCACCCCGACGCGGGTAAAACCACCCTCACCGAGAAGCTGCTGCTGTTCTCGGGTGCCATCAACATCGCGGGTTCCGTGAAGGCGCGCAAGGCCGCGCGCCACGCCACGTCCGACTGGATGGAAATTGAAAAGCAGCGCGGCATCTCGGTCGCCAGCTCGGTGATGCAGATGGAGTACCGCGATTGCGTCATCAACCTGCTGGATACCCCGGGCCACCAGGACTTCAGCGAAGACACCTACCGCGTGCTCACCGCCGTGGACGCGGCGCTCATGGTGATCGACGCGGCCAACGGCGTGGAGCCCCAGACCCGGCGACTGCTGCAGGTTTGCCGCGCGCGCAACACGCCCATCCTCACATTCGTGAACAAGATGGACCGTGAGGTGCAGGCCCCGCTGGACGTGATGGACGAGATCGAGCGCGAACTCGGCATGACGGTGGTGCCCTTCACCTGGCCGGTGGGCATGGGCAAGCTGTTCCACGGTGTGTACGACCGCCGCAGCGAACAGATGCGCGTGTTCACCGCGGGTGAAGACCGCGCCGGTGGCGACGAAGAGGTGCTGGCCGGACAGGACAACCCCGAAACCGCCCGGCGCTTCGGCCTGGAATGGCAACAGGCCAAGGACGAACTGGAACTGGTCGAAGGCGCCTCCCCCGCCTTCGACGAAGCCGAATTCCTGGCGGGCAAGCAAACGCCCATGTTGTTCGGCTCGGCCATCAACAACTTTGGCGTGCGCGAGGTGCTCGACGCGCTGGTGGACCTGGCCCCGCCCCCCGGCCCCAAACCCGCCATCCAGCGAGTGGTGGAACCCGTTGAGCCCAAGTTCAGCGGCGTGGTGTTCAAGATCCAGGCCAACATGGACCCGGCGCACCGCGACCGCATCGCCTTCGTGCGGGTGGCCAGCGGCCACTTCGAGCGCGGCATGAAGCTGAAGGTGGTGCGCAGCGGCAAGGAACTGCGCCCCAACACCGTGGTGAGCTTCCTGAGCCAGCGGCGCGAATTGCTGGATGAGGCGTATGCCGGCGACATCATCGGCATCCCCAACCACGGCGTGCTGCAGCTGGGCGACACGCTGACCGAGGGCGAGCAGCTGCAGTTCACCGGCCTGCCCTTCTTCGCACCTGAGATCATTCGCAGCGTCGAGGTGGCCGACCCGCTGCGTGGCAAGCAGCTCAAGGCGGGCCTGACGCAGCTGGGTGAGGAAGGCGCCATCCAGGTGTTCCGCCCGATGGCGGGATCCATCCTGATGCTGGGCGCCGTGGGCCAGCTGCAGTTCGAAGTGGTGCAGCACCGCCTGGAAGCCGAATACGGCGTGAAGGCACGCATCACCCACAGCCCCTACCAAGTGGCGCGCTGGGTGACCTGCCCGCCCGAGAACGGCGGTGAGACGGAGCTCAAGCGCTTCATCGACGCCAACATCCACCGCATGGCCTGGGACGCGGTGGACGCGCCCGCCATTCTGGTGGACCACAACGCCACACTGCGTGCGGTGGAAGCCAACTGGCCCAAGATCCAGTTCCACGCCATGCGCGAGCACGCGGGCCTGGTGTTCCACAAGAGTGTCTGACCGCCGATGAAGCTGTTTGCGCCGCTATACGCCCGTGCCATGCAGTGGGCACGCCACCGCCACGCCCCCTGGTACCTGGGCGGTCTGAGCTTTGCCGAGTCGTCGTTCTTTCCCATACCGCCCGACGTGATGCTGGCGCCCATGTGTCTGGCGCAGCCGCACAAGGCCTGGCGGTTCGCCTGGCTCACCACGCTGATGTCGGTGCTGGGCGGCTTGCTGGGCTACGTGATCGGCATGCTCGCCTTCGCCTCCATCGAACCCTGGCTGCAGACGAGCAAGTACTGGGCGCCCTACCAGACGGCGCTGGCGTGGTTCAACGACTGGGGGGTGCTGGCGGTCTTCATCGCGGGGTTCTCCCCCATTCCCTACAAGGTGTTCACCATTGCCGCCGGGGTGCTGTCGATGGCCCTGCTGCCGTTCACACTGGCGTCTTTCGTGGGCCGCGGCGCGCGCTTTTTCCTGGTGGCGGGGCTCATGCGCTGGGGCGGCGCGCGCATGGAGGCGGAACTCCACAAGCACATCGACCGCATTGGCTGGGCTACCGTGGCGCTGGTGGCTGCGGGCGCGGCGGTGTACGCGCTGCGCTGACGCCTTCGCTCAGCCTCTCAAACCTGCGCCAGCAGGCGCTCCACGGCACGGGGGTAGATGATGTGCTCCTGCGTGAGCACGCGCGCGGCCAGCGCCTCTGGAGTGTCCCCCGGCAGCACCGGCACCACGGCCTGGTCCAGGTACTCGCCATGGTCCAGTTCGGCCGTGACACGGTGCACCGTGGCGCCAGCAAAACGGCACCCGGCCTCGATGGCGCGCTGGTGCGTGTGCAAACCTGGGAACGCAGGCAGCAGCGACGGGTGGATGTTGACCAGCCGCCCCTCGTAGTGCGCGACGAAACCCGGCGTGAGAATGCGCATGAACCCGGCCAGCACCACCAGGGCAGGACGGCCGTGGGGGTCGAAGCCGTCGATGACACGCACCAGTTCCGCATCAAACGCCTCGCGCGAGTCAAAGCCCTTGTGGTCCAACACAGCGGCGGCAATGCCTTGCTCGCGGGCAAAATCCAGGCCCTTGGCACTGGCGCGGTTGCTGACCACGGCCGCCACGCGCGCGCCCAGGCGCTCGGCCCAGCGCTGCCGCTGTGCGGCATGCACGATGGCGGCCATGTTCGACCCCGTGCCCGATATGAGGATGACGATGTTCTTGTCTGTCTGGGAAGGCATGGGGCAGGAGTGTAAATGTCACAGGCCGGACAACCCGAAATCGAACGGCCGTGCTAAAAACCAGGATCAAAGGAGACACAAGCATGGATCTCGCATTCACCCCTGAGGAACAGGCCTTCCGCGCCGAAGTGCGCGCGTGGGTCAGGGCGAACCTGCCCCAGCACATTGCCGACAAGGTGCACCAGGCCCAGCGCCTGACCCGCGACGACATGCAAGGCTGGGCCAGGATCCTCGGCAAGAAGGGCTGGCTGGGCTACGGCTGGCCGAAACAGTTCGGCGGTCCCGGCTGGAACGCCGTGCAAAAACACCTGTTCGAAGAAGAATGCGCGCTGGCAGGCGCACCCCGCATCGTGCCTTTCGGGCCAGTGATGGTGGCACCCGTCATCATGGCCTTTGGCAACGCCGAACAGCACAAACGCTTCCTGCCCGGCATCGCCAGCGGCGACGTGTGGTGGAGCCAGGGCTACAGCGAACCGGGCTCCGGCTCCGACCTGGCCAGCCTGAAGACCCGGGCCGAGCGCGTGGGTGACAAATACATCGTCAACGGCCAGAAGACCTGGACCACGCTGGGCCAGTACGGCGACTGGATCTTCTGCCTGGTGCGCACCTCCACCGAAGGCAAGCCGCAGACGGGCATCAGCTTCCTGCTCATCGACATGAAGAGCCCGGGCATCACCGTGCGTCCGATCAAGCTGCTCGATGGCGAGCACGAGGTCAACGAGGTGTGGTTCGACAACGTGGAGGTGCCCGCCGAGAACCTGATCGGCGAGGAGAACAAGGGCTGGACCTATGCCAAGCACCTGCTGAGCCACGAGCGCACCAACATTGCCGACGTGAACCGCGCCAAGCGCGAGCTGGAGCGGCTCAAGCGCATAGCCAAAACCGAAGGTGTGTGGGACGACCTGCGTTTGCGCGACCAGATCGCGCTGCTGGAAGTGGACATCGTGGCGCTGGAGATGCTGGTGCTTCGTGTGCTGAGTGCCGAGAAATCGGGCCGGAACTCGCTGGACATTGCGGGCCTGCTCAAGATCAAGGGCAGCGAGATCCAGCAGCGCTACACCGAACTGATGATGCTGGCCGCAGGCCCCTTCAGCCTGCCCTTCATCTTTGAGGCCATGGACGCAGGCTGGCAAGGCGACTTCCCCGGTGGCGTGGTAGCCAACGCCCCCCTGGCGGCCAACTACTTCAACATGCGCAAGACCACCATCTATGGCGGCAGCAACGAAGTGCAACGCAACATCGTGGCACAGACCGTGCTGGGCTGAGGAGACTGACATGGATTTCGACTTTTCCGAAGATCAGGAACAACTGCGCGACGCCGTGCGCCGCTGGGTCGACAAGGCTTACGCCTTCGAGCGCCGCCGCGACGCCGTGGCCGCGGGCGGCTTTGACCGCAAGGCCTACGGCGAGCTGGCCGAACTGGGCCTGTGCGGCCTGTACGTGAGCGACGAACACGGTGGCATGTCCATGGGCCCCGTGGAGGGCATGGTGGCGATGGAGGAACTGGGCCGCGGCCTGGTGCTGGAACCGCTGGCACAGACGCTGATCGCCTCAGGCGTGCTGGGCGGCTATGCGGATGCGGCTTTGCAGGCCGAATGGCTGCCCCGCATCGCAGCGGGCGAAGCGCTGGTGGTGATGGCCCACCAGGAACGCGGCCTGCGCCACCGGCTGGGTGCAGGATTGACGCGGGCCACGGCCCAAGGGGGCGGCTGGACCGTGAGCGGCACAAAGAGCATCGTGCCCGCTGGTGACCAAGCCGATGCCTGGCTGGTGCCCGCGCAAACCGATCAGGGCCTGGCCCTGTTCCTGGTGGAACGCGGCGCCAGGGGAACCCAGGCCAGCGGTTACGTCACGCAGGATGGCAGCCGGGCTGCCGAGGTGAGCCTCCAGGACGCCCCCGCGCACCTGGTGACGCTTGATGGGCAGACCGCGCTGGAGCATGCCGCAGACATCGGCATTGCCGCCGCCAGTGCCGAGGCTGTGGGCGTGATGGACAAGACCCTGGCAC
This sequence comes from Hydrogenophaga aquatica, assembly GCF_054780915.1. Classification (NCBI taxonomy): domain Bacteria; kingdom Pseudomonadati; phylum Pseudomonadota; class Betaproteobacteria; order Burkholderiales; family Comamonadaceae; genus Hydrogenophaga; species Hydrogenophaga aquatica. The sequence continues at coordinate 192,381 of NZ_BAAGVK010000007.1, read as the reverse complement.
TTACCGCCGAGTACCTGAACACCCGCAAACAGTTCGGCGTGCCCATCGCGAGCTTCCAGGCCCTGCGCCACCGTGTGGCCGACATGAAGATGCAGCTGGAACTGGCCCGCAGCATGAGCTATTACGCCAGCCTCAAGCTCAACGCCCCAACCGGCGAGCGCCGCCAGGCCCTGGCCCGGGCCAAGGTGCAGCTGGGGCAGTCCATGCGCTTCGTTGGGCAGCAGGCGGTGCAACTCCACGGCGGCATCGGGGTCACGGACGAATACATCGTCAGCCACTGCTTCAAGAAACTCACCCAACTGGAGATGACCTGGGGCGACACCTTGCACCACCTGGCCGAAGTTTCGGCCAGAATGCAGGACACCGCTGGCGTATTTGCCTGATTTGGAGGTCTCCGACATGCACGCTCTTCGCCTCTTCGCCCTGACCGCATGCCTTCTGACGGGTGTGACTGCCGCGCAGTCGCGCACGGAATCGGTTCAGTTTGCCGGTGCGACGGCCAACGCGAGCGAGTTTCCGGCCACCAGCTCTGTCAAGGCGACGCTGTCGCTGCCCAGCACGCCTGCAGGGCAACGGGTACCGGCGGTGGTCTTGCTGCACGGCAGCGGCGGTGTCGATGGCCGCGGGGCCTACCATGCAGCCGGATTGAACCAGGCGGGTTTTGCCACCCTTGAGGTGTACATGTTCGACCGGGACCAACGCCCCCGGCAAGGCCACACCGTGACCTTGAGCCACGCCTATGGCGCATTGAAGTACCTGGCGAGCAGGCCGGATATCGACCCCAACAGTATTGGCGTGATGGGTTTTTCCTGGGGTGGGAACATGGCGCTGCGCATGTCGTCTGCCAAGGTGCGCGGCGCTTTTTCGAACGACCTGAAGGATCTCGGCTTTGCCGCTCACGTTGCGTTCTACCCCGTGTGCTGGTTTCACAACAGCCTGCTGACATCAACCGATCCTGCCACCCAAGACACCTACGCGGCATTCACTGGCGCCCCTGTGTGGATTGCGATCGGCGAGCTTGACGACTACGGCGATCCGCAGGACTGCCCAGAGTTTGGCAAGGGGGTAGCCGATGCGTCCAAAGGCACAGTGGCGGTAACGGTCTACCCCGGTGCCACCCACGGCTGGGACGTTCCGGGCGGCACCTCTCGCACGGTGTACGACCCTACGGCACGCAAAGGCAAGGGGGCACAAGTGAGGATGTTTGCAGATTCGAGGCTGGCAACGCAATCGCGCACCGAAGCCATCCGGTTTTTCGAGCAGAACCTCAAACGTCCCTGAACCCAGTTGGGAGCCTTCGCTCAACCGGCGAGGGGCGGCCTCTGCCACTTCAGTAAAATCGCCGACCCTTCGCGGCAAGAGGCTGTTCTCTGCCCGCTCCTGATCTGCCCCCTGAAAATCCATGCGTTATTCCGTCTCCCACCACAAGCTCAACCTCATCCTGTCCGCCCACGGTCTGTCCTCGGGCGACGCAGGCGGCATCGACAAGCTCTTTGGCGGTGAAGACGGTTACTACTGGTACGGCACCCTGCGCGACCTGTGCCCGCAAGGCAAGACGATCACCTGGGACAACCAGTACGCCATGGTCAATGCCATTCAGGCGCACGAGAACGCCACCGCCGCCGAGGACGAAATGAAGCCGATGGTGCCCAGCCCGGCCAACATCGCCGCGCTCTCGAAGCTGCTGGGCGACCCCGTCTGAACAGGCTGCGGCCAGCGGCACACGCGACCGCTGGCCCCGCAACAGGGGACTCAGCCCCCCAGCCAACCTTGCCGCCAGACCCAGTACAGGCCGCCCATCAACAGCGCCAGCAGAATCCACCACGGCCAGGGGCTGGACTGCTCCGCGTACGGATCGGCGAGTGATCTCTCGGCCCCTTGCGGCAGCTGGGCCACACCGGTCAGCGAAGCGCCAAACGGGATGTTGATGCGCGCGCGGATGTTCACGGCCCAGCCGTTCGCGTCGAGCAGCGGACCCACGTTGCGCTTGCGCAGCTTGAGCCAGGCCAGCAGCATGGACGGCCCCGAGATGAGCAGCATGACGCCCAGCACCACCAGCGGCATCTGCCAGGCAGGCAACCGCAGGAAACCGGTGACCACCGCCGCCAACGCTGTACCCAGCGCACCCAGCGCCAGGCCGATGGCGGCAAAGATACCGGCGAACTTGGCGATGTCGAAAGCCTGGGCGGGTTTGGCGTCTGCGGCTGGCGCGGGCGCATCGGCCTTGGCACCAGCGTCGGCCACGCGGGCAGCTGCCTTGGCTTCCACGTCCTTGTCGCGCGAGGCGGCAAACTTGTGGACCTGCTCGCCGATCAGGCGCGAGATGCGCTTGTAGGGCGACCAGAAGGCCTGCCGCACGCTGATGGGCGCTTCCACCACCTTCACCACGCTCGCGTTCCAGTCGCGGCCCTGGCGGTCGTAGAACACGCCGTTGCGGCCCGGCACCATCATGTCGTCGGCATCGCCGCCGGTCATGGCAGCCACGATGGTGATGGGCGGTTCGCCCTGGCGAACACACTGGCAATAGACAAGATACGTGCCCGACAGCGGGGCCAGCGCGGCATGGCGGCCCATGTCACCCACGCGCAGGCACAGGTCGCAGCTGCGCTGGTCGATATAGAGCGTGCCCGCCTGGAAGATGGCCGGGCGCTCGGGGCCGTAGAAGTCGCTCAGGTTGACGAAGTTGCGCAGGAGCGTGATCAGGTCCCGGCGCAGGCGCACCAGGCGTTCGAGTGCCTCGATGGCCGTGGCGCTGGCTTCGGCAGTCTGGTCCTTCTCGATCAAGGCCTTCAGCGTGGCGGGGGCCGCCCCGCTCAGGATGTCGCGCAGCGTCTCTGCCGGCACGTCGGCCACCGGGGTGGCCGGGCGGGCGGCCAGCCACTCACGGTAGGCACCGAACCGCGCGGCCAGCGCGTCCCATTCGGCCTGGGTGAGCTGCTCACGCTCCCCCAGCACCGGCGTGACGACCTGCTCACGCAAGGCGGCCACCCTCGCCTGCCAGGCGGGGTTGATGCCGTCGCGCAGCGGCAGAAGTCCATCCGTGGCCACCTTGGCCAGCGGCAGGCTGGCCACTTCCTCGCTGGCATTGCTCAACGCCAGGGCGGACAGTTCGGCGTAACGGGTGTCGGCGGGATTGAGTGCCGCCTCGGCCCGCCCATCGAAGGCGGCAAGGCTGCAGCGTGTGAAGTAGTCCCGCACCTTGTCCTGCACGGCATCGAAGGCGGCCAGCGCGGCAGGGGTCTGCTCACCCCAGGCCATCACGCTGCCGACACCGGTTTCCGCCTGGGCATGCCAGTCCACCACCTGCTGCGCAGCGGCCAGGAAGGCATCCAGCGTCTCGCCCGACACACCGGGCTGGCCGCTGCGGTCCTTCAGCGCGCCCTGCGCGGCGATGACGTGGCCGATCAGCGCGGCACTGGCCTCGTCGGGTGCCAGTTCAGCGGGGACGATCCCGTCGCCGTTGGGCTGCGCGGGCGGGAAGATCAGGCCCAGATCGGCGAAATCGTTCACGGCCAGAGCTGCGGCTTCAGGCTTGCCCAGGCGCTCCAGCACCTGGCGCGCCGCCCCCAGCAAACGCGGCCCCTCGTCGGCACCGGGGTGGATGGCATCAAGCGCCAGGGTATCGCCTGGCTGGAACAGCACATCCGGGTCGTTCAGCATGGCGCAAGCCCAGCGCACAGCCTCGCGCAGTTCGGGCACGCGGATGCGCCCATCACCGTCGGTGTCGATGAGTTGCAGGGTGCGCGTGTCGAATTCGAGCCCCGAGGTGGGACAAGCCAGCACGGCCCAGAGTTTCTGGTCCAGCTCACCCAGCCGGATCAGGTCCTGGGCGTTTTCGATGCGCACCTGGTCAAAGCCCCCCGACCGGAAAAAACGCCAGCGATGCTGGCCGTGCGGTTCACCCATGCGTGTACTCCTCTGTGGGTTGCTGTCTACGGCCAACCGCGTGTGCGGCGCCCCTCCCGATCGATGTTAGCAGTTCAAGCAGACCCAACCCGCCGTGACAGGACGATCAGGCGTGAAGGCGTGAGGTCTTGGGCAGGTGGGCCATGAGAAATTCCATCTGGTCCGCCAGGATGCGGCGGTTGCGCAGAATGAAATCCTCCCAGAGACTGGGCACGTAGGGTGCATAGAGCAGTGGCATGCGGGCCTGCTCGGGTGTGCGGTTGGCCTTGCGGTGGTTGCACGAACGGCAGGCGGTGACCACGTTCATCCACTGGTCGCGCCCCTTCTGCGCCAGCGGCACAATGTGTTCGCGCGTGAGCTCCTCTTCATGGAAATGGCCGCCGCAGTAGGCGCAGACGTTGCGGTCGCGCGCAAAAAGCTTGCCGTTGCTCAACGTGGGCTTCAGGTCGAAGGGGTTGATGGCAGGCACGCCACGGGTTCCGATGATGGAGTTGACCTCGATCACCGACTGCAGGCCCGTGACGGCGTTGTGCCCGCCACGGAACACAGCGACCCGCTGGCCCATTTCCCAGCGCACCTCGTCGGCCGCGTAGTGAAGCACAGCCTCTTCCAGGCTGATCCACGATTGCGGCAGACCCTGCGCCGACAGCTTCAACACCTTCAAGACCGACCTCCGCGCGTAACGCCCCTGGGGGCACCGAACCACAGGAATTCGTCCTGCCCGGCGCAACGCAGCGCTGCGACCGGGCGGATGCATGAACTTGTGTCAATATAGCGCGCTTTTGTATCGGTTTTCCGGCAAAACTTCTGAAATCCCCTGACCGTCGCATGAAAATCATCCAAGGCCTGAACAACCTGCTGCGCCACGCCAGCGCACGGGACACGGGCTGCGCCCTGACCATAGGCAATTTCGACGGCGTGCACCGCGGCCACCAGGCCATGCTGGCCCTGCTGATCAACGAGGCGCGCCACCGCGGCGTGCCCAGTTGCGCGCTGACCTTCGAGCCCCACCCGCGCGACTTCTTTGCCCAGAAGTTTCACAAGCCCGAATTGGCACCTGCGCGCATTGCCACCCTGCGCGACAAGCTGAACGAACTGCGCCGCTGCGGTGTGGATCAGTGCGTCATCCTGCCATTCAACGAACAGCTGGCCAGCCTGCCCGCGCAGAGTTTCATTGACGACGTGCTGGTTCGCGCCCTGGGTGTGCGCTATGTGCTGGTGGGCGACGACTTCCGCTTCGGCGCGCAGCGCCAGGGCGACTACGCCATGCTCGACGCCGCAGGCACCACCCACGGCTTTGACGTGGCGCGCATGATGAGCTACGAAGTGCATGGGCTGCGCGTGTCCAGTTCTGCCGTGCGCGACGCACTGGCCGAAGGGCGCATGGACGACGTGGCCGCGCTGCTCGGCCGCCCCTACAGCGTCAGCGGACACGTGGTGCATGGCCGCAAGCTGGGCCGCGAACTGGGCGCCACTGCGGCAGGCGCGGGCAACGGCTTTCGCACGCTGAACCTGCGCTTTGCCCACTGGAAACCTGCGGCCAGCGGCATCTTCGTGGTGCAGGTGCACGGGCTGGACGACGACCCCGACGCCGCCCCCCTGCCCGGCGTGGCCAACCTGGGAATACGGCCCTCGCTCGACCCCGACGACGTCAACGGCGGGCGCGTTCTGCTGGAAACCCACTGCCTGGAGTGGCCCGAACGCGTGCGGCGCGCCCTGGCCCACGCACCGTCTCCCGGAGAGGCCTACGGTAAAATCATCCGTGTGGAACTGCTGCACAAACTGCACGACGAACTCAGGTACGACAGTCTGGATGCCCTGACGAGGGGCATTGCCAAGGACTGCGATGACGCACGCGCCTGGTTCTCGGCGAACGCCACCCCCCACGCGTCGGTGCGCCGCCAGACCACGCGCGACCGAATTTAAAGCCCGCCCCAGCCGCCCGGCTGTTGCCGCACGCCCCTGGACAGGCTCGGGGTGCGTGGCCCCCTCACCCGGTTTCCTGCGCCTGCGCGGGCCGAGCCTGTCAGAAATTCCGAGACACAAGCCATGTCCGACGCCAAAGCCAACGCCCCCCAGTCCGGCACCGACCACAGCAAGACGCTGAACCTGCCCGACACCCCCTTTCCCATGCGCGGCAACCTGCCCCAGCGCGAGCCAGACTGGGTGAAGCAATGGGAAGAGCAAGGCATCTACCGCCGCCTGCGCGACGCCCGCGTGGGCGCGCCCAAGTTCATCCTGCACGACGGCCCGCCCTACGCCAACGGCCAGATCCACATCGGCCACGCCGTCAACAAGGTGCTCAAGGACATGATCGTCAAGGCGCGCCAGCTGGCTGGCTTCGATGCGCAATACATCCCGGGCTGGGACTGCCACGGCCTGCCGATCGAAAACGCCATCGAGAAGCTGCATGGCCGGGGCCTGCAGCGCGACGAGATGCAGGCCAAGAGCCGCGCCTTCGCCACCGAGCAGATCGGCCAGCAGATGGCCGACTTCAAGCGGCTGGGCGTGCTGGGCCAGTGGGACAACCCCTACAAAACCATGGCCTTTGCCACCGAAGCCAATGAAATCCGCGCCTTCAAGCGCGTGATGGAACGCGGCTTCGTGTACCGTGGCTTGAAGCCCGTGTACTGGTGCTTCGACTGCGGCTCCTCGCTGGCCGAGTTCGAGATCGAATACCAGGACAAGAAGAGCCAGACGCTGGACGTGGGCTTCCCCTGCGCCGAACCGGCCAAGCTGCTGCAGGCCTTCTTCGGCCAGAGCGGCCTGCCGCACGCCGACACGGCTGGCCTGCAAGACAAGCCGATGTTCGTGGTGATCTGGACCACCACGGCCTGGACCATCCCCGCCAACCAGGCGCTCAACCTCAACCCCGAGCTGACCTACGCGCTGGTCGACACCCCGCGCGGCCTTCTGGTGCTGGCCGAATCGCTGGTGGAAAAGTGCCTGGAACGCTACCAGCTGGAAGGCACCGTGCTGGCTACTGCCCAAGGCCGGGCGCTGGAGATGATCCACTTCAAGCACCCGCTGGCGCACGTGCACCCGGGTTACGACCGCCTGAGCCCCATCTACCTGGCCGACTACGCCACCGCCGACGACGGCACGGGTATCGTGCACTCCTCGCCCGCCTACGGCGTGGACGACTTCAACTCCTGCGTGGCGCATGGGCTGAAGTACGACGACATCCTCAACCCCGTGCAGGGCAACGGCCAGTACGACGATGCGCTGCCCCTGTTCGGCGGCATGAACATCTGGAAGGCGGCACCCGTCGTCATCGACACGCTGCGCGACCACGACCGCCTGTTCGCCACCGAGACCATCACCCACAGCTACCCGCACTGCTGGCGCCACAAGACGCCGGTGATCTACCGCGCCGCTGCGCAATGGTTCGTGCGCATGGACGAGGGCGAGGGCATCTTCACCAAGGACAAGGCCGCCAAGACGCTGCGCCAGCTGGCCCTGGAGGCGATCGAGCACACCAGCTTCTACCCGGAAAACGGCCGTGCCCGCCTGCGCGACATGATCGCCAACCGGCCCGACTGGTGCATCAGCCGCCAGCGCAGCTGGGGGGTGCCCCTGCCCTTCCTGCTGCACGTGGACAGCGGTGAGCCGCACCCGCGCACGCCCGAGATCATCGACCTGGCCGCCGAGGTGGTGGAGGCTGGCGGCATCGAGGCCTGGAGCAAGCTGAGCGTGGCGGACATCCTCGCGCGCATTGGCGATGCCACCGACCCGGCCGCCTACAGCAAGAGCACCGACATTCTGGAGGTGTGGTTCGACTCGGGTACCACGCACACCACCGTGCTCAAGGGCAGCCACGCCGGCAGCGGCCACGACAGCGGCCCCGAGGCCGACCTGTACCTGGAAGGCCATGACCAGCACCGCGGCTGGTTCCACAGCTCGCTGCTCACCGCCTGCGCCATGTACGACCGCGCGCCCTACAAGGGCTTGCTGACCCACGGCTTCACTGTGGACGGCCAGGGCCGCAAGATGAGCAAGAGCGTGGGCAACGTGGTGGCACCGCAGCAGGTCAGCTCCAAGATGGGCGCCGAGATCATCCGCCTGTGGGTGGCCGCCACCGACTATTCCGGCGATCTGGGCATCGACGACAAGATCCTGGCCCGCGTGGTGGACGCCTACCGCCGCATCCGCAACACGCTGCGCTTCCTGCTGGCCAACATCAGCGACTTCAACCCGGCACAGGACGCCGTACCCGTGGAACAGATGCTGGAGATCGACCGCTACGCCCTGAGCCGCGCGGCGCAGTTCCAGGCCGACGTGCTGGCCCACTACCACGTGTACGAATTCCACCCTGTGGTGGCCAAGCTGCAGGTGTACTGCTCCGAGGATCTGGGCGCCTTCTACCTGGACGTGCTGAAGGACCGCCTCTACACCACGGCACCCAAGAGTCTGGCGCGCCGCAGTGCGCAAACCGCGCTGCACCAGATCACCCACGCCATGCTGCGCTGGATGGCGCCCTTCCTGAGCTTCACCGCAGAGGAAGCGTGGGCGCTGGCGGGCAACACCCCGTCCATCTTCACCGAAACCTACCTGCCCTTGGGCACGCCCAACGAGGCGCTGCTGGCCAAATGGAGCCGCGTGCTGGAACTGCGCGCCACAGTGAACAAGGCCATCGAGGACGTGCGTGCCGCGGGCAACGTGGGCTCGTCCCTGCAGGCCAATGTGACGTTGACGGTCGGTGCGGAAGACTTCGCGCTGCTGCAGAGCCTGGGCGACGACCTGAAGTTTGTATTCATCGTCTCGGCCATCACGCTGCAACAGGGTGCCGACCTCGCGGTGGAGGTGACCCCATCTGGCGCCGCCAAGTGCGGCCGCTGCTGGCACTACCGCGACGACGTGGGCCACGACGCCGCCCACCCCGACCTGTGCGGCCGCTGCACCAGCAACCTGTACGGCGCGGGTGAAGCCCGCACCGTGGCCTGAAGGCGGGCGCATGGGCAAGGCATCCTCCAAAGGCATGCTCACCTGGCTGGGCCTGGCTTTCCTGATCCTGCTGGCAGACCAGTTCACCAAGGTGCTGATCCTGGGTTACTACCGCCCGGGTGAGGCCACCTACGTCACGTCGTTCTTCAACATCGTGCGCGTGCACAACACGGGCGCGGCGTTTTCCTTCCTGGCCAACGCGGGGGGCTGGCAACGCTGGTTCTTCACGGTGGTTGGGTTGGGCACAGCCGCCTTCATCGTGTGGATGCTGCGCTCGCACCATGGGCAGAAGCTTTTCGCCTTCTCGCTGAGCTGCCTGCTGGGCGGTGCCGTGGGCAACGTGGTTGACCGCCTGCTGCACGGCTACGTGGTGGACATGCTGGACTTCCACTGGCGCTTCCTTTCTCCGGTGTTCCATGGCGGGCACTTCCCCGCCTTCAACATCGCAGACGCGGCCATCACCGCTGGCGCCATCGGCCTGATCCTGGACGAACTGCTGCGCGTGCGGCGCACGGGCTGAACACAGCCCGGCGGTGTCTCAGGCCGCCAGCTGCAGGCTACGCTTGTTGGCCGCCCTCAATGCCACGGCGTCGGGGAGCAAGGGCGCATGCTGGGCGCTTTCCAGCCGGAACACCTGCACCGTCTCGGTCACGTTGCGCGCCATCCCCTCCAGGGATGAGGCTGCGTTGGCCAGCTGCTCCACCAGCGCGGCGTTCTGCTGGGTGATGCCATCCATCTGCGAAACCGCCGCGTTGATCTGCGACAAACCGGCAAGCTGCTCCTCGGCCGCGTGACTGATCTCGGTGACGATATCGTTGACCTTGCGCACGCCATCCACCGTCTGGCCCATCACGCTTTGAACGGCCTGTGTCCTGGCTTCTCCGTCATTGACCTTGCTGGTTGACTCGTCGATGAGGTCCTTGATTTCTCGGGCAGCCAGAGACACACGTTGGGCCAGGGAACGCACCTCTGAAGCAACCACGGCAAACCCGCGGCCCTGGTCTCCGGCGCGCGCGGCCTCCACTGCGGCATTCAGCGCCAGGATGTTGGTCTGGAAGGCAATGCCGTCGATGACCTGGGTGATGTCGCCGATGCGCGCGGAAGACGCCTGGATTTCACGCATGGTGCCACCCAGCGCCTCCACCGCCTCGCTGCCCCGCTGCACGGTCTCGTTGACGGCCGTGGCCATGGCATTGGCCTGGCGGGTGGAGTCGACGGTCTGGCGCACGGTTTCGGTGATCTGTGTGAGCGAAGCCGCCGTCTGCTCCAGGCTGCTGGCCTGGGCCTCGGTGCGCTGTGACAGGTCCAGGTTGCCCTGGGCGATCTCCGTCGTGGCCCGCGCCATCTCTTGGCTCTGCTGGCGGGCGTCACGCACCACGGACATCAGGTTCACGTTCAGCTGCGCCATGGCCTGCTGCATCTGGCCAAAGTCGTCGTCACGGGTTTTCTCCACAGGCTGGGTCATGTCGGCGCCCGCCATGCGGTTGGCTGCCGCCACCAGCTGGCCGACCGGACGCAACATCAGGTACGACAGGTACCGCCATGCGGCCGCGATCCCGCAGACGATCATGCCGCCAGCCAGCGCCTGACGGACAAAAGACGGGTCGTGGTCCACCAGGGAGATGGCATACCCCAGAAGGCCCGTCGTTGCGAGCACGAGCAGAAGGCGCCATTCCAGCCCCAGGCGCATGCGTTCGCGCAGACGGCCCCACCAGGTGGCCCTGACCACCCGTCCGGCCTTCAGCCGGTGAACGAGGTGGCCAGAAGTTTCCTCGGCACGCATGCGGGCATACAGCGACTCGGCCGCCTGTATCTGCGCCTGGCTGGCTTCGGTGCGCACAGACATGTAGCCCGCAGGCACACCGTCATGCATCAGCGGCGTGACGTTGGCCATCACCCAGTAATGGTCGCCATTCTTGCGCCGGTTCTTCACCAGCCCGGACCATGGGCGGCCAGAAGCGATGGTGTCCCACAGGTCACGGAACGCCTCCTCGGGCATGTCGGGGTGGCGAATGAGGTTGTGGGGCTGGCCCAGCAGCTCTTCCCTCGTATAGCCGCTGACCTCGATGAACATGGGATTGCAGTAGAGGATGCGCCCCTTGCTGTCCGTGGTGGACACGAGTGTCCTCCCCTTGGGAAACGGGTATTCGCGGCTGGTGACCGGCAAGTTCAAACGCATGATGACTCCTCAGGGCTCCACAACGACAATGGTTGGCTTATCGCCATAAATCACATTTCACACATTGTCGATTGATTATATGTATCGAGGCCTCACAAAAGCGTTTCAGTGATTTCAGTCACACTTAAACGGAAATCATTTTCAACTTTTATGATATATGAACGAAAAAATATGATGCATGCCATCGAAATTAATCTGGCGTTCAGAATAGACTGGGGGTGTATCTGCGCCAACGGCGCGGAACGCTCGCGCCGCCAGCGCAAGCATCACACCCATTGCAACCGCTAAAATTGGCAAAACAGAGGGGCGACCGCCCCGTACACCCCTCGGAACGCCTTCTTCTGCATGTCGAACCATCAAATCGTGCCGTCAGGCCGCCATGGTCCCACCGTCCGCCACATGATGAAAAGCCATGTGCGCTGGGCGGTCAGTTTCCGGCGGGCGGCAGCGGCGATGACCGCTTTGCTCCTGACCACACAGGTGAAGGCAGACCACATTCATTGCCACCTGTCGTACGCGGGTGCCACGCGCATGCTGACGGTCCCTCCCGTCACACAGGCCGAGGACGTGGAACCGCAACTGCAGGGGTCGTCGTTCGTGTTCAAGGTGGTGAACAAGGCCCTGCCGTTTGAAGAACCCGTGGTGCGTGTGAGCACCTACGCCGTGCTGGGGGGCGAACCGGTCCTGCTGCACCAGGCCAGCTACCGCAGCGCGCAGGTGCGACCCGCCGATGCCGCGCACGGCTTCACAGGCCTGCAGGCCGTGCAGGAACCCCTGCGCGGCTACGAGTTGCGTTACTGGTGCGAGAGCGGCGTGCCGGTCAGGGCAGCAGCACGGTAGAGCCCGTGGTCTTGCGGGCTTCCAGGTCGCGGTGGGCCTGCTGCACCTGCTCCAGCGGATAGCGCTGCTCCACGTGGATCTTGACCTGCCCACTGCCCACCACCGCGAAGAGGTCGTCAGCCATGGATTGCGTGCGCTCACGGCTGGTGATGTGGGAGAAGATCGTCTGGCGCGTCACGTAAATCGAGCCCTTGGCCGCCAGAATGGCAGGCGCAAACGGCGGCACCGGGCCTGAGGCGTTGCCGAACGCCACCATCAGACCGAAGGGCGACAGGCAGTCGAGCGACTTGTCCCAGGTGTCCTTGCCCACCGAGTCGTACACCACCTTCACACCCTTGCCGCCCGTGATTTCTTTCACGCGTGGCAGAAAGTCTTCGGTGTTGTAGTTGATGACGTGGGCCGCGCCGTTGGCTCGCGCCAGCTCGCACTTGGCGTCAGAGCCTGCCGTGCCGATGAGCTGCAGGCCCAGCGCCTTGGCCCACTGGCAGGCGATCAGCCCCACCCCTCCAGCTGCAGCGTGGAACAGCACGAAATCGCCCGGGTGCAAACCTTCTGCAGGCGGGCAACGCTTCAGCAGGTATTGCGCCGTGAGGCCCTTGAGCATCATGGCCGCACCCTGCTCGAAAGAAATGTTGTCGGGCAGGCGGCAGACGTTCATCGCGGGCATCACGCGCACATCGCAGTAGCTGCCCGGGGGCTGGCTGGCGTAGGCCGCGCGGTCACCGGGCTGCAGGTGCGTCACACCCTCGCCCACCGCCTCCACTATGCCAGCGCCCTCCATGCCCAGTTGCAGGGGCAGGGGCAAGGTGTACAGGCCGGTCCGCTGGTAGACGTCGATGAAGTTCAGGCCGATGGCATGGTGGCGGATGCGCACCTCCCCCGGGCCGGGGTCGCCCACGGTCACCTCGACAAGTTTCATTTGTTCGGGGCCGCCAGGCTGCTCTATGCGCACGGCGCGGCTGGTGATGCTCATGAATGGGGTCTCCTGCAGAAATTGGAACACTGCAATGGTGCCACGCAGGTGACGCGAAGGTGTCCCCATGGGGTCAATGCCCCTGCGGCGCTTGATACAGTGCGGGGCATGTCTTCCACACCCACCCAACGCCTGGACGCCGCCACGGCCCTGCTGCTCGTTGTTCCGCCACTGATGTGGGCGGGCAACGCGGTGGTGGGGCGTCTGGCCGCGCCCTGGATTCCCCCTGTCACGTTCAACTTCCTGCGCTGGGTGCTGGCCTTTGCCATGCTGCTGCCGCTGGCGGCGTGGGTGCTGCGCCGGGGCAGTCCGCTGTGGCGCGAATGGCGGCGCTTCGCCCTGCTGGGCCTGCTGGCCATCGCGGGCTACAACATGCTGCAGTACCTGGCGCTCAAGACGTCCACCCCCACCAACGTGACGCTGGTGGCTTCAAGCATGCCGGTGTGGATGCTGCTGGTGGGCCGGCTGTTCTTCCATGCGCCCATACGGCGGCAGGCCCTGCTGGGGGCGGCGTTGTCGCTGTCGGGGGTGACGGTGGTGCTCACCCAGGGTCACCTGGAGCGTCTGATGTCGCTGCAGCTGGTCCCGGGCGACGCCTGGATGCTGGTGGCTTCTCTGGTCTGGGCCTGCTACAGCTGGCTGCTCACGCGGCGTGACGAATCCGCCGAGATACGCAACGACTGGGCGGCGTTCCTGCTGGCGCAGGTGGTGATGGGCCTGGCGTGGGCGTCGGCGCTGACAGCCGGGGAATGGGTCTGGCTGGGGGCCACTGGCGCGCCCGAGCCATTTATTCACTGGAGCTGGGCACTGGCGGCCGTGCTGGTGTTCGTGGCCCTGGGCCCTTCGCTGGCGGCCTACCGTTGCTGGGGCATTGGCGTGCAGCGCGCAGGGCCCACGGTGGCCAGCTTCTTCAACAACCTCACGCCGCTGTTCGCCGCCACCATGTCGGCCGCGTTCCTGGGCGAGCCACCCCGGATGTACCACGGGGTAGCCTTCGCACTCATCGTTGCGGGCATCGTGGTGTCGTCGCTGCGGCGCTGACACCCCTGCCCGCAGGCGGGCTCAGTACGTGCCGGGGTACAGCCCGCCGTCGGGCAGAATGTTCTGGCCGTTGATGTAGCCCGCGTGCACGCTGCACAGGAAGGCGCAGATGGCCCCGAACTCTTCGGGGGTGCCAAAGCGCCTTGCCGGTATCTGCGCCTCCTGAGTGGCGCGCACCTCGTCCAGCGGTTTGCCGGTCTTCTGCGCGGCGCCCACCATGGTGGCCTTGAGGCGGTCGGTGTCGAACTTGCCGGGCAACAGGTTGTTGATGGTGACACCGCGCGCGGCGATGGGGCTGCGTGCCAGCCCGGCCACGAAGCCGGTCAGGCCGCTGCGCGCGCCGTTGCTCAGCCCCAGAATGTCGATGGGCGCCTTCACAGCGCTGCTGGTGATGTTGACGATGCGCCCGAAACCGCGCTCGGCCATGCCGTCCACCGTGGCCTTGATCAGTTCGATGGGAGTGAGCATGTTGGCGTCCACCGCCTTCAACCACTCTTCACGGCCCCACTGGCGGAAGTCACCCGGCGGGGGGCCGCCCGCGTTGGTCACGACGATGTCGAAAGCCCGGCCCGGCCCACCAGGCACGTTGAACAACGCCTCGCGGCCGGCCTCGGTGGTCACGTCCGCAGCCACGGTGAGCACCTTGCCGCTGGCTTGGGCTCGAAGCGCAGCAGCGGCATCCTCCAGGGCCTGCGCGCCGCGCGCCGCCATCACCACGTTCACGCCATCCAGGGCCAGCGCACGTGCACAACCCCAGCCCAAACCCTTGCTGGCGCCGCACACCAGCGCCCACTTGCCCGTCAAACCCAGATCCATGTCTTGTTGCTCCTCTGTCGTCAAAAAAGGTCAGGCCCGCTGGCGGCTCACCCACAGCACGCCGGACACCACCAGCACCGTGCCCGCCAGAATCCAGCCGTTGAAAGGTTCGTCCAGTATGAACACCCCCATGAGGATGGTGGACATGGGGCCGATCATGCCGGTCTGTGCCGCGAGGCCCGAGCCTATGCGCTCGATGGCCATCATCACCATCATCACCGGCGCGGCGGTGCAGGCCACGGCGTTGAGCACCGACAGCCAGACCACCTCGGGCGCCACCAGCGCCGCAGACATGGGCCGCAGCAAAACGAACTGCAGCAGGCACAGCAAACAGGCCACCGTGGTGGCCAGCCCCACCAGCCGCAGCGAGCCCAAACGCTTGACCATCTCACCGCTGTAGACCAGATAGATGGCGTAGCTGATGGCGCTGCCGAAGACCAGCAGCGCCCCCAAGGCGGTGGACCAGCCGTCGAAGCTCACTTCGTGGCCGAACACCAGCAGCACGCCGGCGTAACTCAACGCCATGGCACCGGCCTGCCGCGCGGTGATGGCACGCTTGTAGAGCACCCAGCCGAGCACCAGTACCAGCGTGGGGTTGAGGTAAAGGATGAGCCGCTCCAGGCTGGCGCTGATGTACTGCAGACCCCAGAAGTCCAGGAAGCTCGCCAGATAGTAACCACTCACTCCCAGTCCTAGGATGCCCAGCCAGTCGCGCCGGGTGAGTGGCACCACCGGCGTGCTGGAACGGTAGGTGGCCCACCACGTCATGGCCAGGAACAGCGGCAACGCGAACAACATGCGGTACATGATGAGCGTGACCGCATCCACCCCATACCGGTAGGCCAGCTTGACGATGATGGCCTTGCCGCTGAAGGCGATGGAACCCGCCACCGCCAACAAGAGACCGGTGGTGAGCGACGCCTTGGGAGAGGGTTGTGACATGACTGCCGTCCCTCAAGGTGCAACGGGCTTGAACACCCGCAGCCACTTGGTGGCGGGCAGCCCCCAGCGCTCCTGGATCACCTCGGCACGGGCCAGCAATTCCATGCGAGTGGGGTGTTGCGGTGTGCGCAGCGCCAGCACGATGGTGTTGCCCTCGCGCGTGGGGCGGAAGGCCCACACGGCATCGGCTCCGAAGGCTTCGCAGATTTTTTCCAGCGAACGCTCGTAGCTCGCGTCACGCCCGAAGAGGTTGACCGTCATGGCGCCGTCGTCGGTCAACAGGCGGCGGCAATCAGCGTAGAACTCGGTGCTGTCCAGCACTGGCGCGGCAGCTTCGTGGTCGTACAGGTCCACCTGCAAGGCGTCCACCGTGCCGTGGAAGGGCCCGTGTTTTGCCACCTCGGCGGCGTCGCCCAGCATGACGCGCAGCTTGGCACTGTCGGGCGGCAGTTTGAACCAGGTGCGGCAGGCCGCCACCACCTGCGGGTTGATCTCGATGGCGGTGGTGTCCATGCGCAGTTTCTTGAAGTGGAACTTGGTCAGCGCGGCCGACCCCAGCCCCAGCTGCCAGGCACGCCTGGCGGCCACACTGTCCGGATCGACGAACAGCAGCCACGCCACCATGCGCTGCACGTACTCCAGCTCGATGTCGAAGGGTTTGTCGATGAGCATCGAGCCCTGTATCCACTCGGTACCCAGGTGCAGGAAACGCACCTCGCCGTCCTCGGAGATGGTGACTTCAGGCAAGTCTGCGGTTTCGGTACCGCCGCCACGGGCGGCATTGCGTTGGCGGGCCATCAGACAGCCCCTTCGGCCAGCAGCCCGTGCCGGACGAACACCTCGCGCCAGGCAGCAAGCTTGCGCTCGAAGCTCCAGCTGGCATTGGCCGGGCTGGTGGAGGGTAGCCGGTACACAGGCAGGCCCAGGGCACGGGTGTGGCGCGCATGGCGGAAGCTTTCGCCGCCGTTGTGGGCAATGGCCTGGAGGCGGGGGCAGCGTTGGCGCAGGCCTTGCAGGTCGTTCAGGCGGGCGTTGCGGATGGCGCTGTCGAGGCTGCCTTCGCGCTCGCAGGCGGCGTAGACGTCCCACACGCCCAGGCCATGGGCGCGCAACACGTCGGTTCTTTCGTTGTAGGGCATGTCGGTCAGCGGCTGGCCCCACAGGGCGCCGAGAATCTTCCAGAAATGGTTTTGCGGGTGGGCATAGTAACGCTGCGCCTGCAGCGAGGCGACGCTGGGAAAGCTCCCCAGCACCAGCAGGCGGGTGCGTTCGTCGAGGATGGGGGCCAGCCCCTGGAGGGTTTCGGGCAAGGACGCGTTGAAGGGCGCGCTCATGAGACATGCTCCAGCACACGCAGCCTGGGCAACGCGGTCAAGGCGTTGCTGCTCGTCGCCTTCGCCAGAGTATCCGCGGTCAAGCCGCGCAAGCCCGCCACCGCCTCGCCAATGCGAGGCAGTTCCGCCGGTGTGTTGATGCCCTGCGGCTGGCCAGCGCCGCGCTGCGCGGCAGGCACGTAAAGCCATTGCGGGGGTATGTCGGGCGCGTCCGTCTCCAGCACCAGCGCTTCCAGCGGCAGCTGGGCAGCCAGGCGGCGCAACTGGCGGGCCGTGTCGAACGTGACCGCGCCGCCAAAGCCCAGCTTGAACCCCAATGCCAGGAAGGCCTGTGCCTGCTGTTCGCTGCCATTGAAGGCGTGGGCGATACCGCCGGCCACGGGCTGGCCCTGTGCCGCCATGCCGCGCAGGTGCTTGAGCAACTGGTCGGCCGAGCGCCGCACATGCAGGATCACCGGCAGCCCATGGCGCTGCGCCAGGCGCAACTGCTCGCGGTAGAAGTGAAGCTGCCGCTCGCGCATGGCGGGTTCGCACAGCGCAGGCACGAAGAAGTCCAGGCCGATCTCGCCCACGGCCACCAGGCGTGGGTCGTCACGCGCCTCCTGCAAGGCCTGGTCCAGCGCGGCCAGGTCGGCTTCTTCGGCTTTCGGCACATACAGGGGATGGATGCCCAGAGCATAGGCGTCTCCGGTGCGGTGGGCCAGGTCGCGCACCGTTGCCCAGTTCTGGCGCATCACGGCGGGCAGCACGCACAGGCCCACGCCGCGCTCGCGCGCCAGCACCCGGGCAGCGAGTGCACCGGCGTGGTCTGTGCCGAACTCCGGCGCGTCAAGATGGCAATGGGTATCTGTCCACATGGGGCTTCGCATTATTGCTCAGGGTAAACCCCCGGGCTGTACGGCACAATCTAACCCGTACATCACAAAAATACTCCACGCCGAGGGACGTCGCTTGAAACTCAAATCGCGGTTCCTGCTGCTTACCGCATCACTCATCATCCCTGCCACGCTGGTGGCCTGGGGGGTATTCCAACTGATTGCGGAGAGCGTGATCGAGCGCTGGGGCCAGCGGGTGGTGGGCATACAGGTGCGCTACGACAGCGCGCGGCTGCTGCAGCCCATCGAGCGTGAGATTGCGCTAGCCAAGCAGATGGCGCAGTCGCAGGTGCTCAAGCGCTGGGCCAGGTCGCCAGACGACCCCGAGCGCCACGCCCAGGCCTTGGCCGAGATGGAGAACTACCGCCAGAACTTCCGCGACCGCAACTACTTCGTGGCACTGCGGGATTCCGGTGCGTATTACCACAACAACGCAAGCAACGATTTCGCTGAACAGCCCCTGCGCTACCACCTGAAACGCGACAACCCGGCCGACGCCTGGTTCTACGGCCTCATCGACCAGGACCGCGAGTTCCACCTCAACGTCAACCCGGACCAGGAACTCAAGGTCACCAAGCTGTGGGTGGACGTGCTGATGCGCGAGGGCGACCGGACCGTGGGGGTGGTGGGCACCGGCATTTCGCTGGAAGAGTTCCTGAGCAACGTGGTGGACATCGGCCAGCCGGGCATCACCAGCCTGTTCGTGGACTCCACCGGCGCCATACAACTCTACCGCGACCAAAAGCTGATCGACTACGCCAGCTTCGTGAAGCCGGAAGGCCAGAAGAGCCTGGTCACCCAGCTGCTGGACGACCCGCAGGACCGGGCGCGGCTGCAGCAACACATGCAGACACTGCAGCAAAGCACCTCACTGGCGGAACCGGTGCACAACGACTTCGTCACCGTGGGCGGCAAGCGCCACCTGCTGGGCGTGGCCTACCTGCCTACCATAGGCTGGTACGAGGTGACGCTGATGGACCTGGACGAACTGATGCCCGTGAACCAGTTCGCCCCGGTGGCGGCGGTGTTCGCCATCACCTTGCTGGCCACCCTGCTGCTGCTGCACCTGACCCTGCGCGCCTGGGTGCTCAACCCGGTGGCGGCGCTGGAAAAGGCGATGCTGCGCGTGCGCGACGGAGACCTCGGACCTTCCGGGCTGCCACGCGCGCGAGGCGAAATCGGGCAGCTGATCGAGCACTTTGGCACCATGGCCAACGCCATCCGCAACAACACCCGCGACCTGGAACAGAAAGTGCGCGAACGCACCGAGGCGCTGGACCGGCTGGCCCGCATCGACCCGCTCACCGGGCTGGTCAACCGCCGTGGCATGAACGAGCTGCTGGAAAACGTGGCCCTGCGCAGCCGGCGCGAAGGCGGCAGCTACGGCGTCATCTACCTCGACGTGGACTGGTTCAAGAAGATCAACGACACGCTGGGACACGCAGCGGGCGACACCGCGCTGGTAACAGTGGCCGGGCTGCTGCGCGCCAACATCCGCCCCTACGACCACGCGGCCCGCTGGGGCGGTGACGAGTTCTTGGTCCTGCTCACCCCCTGCGACAGCGCACTGCTGGAAAAGGTGGGCGAACGCATACGTGCAGACGTGGAGCAGCAGACACGTGATGGCGGGCAGCCCCTGACGCTGAGCATGGGCGGATACCTTGCCGATGGAGGGGACAACACCGAAGAAGTCTTGCACCGTGTGGACGAAGCGCTGTACGCTGCCAAGGATGCCGGGCGCAATGCTTTCCGCCTGGCGACGGACGACCCGACATGAACGACACCCGCCACCTCACCATTCTTACCGGCGCCTCGCGCGGCATGGGCCTGGCCATGGCCCGTCAGTTGCTGGCGCCTGACCGCATTCTGCTGTGCATCTCCCGCCAGACCAGTGATGACCTGGCCCACGAGGCCATGGCGCGTGGCGTGCACCTGGAACAATGGTCGCAGGACCTGGCAGAAACGGAAGAATCCGCCGAGCGGCTGGAGCGCTGGTTGCACAGCCTGCATGCCCCGGGCATCGTCAGCGCCACGCTGATCAACAACGCGGGCGTGATCCCGCGCATCGGCTCCATCGACCGCTGCCCGCCCGGCGAACTCGCACGGGCACTGCGCGTGGGGCTGGAAGCACCCATGCTGCTCACGGGTGCCTTCCTGCGCGCCACGCGTGCCTGGGTGGACGGCGGCTGGGAAGGCCCGCGCAAGGTGCTCAACATTTCGTCCGGGCTGGGGCGCCGGGCCATGGCGGCGCAAGCTCCCTACTGTGCGGCCAAGGCGGGCATGGACCATTTCAGCCGCTGCACCGCGCTGGACGAGGCCGCCCGCCCGCAAGGCGCGCGCATCGTCTCGCTGGCCCCAGGCGTGATAGACACGGACATGCAGACCCAGCTGCGCGCAGGGCCGCCCACCGAGTTCCCGGACCTGGAACGCTTTGTCAGCCTGCAACGCGACGGCCAGCTGAGCACCCCCGAAGATGCCGCCAGCCGTGTACTGGCCTATCTGGAGAAACCTGGCTTTGGCGAGCAGCCCGTGGCCGACGTGCGGGACTGAGCGCGATGGGAGTCTGTGACAGACACGACGACACGCGCCGCCGCGTGCTGCTGGCCACGCTGGCCCTGCCCGCCACAGCCTTGGCAAGGCAGGACAGCGCCGTTTTCTGGCGCTTGGCGCGAGAGGGCGGCAACGTTTTCCTGATGCGCCATGCCTCGACCGAACCCGGAACCGGGGACCCGCCCAACTTCACCCTGGGGAACTGCGCCACCCAGCGCAACCTCAGCGAGCGGGGGCGGCGCGAGGCGAAGCAGGCAGGCCAGCGCTTTGCCAGCGAAAAAGTGCAACTGGCCCGCGTGAGCACCAGCGCCTGGTGCCGCTGCGTCGATACGGCCCAGCTCGCTTTCGGCGATGCCAAACCCGAAGTCTGGCCTGCCCTCAATTCGTTCTTCCAGGGCCAGGGGGACGGTGATGCCCAGGGCAGAGAGGTGTTGCAGGCTGCAGCGGCCCTCCGTGCACCGGACAACTGGATGCTGGTGACCCACCAGGTCAACATCACGCAGCTGACAGGCGTGTACCCCGGCATGGGGGAAATCCTGCTCACGCGCCCGGTGACAGGCCCGTCACCCAGCCTGCGCGTGCTGACCCGCTGGACGCCCTGACGATGCCCGACCTGCCGCCCTGGCGACACAAGCGGCGCCCATCCCGCGCCGCGCCCCCGCAGCAGACATAAGATGTGACTTTGTACCTTCCCACCCTTCACCCCTACCGGAGCCATCCATGAGCAGAGAAGTCGTCGTCGTCAGCGCAGTGCGCACCGCCATTGGAACCTTTGGCGGCAGCCTCAAGGACATCCCGCCCACCGAGCTGGGCGCCTTGGTGGTCAAGGAGTCGCTGGCGCGCGCCAGCACCAGCGGCCAGGACGTCGGCCACGTCGTCTTCGGCCACGTCGTCAACACCGAGCCCAAGGACATGTACCTCTCGCGCGTGGCGGCCATCAACGGCGGCTGCGCCGAAGGCACCCCCGCCTTCAACGTCAACCGCCTGTGCGGCTCCGGCCTGCAGGCCATCGTCTCGGCCAGCCAGTCCATCCTGCTGGGCGATGCCGACATCGCCATCGGCGGCGGTGCCGAATGCATGAGCCGCGCGCCGTACGCCAGCCTGACCAGCCGCTGGGGCGCGCGCATGGGCGACACCAAGATGGTGGACATGATGGTCGGTGCCCTGCACGACCCCTTCCACACCATCCACATGGGCGTGACGGCCGAGAACATCGCCGCCAAGTGGGGCATCACCCGCGAGGATCAGGACCGCCTGGCCGTGGAAAGCCACAACCGTGCACAAAAGGCCACCGAGGCAGGCCACTTCAAGGGCCAGATCGTGCCGGTGATGCTCAAGAGCCGCAAGGGTGAGGTGGCCTACGACACCGACGAACACTTCCGCCCCAACGCCACGATGGAGGACATGGCCAAGCTCAAGCCCGTGTTCCTGAAGGAAAACGGCACGGTCACGGCCGGCAACGCCTCGGGCATCAACGACGCGGCTGCCGCGGTGGTGCTGATGGAAGCGGGCACGGCCAAGGCGCGCGGCCTGCAGCCCATGGCACGCCTGGTGGCCTACGCGCACGCCGGGGTGGACCCGAAGTACATGGGCATCGGCCCGGTGCCCGCGTCCAAGCTGGCGCTGCAGAAGGCGGGGCTGACCGTGAACGACCTGGATGTGATCGAGGCAAACGAGGCGTTTGCGGCACAGGCTTGCGCGGTCACGCGCGACCTGGGACTGGACCCGGCCAAGGTCAACCCCAACGGCTCGGGCATCTCGCTGGGCCACCCCATCGGTGCCACGGGCGCGCTCATTACCGTGAAGGCGCTGCACGAGCTGCAGCGCATCAACGGCCGCTACGCGCTGGTGACCATGTGCATCGGCGGCGGCCAGGGCATCGCCGCCATCTTTGAACGTTTGTGACTGAGGACCCCCTGACATGCTGAAACAGCCAACATCCTTTCCCCGCCGCGCGCTGCTGGGCGCCTGCACGGCCCTGGCCTCCCTTCTGTGCGTGGGCCCTGCGCTGGCGCAGTCCAGCCAGCCCATCAAGCTGATGGTGGGCTTTCCCGCAGGCGGCGGCACCGACGCGATCGCCCGCATCCTTGCCGAGCCGCTGCGGGAAGCCCTGGGCGCCCCGGTGGTGGTGGACAACAAGGCAGGCGCGGGCGGGCAGATCGCGGCCCAGGCCCTCAAGGCCGCCCCGGCCGACGGCCACACCCTGTTCCTTTCGCACGACCACAGCATCTCCATCCTGCCGCAGGTGATGAAGAGCCCGGGGTTTGACCCGGCCAAGGACTTCGTGCCGGTGGCGGGTTTCGCCACCTTCGTCAACGCGCTGGCCCTTTCCGGCGGCACGCCCGCCAAGTCCTACAAAGACTACGTGACCTGGGTGAAGAACAACGGCGGCAAGAGCGCCGTGGGCATTCCGGCTCCAGCCTCGGTGCCACAGTTCCTGGTGCAGGTGCTGGCCAGGAAAAACGGTTTCGACCTGGTGGCGGCACCTTACCGTGGCAGCGCGCCCATGATGGGGGACATGCTGGGCAATCAGATCCCGGCGGGCGTGGGCTCCATTCCCGACTTCATCGAAAACCACAAGGCAGGCAAGCTGCAGGTGGTGGCGGTGATGGGCAAGGAGCGCCAGGCCATCATGCCCGAGGTGCCTACCTTCGCAGAACTGGGCATCACCGGCTTCGAGGACGTGCCCTACTACGGCATCTTTGCACCGGCAGGCACGCCCAAGGCCATGATCGACCAGCTGGGCGCCGCCGTGGCCAAGGCGCTGACCGCCCCTGGCGTGAAGGACAAGCTCACCGCCATGGGCTTGAGCGTGGGCTACATGAGTGCCGAGCAGCTGGGCCAGCGCGAGCGCGCCTACACCCAGACCTGGGCACGCATCATCAAGGAAAGCGGCTTCCAGCCGCAGTGACGCTTTGCAGCGCCCAAGGCGACTTTCGCCGCCTTGGAGCGCAGCGGCTCAATCACCCTGGAAGCTCCCCGAGCGGCAGGTGATCACCAGGGTGTCGCGCCAGCCGATCGCATCGGCGTCGGCAGGCTGGATGGGGGTGGTCTCGTGGATCACCCGCTCGTCGTCCAGCAGCAGCAGTGACCACGGCTCGGTCAGCGTGAAGCGCTGGCCGTTCGGGCCATGGGCCTCGAACACCCGGCTCTCGCCGCCCTTGATGCGGTGGCGCCCCACCAGGAACACTGCCACCAGCTCCATGCCGTCGCGGTGGGCGCCCTCGGGCGTGGGGCGGCCAATGCCGTCGGTGGTGTCGATGCGGAACTGGTGCGCCTCGATGAACCAGCGCTGAGCGCCCTTCAGCCGGGAGGTGACCGCCGCCGTCTGTACCAGCAGGCGCTTCCACGCTGGCAGCGCCACGGTGGCGGGGTCCATCGGCTCGAACCAGCGCTCCATGCCGCCGTGCAGGGCGTTGTACTCCAGGGGCTGCCAATGGCGGCGGTGCGGCACCTGCTGAACGTTCTCGCCATCCACGATGAAACAGCTGTGGCGGCGGCGGCGGTAGCGCCCGCCATCCTTGAGGTATTCGTCGCTGGGCAGGTCGTCCCAGCTGGGCTGCAACGCAGCCAGATCCTGCGGCCCCACGGCCAGCCAGTCCTGCACGGACCGGGCATCCATCAGGGCAAAGCCCTGGCGGGACAAGGTTTCATCGACTCTGGACGGGGGAACGCAGGGCGGCAGGAAATGGGCACTCATGATGTCGCAAGTGTAGCCCCGTGGCCGGGAAAACCATGAGGCCGCCGCATCAGCGTTTGGTTATCTTCAATGATTGAGAAATATCAATCCAGATACCCGCAGGAGTTCACATGAGCCCAGCCCAGGCCGACGACACCCCACCCCGCCGCGATGAGGACACCCTCGGCAAGCCCGCCAACGGAGATGCCCCGGAAGAAACCTCCGTTTTCTCGCTCAAACTGGCGGACCTTTCAGCAGCCGACCCTTTTCGTTGGCTGGCGCTGGGTTGGCGAGACTTCGTCAACTGCCCCAAGGTGGGCTTGTTCTACGGGATCTGCTTCTTCGTCATGGGCCATGCGCTGTGGTACGTGTTCCAGGCCGCCCCGGCCTATGTGCTGGCCCTGAGCGCAGGCTTCCTGCTGATGGGCCCCTTCCTGTGCCTGGGCATCTACGACGCCAGCCGCGCGATCGAGGACGGCCGGCGCCCTTCGCTGCGTGCCTCCCTGGCCGCATGGCGCCCCACGAAAGGCACCATGGCCATCTTTGCCGGTGTGCTGCTGATCCTGGAGATGCTGTGGGGCCGCGCCTCGCTGGTGGTGTTCGCCGTGACGTTCAACACCATGCCCTCCACCGAGAACCTGCTGGCCGAACTCGTGCGCATCGAGAACATCGAGTTCCTCATCACCTACACGGTGGTGGGCGCCCTCTTCGCCGGGCTGATCTTCGTGACCAGCGCCATCTCCATCCCCATGATCCTGGACCGGCAGACCGACGCCATCTCCAGCGGGCTCACCAGCATCCGCGCCTGCCTGCAGAACCCCGGCGTGATGCTGCTCTGGGGGGCGCTGATCACCACCATCGTGGTGCTGGCCATGCTGCCCTGGTTCCTGGGGCTGCTGCTGGCCGGACCGGTGCTGGGCCACGCCACCTGGCACGCCTACCGGGCGATCGTGCCCAAACCCTGAGCGGCCGTGGCCGTCAGGCCAGTTCGGCCTCCTGCAACAGCCGCCACATGACCTTGCCGCTGCCGCTCTTGGGCAGCGCGTCCACAAACTGCACCTGGCGTGGCACCTTGTAAGCCGCCATGTGCTCGTGACACCACGCCATGACCGCCTCTTCGCTCACCGTGCCCCGGGCTTCGGCCCGCAGCACGACCACCGCCTTCACCGACTCGCCCCGGTAGGCGTCGCGCGTACCGATGACGCAGGCCTCGGCGATGGCCGGGTGCCTGAACATGAGCGCCTCCACCTCGGCAGGCCAGACCTTGTAGCCGCTGGCGTTGATCATGCGCTTGAGCCGGTCGGTGATGAAGAAGTAGCCCTCGTCGTCCACGCGCCCCAGGTCGCCGGTGCGGAAGAAGCGCTTGCCGTCAATGTCGATGAACGCAGCGGCGGTGGCTTCGGGGCGTTGCCAGTAGCCGTCAAACACCTCGGGGCCGTGCACCACGATCTCGCCCGCCTCGCCAGGCGGCAGCTCACGCAGGGTTTCGGGATCGATGACACGCGCGTCGGTACTGACGAAGGGAATGCCCAGGCATTGCTGCTTGGGCCGGTCCGGCGGGTTGTTGTGAGACGGCGCAGCGGTTTCGGTCAGGCCATAGCCCTCGGCATAGCGCAGGCCATACTGCTCGAACAGGCGCTGGGCCACGGCCTGCGGCATGGCCGCGCCGCCTCCGCCAATGAACATCAGGCTTGAAAGGTCGTGGCTGGCGAAGTTCGGACTGGCCAGCAGGTCGATGATCATGGTGGGAATGTTCACCCAGTGCGTGACGCGCCAGCGCGAGATCAGGCGCCCGGCCAAATCGCGATCCCAGCGCGGCATGACGACCATGGTGGAGCCCGCGTAGATGCTGGCATGCATGCCCACCACCATGCCGGTGATGTGGAACATGGGCACCACCAGCAGACCCACGTTGTCGGCGGAGCCTCCCGTCCAGAGGGCGCAGGCCACGGCGTTGTGCATGAGCGTGCGGTGAGGGTGCATGCAGCCCTTGGGCAGCCCTGTGGTGCCGCTGGTGTAGGGCAGCACGGCCAGGTCGTCCGGTCCCGCCAGCGGCTCTGGCACGGGGCCGGTACAGGCCATGGCCTCGCGCCAGTCGCTCACCGTGCCGCCAGGCAGCTCGGGCATGGCATGGCGCGTGCCCAGCCAGTCGAGCCACGCGGCGGGCACGTCGCTGTCAGGCCCAAGGCAGCCGGGCGGCATGGCATCGTGGTAATGCACCACCAGCAGGTGCCGCAGCTGCTGCGCAGAGGGCAGCGCGGCGTTGGCACGTGCCAGTTCGGGCGCCAGATCGGCCGCCGCAATGGCCACGGCGGCCTGCGGGTCCGTGATGTAGTGCCCCAGCTCGTCGGCTTTGTTCATCGGGTTCACAGGCACCACCACTGCATTCGCACACAGGACGCCGTAATACGCCGCTATCCACTGCGGGCAGTTCTGCATGAACAGCATCACCCGGTCCCCGCGCCGCACACCCTGCTGGTGCAGCCAGGCACCCACCCGCCGCGCCTGTTGCAGCAACTCGGCATAGGTGGTGACCTGATCGAAGAAGACGATGGCGGGCTTGTCCGGGTAGCGTTGGGCGCTGACCTCCAGGTTGAACCACAGCGAGGTCGCCGGAGGCCGGATGGCATGGGGCAGACGTGCTGGCCAGTGGCGGTGATGCGCACGCAAGGGCATGCCAGCCCGAGGCGATTGGCTCATGGTTGACTCCTGGTGTCGTTGTGTGTGGAACTGAAAAAAAGCATACGGGAGCCCTGGTGGTACGCTTTGTCTCCAAGGGGACGGGGCAGGCTGGCAGCACCACCCGCACACGACCGGCATACCATCAGCGCCACCATGCAAACCGAACACCACACCACCCTGCAACGCATGCAGCAGCAGCTCGACCGGCTGCGTCAGGGCCAGCTGAACCTGAGCGGCTATCTGGACGAGGCGCGCCAGCAGGACGCGCTGATGCGCGCCCTGCCCCCGGCCTTCGGGGAAGTCTGGCGCAACCTGCTGGACCGGCTCGAATCGGCCAGCCTGTTCAGCGAGGAAAGCTGCTCCTTCAGCCAGAAGGACTTGCTGGACAGCCTGCAGCTCTGGCTGGACAAGGCAGGCCAGCGTCTCGCCTGAAGCGAGCGCGGCCGCGCCGTTCAGGTTTCAGACGTGGCGTGAGGGCCGTGCCTTCGGCTGCCCGTCTGCCACCACAGCGTCGGCCTGGGCATGCAGCGCCTCGATGATGTGGCAATGGTCATCACTGCCGTCGCAGCGGTCGCGCAACACCATCAGGTCTTTTTCCAGCACGCGGAGTTCGGCCAGGCGCTCCCGCACATGCCCCAGGTGGGCGTCCAGTGCCGCACGCGCGGTGGCGCAATCGTCCTTGTCGCGCAGGTCCAGTCCCAGCAGTGTGCGCACCTCGTCCAGTGACATGTCCATCGCCCGGCACAGGCGGATGAAGCGCAACCGGTGCAGGTCGGCGTCGCTGTAGAGACGGTAGTCGTTGTCGGCGCGCGCCTGCGGCGGCAGCAGGCCCTCGCGCTCGTAGTAGCGGATGTTGGCCGCGCTCACGCCAGAGTGACGGGCCGCCTGGCCAATGCGGTGTTTTGGCAACAAAGACATCGAGGAGGAGATCGGCATGCTTGACCTTGAACCTGCTTCAAGGTTTCAAATCATGTCACAGACACCGATTTCCCTCCAGACAACACAACCATGGCCTGTTCCTGCCACACCGACTCCTGCTCCACCGAAACTGCCGCCAGCGCCGTTCAGGACCCGCGCTGGCGGCGCGCACTGTGGATTGCGCTCGTCGTCAACGCCGCGATGTTCGTGGTGGAGCTGGCAGCCGGTCTGCAGGCTGGCTCCGTCTCGCTGCTGGCGGACGCCATCGACTTCGCGGGTGATGCGGCCAACTACGGCCTGTCGCTGGCCGTGCTGAGCATGGCGGTGGTCTGGCGCAGCCGCGCCGCCTGGATCAAGGGGGCCACCATGTTCGGCTACGGCCTGTTCGTGCTGGCCAAGGCCGCCTGGGTGCTGCGCAGCGGCAGCGTGCCCGAACCACTCACCATGGGCGCGGTTGCCTTCATGGCCATGCTCGCCAACGTGGGGGTGGCCGCGCTGCTCTACGCCTGGCGCAACGGCGACGCCAACATGCGCAGCGTGTGGATCTGCTCCCGTAACGACGCACTGAGCAACGTCGCGGTGATGCTGGCCGCCGCGGGCGTGTTTGGCACCGGCTCCGCCTGGCCCGATCTGGCGGTGGCCGCCATCATGGCCGGGCTGGCGCTGACGGGCGGCGCACAGGTGATGCGCCACGCGCGCGCCGAACTGGCCGAACACCGGCACGCCCCCGCTTGACCGCCGGGAACTTCCGTGGGCCCGCCGCTATCATTCCACCCATGCGTGCTCTGACCCTGTGGCTGATGATGTGCCTGCTGCCCCTGCGGCTGCTGGCAGGCGACGCCATGGCCGTGCAGGCGCAGGTGGCTGGCGGGCACATGCCTGCGGCCAGCATGCCCAAGGCGCAGGCAGCGCCGCAAGCCAGCCGCGACTGCCATGGGCAGACCGTCGGCAAAGCCATGTCCCACCACGCACATGGCCAAACAGACACGGCCAGCCCGGCGTCCGCTGACAAAGCCCACCCAGGCCACGCCATGTGCGGACTGTGCGACGTGTGCCACAGCACCTTGCACGCGGCCACGGCTGTCTCTCTGCCCGCTCAGGAACTGCCTCGCGTGCTGCCCGCCGCCCTCACCCCGCGCCTGAGCAGCGCCGAGCCGCTGCCCGGCTTCAAACCCCCCATCGCCTGACCGCCACACCCTAAGTGCGTCCGGAATTTGCCAATAACGGCAGCCGGGCGCCGGTTTCGAGCGTTTTCAGGAGCATTTCATGTCCCGTTCCCCCGGCCTTGGACACAGGCCTGGTCACATCGCCTGGCTGCTGGCCAGCGCACTGGCCGTGTCCGCCACGCCCGCGTGGCCCCAGGTCCACGACCATGGCGGTACCACTTCGGCCCCATCCACCAGCACGCCCTCCGGTGCAAAGCCCCCGCCACAGCAGGCAGCCTGGAAGGCAGCCAACGAGGCGGTCGGCGCCTTCCCGCGCGGTCATGCCGACATCCTGCGCTGGGAACAGTCCCGCGCGTCACCCCAGACAGCCGAAATGGCGAAGCTGCCCGAGCCCTGGACCTTGCCCCAGTCCATCGCCGCCGCCATGCGGGCGCAGCCCGGCCTGTTGGCCCAGCCCGGACTCAACCCCCAGGAAGCCGCCGCACTGCGCAACCGCACACTGGCCCTGAGCCACCAGGTGGAACGCGCCTGGGTGCAGGCCGTGGCCGCGCGACAGGGCCTGGCGTACCAACGCCAAGTGCTGGAAGCTGCCGAAGCCGGTACCGAACTGGCCCGTCGCATGACCCAGGTAGGCAACTGGAGCGCCGCCCGCCAGATGCGCGAGGAACTCGCCCTGTGGGACGCACAGGCACAGTGGTTGCTGGCACAGCAGCAGGAACAGGCCGCCACCGAAGCACTGTGGCGGCTGCTGGACAGCACGGCCCCGGACACCCAAGCCCTGCCGGACCACCTTCCCACGCAGCTGCCCCCGCTGCCCGCCAGCCTTGCCGGGAACAGCGAGGCCCTGCAACAACAGGCGCTGCAGCAGCACCCCCGCTGGCCGTGGCTGGACAGACAGGCACGCCTGCTGGTGCAAGGCCTCACGCCCGCAGACCGGGAGCGCCTGACAAGGCTGCCCCAAGAGGCCATTGCCGCCGCACAAGGCCAGTGGCCCGCCCGCATGGAAACGCGCGGCACTGGCTGGAGCCACGCGCTGGAAAAGGCTGCAGAAGCCCAGGCCGAAGCCGCTGCACTGGAACGCCAGATCCGCTCCGACGTGCGCCTGGCGCTGACCGCCTGGCAAACGGCACGTGCTCTGGCTGTGCAGGCTCGCCAGGAAGTGCAGCGCCTGCACACCGCCTTGCAGGAAGAAACCCTGCTGCGCTACAACGGCATGCTCGCCAGCACCTGGGACCTGCTCGCCGCCGCGCGAACCCGCGTCACCAGCGTGCACGCCGCCTTGCAGGCCGAGCGCGACGCCTGGCTGGCCCACGCAGACCTGCAAGCCGTTCTCAACGGCCTGCCCTACGCAGGCGCCTCCCTTGGCGCAGCGGGCACCAGCGCAGCCCCCACACCCGCAGGACACTGACCATGCAACGCCGACACTTCTTCCAACAGGCACTGGCTGGAGCTGCCACCGCCGTGGCCGCCACGGGCGTCAGCCGCAGCGCCCTGGCTGCACTGCCCGAACCCGTCATTCGCTCCAATGCCGACACCGCCGCCCCCTGGACGCCGCCTGGCGTCACCGGCGCGGGCCGCCCCTACCGCCCCGTCGTCACCCTCAACGGCTGGACGCTGCCCTTTCGCATGAACAACGGCGTCAAGGAATTCCACCTCGTCGCCGAACCCGTGGTGCGCGAAATGGCCCCCGGCTTCCAGGTAAACATGTGGGGCTACAACGGCCAGTCGCCCGGCCCCACCATCGAAGTGGTCGAGGGCGACCGCGTGCGCATATTCGTCACCAACCGCCTGCCGGAGCACACCACCATCCACTGGCATGGCCAGCGCCTGCCCAACGGCATGGACGGTGTGGGCGGCGTCAACCAGCCGCAGATCCAGCCCGGCAAGACCTTCGTCTACGAATTCGTCGCACGCCGCCCCGGCACCTTCATGTACCACCCCCACGCTGACGAGATGACACAGATGGCCATGGGAATGATGGGGCTCTGGATCACCCACCCCAAGGGGCGTCACCCCCTCATCGCCGATGTGGACCGCGACTACTGCTTCCTGCTCAACGCCTTCGACGTGGAACCCGGCAGCATGACGCCCAGGGTCAACACCATGCTCGACTTCAACATCTGGGCCTTCAACAGCCGCGTGTTTCCGGGCATCAGCCCGCTGGTCGCACGGCTGGGCGAGCAGGTGCGCGTGCGCGTGGGCAACCTCACCATGACCAACCACCCGGTGCACATTCACGGCATCGAGTTCGAAGTCACGGGCACCGACGGCGGCCCCGTGCCCAAGAGCGCGCGCTGGCCCGAGGTGACCACCGACATTGCCGTGGGCCAGATGCGCCAGATCGAGTTCCTGGCCGACGAACCCGGTGACTGGGCCATGCACTGCCACAAGAGCCACCACACCATGGGCGCCATGGGGCACGACGTGCCCACCATGATCGGCGTGGACCACCGCGGCCTGGTGCAAAAGATCCAGAAACTGGTGCCCGACTACATGGTCATGGGTGAACGTGGCATGGCCGACATGGGCGAAATGGAAATGGAACTGCCCGCCAACACCTTCCCCATGATGACCGGCTCCGGCCCCTACGGCCCTGTGGAAATGGGCGGCATGTTTACCATGTTGAAGGTACGGGCCGACCAGAAACCCGGCGACTACACCGACCCCGGCTGGTACACCTTGCCCGCCGGCACGCAAGCCTACGAATACACCGGCGAGCCGCTGCAGCCTGCACCATCGGCGGCACAGCCGCCCGCGCAGGGCATGCCCGCCCACAACCAGCCGCCAGCCCAGGCACGCAAGCCCATGGGCCATGGCAACCACCACTGAGACCTGCCCCTGATGAAACACGCCACCCCCGCCAGCCACCGACCCCTGGGCACCCTGCTGCTGACAGGTGCCCTGCTCACGCCAGCAGCCTGGGCGCACGGCCCCCAAGGCCATGCCGGCCAGATGCCCATGGCCAAGCACCATGACCTCGTGAAAGAACAAAAACCCTGGGGAATCGCTGCCGAACGCTCCAAGGCCCGCCGCACCATCGAAATCCGCATGACCGATGACATGCGCTTCACGCCCGAACGCATCGAGGTGCGTGAAGGCGAGACCGTGCGCATCGTTGCCGCCAACCGAGGCCAGGTGATGCACGAGATCGTGCTGGGGACGCGCGAGGAACTCCTCGCCCACGCCGAACTCATGAAGAAACACCCGGACATGGAACACGACGAGCCCCACATGGCCCACGTTCCCGCAGGCAAGCGCGGCGACATCGTCTGGACCTTCAACCGCCCAGGCGAGTTCGAGTTCGCCTGCCTGATCGCGGGGCACTACGAAGCAGGCATGAAAGGCCGCATCACCGTGCTGCCCGCCAGCGGGCAACGTGCCCAGCCCTGAGCCCATCCCTTCTGGAGAACACCATGCAAAGACGAACCCTGCTCGGCGTGTGCGCCGCCTGGATGGCCAGCGGAGCCACCGCCGCACTGGCCCAGCCCGCCAAACCCCTGGTCGAGGTCTGGAAAGACCCCAACTGCGGCTGCTGCAAGGACTGGGTCGCGCACCTGGAGGCCAACGGCTTCACCGTGCGCGTCAACGACTCCGGCAACACCGCTGCCCGCAAGCGCCTGGGCATGCCCGACCAGCTCGGCTCCTGCCACACCGCCCGCGTGCAGGGCTACGTGATCGAAGGCCACGTGCCCGCCAAGGACATACAGCGCCTGCTGGTCGACAAACCCCAGGCCCTGGGCCTGAGCGTGCCGCGCATGCCCGTGGGCAGCCCCGGCATGGACGGCCCGGAATACGGCGGCCGCAAGGACCCCTACGACGTGCTGCTGGTGCAGCGCGACGGCTCCACCCGCATCTATGCTTCCTACAACAAGGCCTGAACCATGAGCTTGCCCCAACACCGCCTTTGCGCACTGCTTGCGACCCTGTCACTGGCGCTCGCCAGTGCTGCCCACGCCCAAAGCACCACCAGCCACGACGGACACCACGTCACCCCCGCTGTTTCCACCCCGGCGCCCGTGACGGACGGCCTGCCAACGGCCGAGGCCGAGGTGCGCCGGGTCGACCTGCAAGCCGGCAAGGTGTCACTCCGGCATGGCGACATCCCCAACCTCGACATGCCCCCCATGACCATGGTTTTCCAGGTGAAGGACGCCACCTGGCTGCAGCAGATCAAGGTGGGTGACAAGGTCCGATTCACCGCAGACAAGGTCAATGGCACCTACACGGTGATGAGCCTGGAGCGCATGCAGTAAGCTGTCGGGGCCATGCCCCAACCCCTGCGCCACACCCTGCTGTCGCTGCGCGACCTGCTGGTCTCGTTCGGCCCGTTCATCCTGCTGACGGCCGGCCTGCTTGGCCTGGCCTACTGGTGGCTTGACCCGGCGCCCCCGAAGCGCGTGGTGCTAGCCACCGGCCCCGAGCAAAGCGCCTACGAAAACTTCGGCCAGCGCTACGCCCAGGCCCTGGCAGCCTACGGCATCACCGTGGAACTGCTGCCCAGCGAAGGCTCCGCCGACAACGTGGAGCTGCTGCGCAGCGGCCGGGCAGACCTGGGTTTCGTCCAGGGCGGCAGCGGCCACATCCGCGCCGAGGACACCGAGCAAATGCTCACCCTGGGCAGCCTGTTCGTTGAACCGCTGTGGCTCTTCTACCGCGAAGACGCGGCCCGTTCGCGCAACCGCACCCAGCAGATAGGCACGCTCAAGGAGCTGCGCGGCTGGCGCGTCAACGTCGACACCCCCGGCAGCGGCGTGCCGCAACTCTTCACCCGGCTGCTCGACGCCAACGGCATGGCCCCCGCCGACCTGCAACTCAGCCAGCTGGCCCAGACACCTGCCACGGTGGAGTTCATCGACGGCCGGCTCGACGCCCTTGTGTTCGCGTCCGCCCCGGAATCGCAGCTGGTGCAGATGCTGCTGCAGACCCCGGGCGTGCGTCTCATGAACTTCCAACAGGCACAGGCCTACTCCCGCCGCTTCGGCTTCCTCACCCCGGTGGTGCTGCCGCAAGGCGTGGTGGACCTGGCCGCCAACCGCCCGGCGCAGAATGTCGACCTGGTGGCATCCACCACCAGCCTGCTGGCACGCGCTGACACCCACCCCGCCATCCGCCAGCTCTTCGCCCAGGCCGCGCAGACGCTCCACAGCCCATCAGGCTGGTTCAACCGGCAGGGCGAGTACCCCAGCCTGACACTGGCCGAACTCCCCGCAGCGCCGGAAGCGGAACGCGCCATCCGCAACGGCCGTCCGCTGCTGCAGCGCTACCTGCCCTTCTGGCTGGCCAACCTGGTGGAACGCATGTGGCTGGCCCTGGGCCTGATCATTGCTCTGGCGCTGCCCCTGTCGCGCGTGCTGCCGCCGCTATACACCTTCCGCATCCGCTCGCGCGTGTTCCGCTGGTACGCCGAGTTGCGCGACATCGAGGCCCGCGCCGAGCAGGAAGGCGCGGCCATGCCGGAGCTGCTGCAGGAACTGGACCAGCTGGAAACCCGCGCCGAGAAGGTTCCACTGCCATTGGCCTACACCGACGAACTCTACGCCTTGCGTCACCACATCGATCTGGTGCGCAAGCGCCTGCGCCGGCAAGGGGCGCTGCCATAATTCACCCGTTGCCTTTGGAGGACCCGTCATCATGACCACCTTCGTCGATGCCAGCCTGATTGCCGCCGACAGCGCCTTGCGCACCCTCTTTGCACCGCACCGCGCGGGCCGCCCCACCCCCACCGTCTCGCCGGAACAGCAGGCCGAATCGGCCAGCCTGAGCGACAGCGAACGCAAGCTCGCGGGTGCGCTGATGCGCGTCAACCATGTGGGCGAAATCTGCGCACAGGCGCTCTACACCTCGCAAGCCCTGTCGGCCCGCCTGGGCCCCGGCAACCCGGCCGCCAAGGAAGAACTGGCCCGCCATCTGGAAGAGGCCGGGCAGGAAGAAACCGACCACCTGGCCTGGTGCAAGCAGCGCCTGGACGAGCTGGGCGACCGCACCTCCCTCCTCAACCCGCTGTGGTTCGCGGGCGCCTTCGGCATCGGCATGCTGGCTGGGCGCTTCGGCAAGGGCGTGAGCCTGGGTTTTGTCATCGAGACCGAGCGCCAGGTGGAAGCCCACCTGGACAGCCACATGGACCGCCTGCCCGCCAAGGACCATGCATCGCGCGCCATCGTCGCCCTGATGAAGGACGACGAGATCCGCCACGCGCACAACGCCCAGCACGCTGGCGGGGTGGAATTCCCGACGCCCGTCAAAGGCCTGATGCGCGCCGCGGCCAAGGTAATGACCACCATCGCGCACCGCATCTGAAGCCCGCTACCCCCCGCTGAGCGCCTGCACGATGTGCAGCCTTTGCGCGGGGTTCAGTTCGGCATCCAGCCGGAACACCTGTTCGCTGTCCACGAAGAAGCGGATGTGGCGGCGGATACCTCCCTGCTCGTCGATCATGCGAAAGCGGATGCCCGGGTACTGGCGCTCCAGGTCCCACAGCACGGTGTCGACCGTGCTGCCCTGCGCCTCCACCCACGCCGCACGCGTGTAGGACTGCAAGGCACTGGGTATCAGGACCCGCACGTCATGCCCCTCAAAACTGGACGTAGGCAGCTTCCACCGCGTGAATCTCCGGCAGGTGGCGGGCGAGGCACTGCCAGTGCGCGCCTTCGTCAACGCTGCCCCACAGCTCGCCCCCGGTGTTGCCAAGGTACAGGCCCAGAGCCGCCTCACGGTCTGCCGTCATGGCCTGGCGTTTCACGGTCCACCAGGCCTGCGCCTGCGGGAAGCCCGTGTCCTGCCGGGTCCAGCTGGCGCCGCCGTCGCGCGTCACATACGCTGCAGGCCGCCCGCCGGGCGAGGTGCGCGGCCACACGTCGGTGCCATCCATGGGAAATACCCAGGCCACGTCGGCGTCACGCGGGTGCACCACCAGCGGAAAACCCACATCGCCCACGTCGGCAGGCATGGCGCGGCCAATGCGCTCCCAGCGCGTGCCGGGCCGGTCGAGCCGGTAAATGCCGCAATGGTTCTGTTGGTACAGCCGGGTGGGCTGGCTGGGGCACAGGCGCAGGCAGTGCGGGTCGTGGAAGGTGGGCTGGCCCGGCTCGAACCCCTCCACCACGTCCATGCCGTCGATCAGCGTGCGAAACGTCTCACCGCCATCCGTGGTTTCGTGCACGCCGCCACCCGACATGCCCAGGTACAGGTGGCGCGGATCGGCCGGGTCCACGGTGATGGAGTGCAGCTTGGGGCCGTCGGGCGTGCCGTCCTGCACCGTGCCCATCCACTCGCGGAACGCCGGGTCGTCGTTGAGGGACGACCAGGGCGACCAGGTCTGCCCCCCGTCTTCGGAGCGGAACAGGCCTTGTGGAGACGTGCCCGCGTACCAGACGCCGGGCTGCGAAGCGTGCCCGGGCGTGAGCCAGAAGGTGTGGTCGACCGTGCGTGCGGGCAGCCCGTTGGCGGCTGGCCCAAAGGCCGGCGGGCGCGTGGCTTCCTGCCAGCTGGCGCCCAGGTCGGTGGAGCGCAGCACGGTGGGGCCCAGGTGGCCGGTGCGCGCCGCCACCAGCAGGGTGCGGCCATCGCGCGGGTCCAGCACCGCGTGGTGGATGATGTGCCCGAGGAAATGCGGCCCGTCCTGCCGCCAGCCGTCGCGGCCGCCCTCGTCATGGAACAGCCACAAGCCCTTGCGTGTGGCCACCAGCAGCACCAGGCGCTGCTTCGATAGGTCCGTCTGCGCCATCGCGGCCCCCCTTGGAAGAAGTGCGAAAGCGGCAGTGTATGCCTGTGTGGCGGGCTGCGGTAGCTCCCTGGGGTACTTGCCTGGCTATGGGGCGGCTCTGTTGGCGTTGCAACTTGCAGGCCGCAGCAGTCGGTGCGCCTGGCAAGGCCCGGAAAGCCTCAAGGCAGCGGCCAGACCACCCCGTTGTCGTTCAGGATCGCGTCCAGCGGCACGTCGTGCGGCTCCGGCTCCAGATCGGGCAGGAAGCCGTTGGTGTAACCCAGGCCCACCGTGAACGGCTTGGGCTGCAGCGCCGCCAGCGTGCGGTCGTAGAAGCCGCCGCCATAACCCAGGCGGTAGCCCCCCGGGCCGTAACCCACACACGGCACGAACAGCAGCGTGGGCTGGATGATCTCCGTGTCCTTCGGTTTCGGGATGCCGTAGGCGTCCTCCTCCATCGGGCAGCCCGGGTACCAGGTGTGGAAAGTCAGCGTCTTGTCGATCTTGTT
This sequence comes from Hydrogenophaga aquatica, assembly GCF_054780915.1. Lineage (NCBI taxonomy): Bacteria > Pseudomonadati > Pseudomonadota > Betaproteobacteria > Burkholderiales > Comamonadaceae > Hydrogenophaga > Hydrogenophaga aquatica. Next base: position 155,325 of record NZ_BAAGVK010000007.1, on the reverse strand, counting down.
GATCACCGGCAGTCCGATGCGCCGCCGCCGCGTGGCCCCCATCGCGTCGGCCTCCATTCCCGCCTCCTGCCAGCGGAACAAAGCAGGCAAAGGATCGAACTCACCCTTGATCGGCCAGTAGGCCCCGATGGTCACGTCGGGCCGGTCCACCAGCCACACCCGCATCACCCGCTGCAAGGCGTCGTTGCGTGCCAGCCGGTCCTCCAGGTGCAGGCGCTCCTCCACCAGCTGCTTGCGCCAGATGGCCTTGCGCTGCAGGGGATCAGGCTGGGCAGAGGGTGCTTTGTTATCCATAATTCGCTTATGACACTGAAGAAGACGTTGCGACACCGATTGTTGACCATTATGGCGGCCACCGTGCTGCCCTGGGGCGCCATGCTCGCGCCCGCTGCCGCGCAACCGCTCACCGACGCCGACCGCACCCTGCTGGACATGCGCCAGGCTTTTGCCAAGAACAACCCGGCCCAGCTGCGCGCCGCCTTGCCCCAGGTTCTGGGCCACCCGCTGGAACCGCTCGCCGCCTACTGGGAACTCAAGGCCCGCCTGGAAACCGCCTCCACCGACGAAATCCGCTCATTCCTGAACCGCTACGCGGGCACCTACCACGAAGACCGCCTGCGCAACGACTGGCTGCTCCTGCTGGGCAAAGCGGCCAACTGGCCGCTGTTCCTGGAGGAGCTGCCCCGTTACAGGATGAATGACGACCGCGAAGTGCAGTGCTACGCCCTGCTGGCCCAGCGCGACCGCCTGGGTGCCAGCGCCGCGCAGCAGGTGCGTGCCTTGTGGCTGGCACAGAAGAAGGCCGATGACGGCTGTGCCGCTGCCGCCCAGTACTGGCTGCAAACCCGTGCCTTGCCTGCCGAAACCGCCTGGCACAGGGCGCGCTGGGCCATGGAGTTCAACCAGCCAGCCGCCGCCATCCAGGCGGTTGGCATGCTCGACCCCGCCTGGGTCAGCCTGGTCAATACCATCCACACCAACCCCGAGCGCTACCTGGACGAAAAGGTCACCGCGATCCGCACGCGCACGAAGGAACTCGTCACCCTGGCGCTCATCCGCCTGGCGGTGCGCGACCCGCTGGCCGCCGCCGACGAGGCCGACAAGCTGCGTTGGCGCACCCAGCTCACCGCCGAGGAACAGAGCTGGGTGTGGGGCGTGATCGGCAAACGGCTGGCGCTGAGGCTTTCCGACCAGGCCCTCGCGGCCTTTGCCAAAGCGCAAAACCAATACCTGAACGACGACCTGCTTGGCTGGCGCACGCGGGCGGCATTGCGCGGGGGCGCCTGGGATCAGGTCGAGGCGGCCATCGCCGCCATGAGTGCCGCTCAGCAAGCCGAACCCGTCTGGACCTACTGGATGGCCAGGGCACTGCAGGCGCGCAACACCCCCGAAACCCGCAGGCAGGCCACCGTCCTGTACCAGCGCATCGCGGGCAGCGCCGGTTTTTACGAACAGCTGGCCCTGGAAGCGCTCGGCCAGGCCGTCACGCAGCCCCTGGCGCCCATGCCGCTGACCCCTTCTGAAATGCAAGGCGCCCGCGAGAACCCGGGCCTGCAGCGTGCCCTGAAGGCCATCCAGATCGGCCTGCGCAGCGAAGGCGTGCGGGAGTGGAACTACAGCGTCGCCTTGCACACCCCAGGTGGCATGGGTGAGCGCGAACTGCTCGCGGCGGCAGACCTGGCCTGCAGACACGAAATCTGGGACCGCTGCATCAACACCAGTGCCCGCACCCAGAACGAGCTGGACCACTCACAGCGTTTCCCCATGCCTTTCAGGGACACGGTGGTCAGGCGCGCTCGTGAAATCAACCTCGACCCAGCCTATGTGTACGGTCTCATCCGCCAGGAAAGCCGCTTCATCATGGATGCGCGCTCCCACGTCGGCGCCTCGGGCCTGATGCAGGTGATGCCCGCCACTGCCAGCTGGACCGCCAAGCGCATCGGCCTGACCGACTTCAAGCCCCACCAGATCACCGAACGCGACACCAACATCATCATCGGCACGGCCTACCTCAAGCTCGCGCTGGACGACTTTGAAGGCTCCATGGCCATGGCGGCGGCTGCCTACAACGCCGGCCCCGGCCGCCCCCGCACGTGGCGCAACGGCCCCGTGCTGGAAGCCCCTATCTGGATCGAGAACATCCCCTTTGACGAGACCCGTGATTACGTCAAACGGGTGCTCTCCAACACCACCAATTACGCCGTCCTCATCACCGGCGAGCCGCAGCGGTTGAGCAGCCGGCTCGCGCCGGTCGGCCCCCGTTCCGCTGCGGCGCAGGCTCCCAACACTGACCTGCCCTGACCCTTTTCCTTCACTCACTTCAACGTACCCATGAAAAAGGTTCTTCTTCTGGGTGGCACCGGCTTTGTCGGCCGCCACGTCTGCGAGCAACTCACCCGCCAGGGCGTGCGCGTTACCGTCGCCACTCGCCGCTTCAGCAACGCCCAGGCAGTGCAGACCCTGCCGATGGTGGACGTCATTGAGGCCAACCCCCACGACGAAGCTGCACTGCGTGCATTGCTGCCGGGCCATGACGCGGTGGTCAACCTGATCGCCGTGCTGCACGGCAGCGTGCAGCGGTTTGAGCAGGTCCATGTCAAGCTGCCGCAGACGCTGGCGCGCGCCATGCAGGCCAGCGGCGTGAGCCGCCTTGTGCACGTGAGTGCCCTGGGCGCCAGCCTGGAGGGCCCCTCCCTGTACCAGGCCAGCAAGGCTCGCGGCGAGGCCGCCCTGCGCGAAGCAGGCCTGGACCTCACCGTCCTGCGGCCCAGCGTCATCTTCGGTGCGGAAGACAAGTTCCTCAACCTCTTTGCCCGGCTTCAGCAAGTGTTGCCCATCGTCCCGCTGGCGGGCGCCAGCACCCGCTTCCAGCCGGTGTGGGTGGGAGACGTCGCCCAGGCCATCGTGCGCTGCCTGCAGCAACCGCAAACCACTGGGCAGACCTACGAGTGCGTGGGCCCCGAGGTGCTGTCCCTCGGCGACATCGTGCGCATGGCTGGCCGCCTCAGCGGGCATCCGCGCCCGGTGCTGGGCTTGCCGCGCGCACTGGCCTACTTTCAGGCGCTGTTCATGGAATGCCTGCCCGGCGAGCCGTTGATGAGCACCGACAACCTGCGCTCCATGGAGGTGGACAACGTGGCATCGGGCAACGCCCCCACGCTGGCAGACCTGGGCATCTCGCCCACGGCGCTGGAAACCACGGCTGCCCGCTACCTCGACCTAGCCGGCCAGGCCGATCCGCTGCTGCATGTGCGCGAGCGCGCCGGCCGCGCTTCCTGACGGAAAAAACCCCCGGTGCGCATAAGGTGCACCGGGGTTGACGCACTAAACCGGTGGGCGTCAGAACTTGCGGCTGTACTGCAGTCCAAAGCCGTTCTGGCTCATGCCTATGCGGGCATCAATGCCCGGCGTCATGCTTGGCCCGGCCACGTTTTCGCGTTTGCCGTGCCAGATGGCGAAAGTCCACTCGGCATCCTTGTCTGGCGAATAGGTCCCGCCGAAGGTGATGTGCCTGCGCACCACCCCCGGCGCCAGGATATTGAACATGGCGTCAGCCGACGTCACCGGGTTGTCGCCATGGTTGTAGCCCGCCCGCAGGGTCCAGCTGCCGTTCAAGCGCCACTGCACGCCGACCTTCACCACGTTGATGTCTTTCCAGCCGAAACCCGAGCCACCCGCCTCACCCAGCTGCGTGCCCGACATGATCGGGGCCAGGCTGCCATTGGCAATGGACGGCACCTTGCCATAGCCAATGCGCTGCCAGTCCATGGCCAGCTGCACGTTCGGGGTCACCTGCAGGGCAATGCCCAGGTTGTAGTTCTCCGGGATGTCGAAATCCCCACCGCCCGCGAACAAGCCCGAATATTTGTCGAACCGGCTCATGCCGATCTTGGGGGAATACGAAGCGCCCAGGGTCACGACATCGTTCAACCGCCCCATGTACCCCAGGCGTATCCCGATGCCGGTACTGGTGTCCTTGCCCCGGTTGGTCAAATTGCCGGGCGACGATGAGTACATCGAGAAGCCCTGCAGCCCGTAAGCCTCGAAACGCTGCAACACCAGCAACGGCGACACACCGATCGAGTGCCCTGGCGTGAACTGGTAGGCCACGGTTGGTGCCACGATCAGCTGCATCAGGTCCACGCCCAGCTTGCCCTGGCCACCCAGCAGGTTGGAATCATCGGGGAACGGCGCATACGACGTGTTCATCCCGCCATTGCCGTACACCGTCAACCCCACCGCCAGCTGCTCGGACAGCTTCACGTTGTAGCCAAACTCGGGGATCAGGAAGGTATTGCGGCCGCTTTTCACCACGGGGCTCGCGCCCACCAGCTCCGCGTCCCGCTTTGGGGTGAATATCTCTGCGCCAATGTCCCAGCGGTTCCCCGCGAACATGGCGGCCGCAGGGTTGTTCACCCCAGCAAAGCCGTCCTGTGCCAAGGCCGCAGCTGTGCCGCCCATGCCCTTGGCCTTCAGGCCAAAGCCGTGCGGGAAGTAGCCGTTGGTTGCATGCGCGGCCTGTGCCGCCCCCAGCAAGGCCACCGCCATGCCCAACCGCTTCCAGGCAGTCGTCTTCTGCTTCATGGTTTTGTCTCCTCGTCTCTCTTGTTGATGTGTGGATATCCGGGCGTCCCTCTCCTGGCACCCTCGGCGTCAAGGCTCAGAAGTCGCCCTTGGAGGCTCGGTCGATGATCTGGTACATCGCCTCGCGCACCATCCAGGCCTCCTCCTTCAAAGGGGACGGCAGCTTGCGCCCCATCTTGACCATCATGTCCATGTTGAGTGTGTAGAGCCACAGGCCATCTGGCTGCTCCACCATCGAGACCCGGCACGGCATGTAGGCCGACATGGCCGGACTGAAATCGGCCATGCGCCGGGCAATCGTCGGGCTGCAGAACTGGTAGATCGTCAGCACCGGCTCCTTCTTGCCCGATCGCGCCTCCAGCTCCTTCGACAGCGGCAGGGTTCCCACGTCGCGGATGTTGTGCTCCACCGCCACCATCCGGATGATCTCCTCGACCTGGGCCACCGTCATTCCGTCCTTCACCTTGCGCGACCAGGTGGTCGCCACGGCGATGTCACCCTCCCCCTCGATCCAGCGGTCCCACATCCGGCCCGCCTCACCCGCGGCGCCGTCCTCCAGCTTGCCGATGGTGGACAGCGTGCCGCAACCACTGGTTGCCAGGGCAGCGACCGACAGGACCATCAAGACAGCACTTCGTTTCCATATGCGCATTGCTTGCACCTCTTTCGCAGTTGGGATTGCGCCGGCTTGACAAATATCAAGCTCAACGTGCCTGCACGATATCGGAGAGGTCAAAAATCAAGCATTGGCATTTACCCTAGGGGGTAGGGTTTATTGAGGCACAAGAGAAGTCGCCTGAAAGGGGTATGCGCCCGTTCGAGCGGAATTTTTGGCACACTTCCCCGTATTTCCTTCTTCGAATCTCAAGAGACACACCATGGCCACTACCTCCAAAGCCACCTCACGCAGCCCCAAAGCGGCCCCAACCGTGGCGGCCTCCTACCGCTCCGAGCACCAGCGCGACATCGTCAACCGTCTGCGGCGCATCGAGGGCCAGGTTCGCGCCCTGGTGGAAATGGTCGAAGGCGGCCGACCGTGCGAAGACGTTGCCCAGCAGATGTCCGCCGCGCGCAAGGCCATGGACAAGGCGTTCTACCGCATGATGGCCTGCACCGTGATGGAAGCCGTCACCGGCACCGAGGCCGAGGCCGATGTCGAGCGCTCCACCCGCATCCTCGAAAAGTACGCCTGAACAGGAAAACCCCATGCTGCGCCTCTACATCGGCAACAAGAACTATTCCTCCTGGTCCATGCGCCCCTGGGTGCTCATGCGCCAGGCAGGCATTTCCTTCCAGGAAGTGATGGTGCGCTTCGACTCCTTCGATGCGGACTCCAAGTTCAAGCAGTCCCTGGGCGGCGTCAGCCCCACGGGCAAGGTGCCGGTGCTGGTCGACGACGGCGCAGAGGGTGGTCCGCTGGCCGTCTGGGACACCCTGGCCATTGCCGAATACCTGGCCGAACGGTTCCCGCAAAACGCGTTGTGGCCAGCGGCAGCTGCCGCCCGGGCCACCGCGCGCAGCGTCTGCGCCGAAATGCACAGCGGCTTCGGCGCGCTGCGCAGCGCCTGCCCCATGAACATCGAGGCACACCTGCCCGACACGGGCGCGCTCATCTGGCGCGACAACGCCGCCGTTCGCGCCGACGTTGCCCGGCTGACCCGCATGTGGGAAGGTTTGCTTGCACAGCATGGCGGCCCCATGCTCTTCGGGGAGTTCAGCATTGCCGACGCCTACTACGCCCCGGTGTGCATGCGCCTGCACAGTTATGCGCTGCCCGTCTCGGCCACCGTGGCGGCCTACGTCGAACGCGTGCGCGCCCTGCCAGGGGTGCAGGCCTGGATTCAAGACGCTCTGGCCGAGCAGGACTTCCTGGACTTCGAGGAACCCTACCGGATGCGCCGCTGAACCGGCGCGCCACAGCACATGGACATCTACCTGGTAGGCGGTGCCGTTCGCGACGGGCTGCTCGGCCGTTTCCACACCACGCACCGCCTGCCCGACGGCACCCCGCATGCCGACCGCGACTGGGTCGTCGTCGGCGCAACCCCCGAGGCCATGGTGGCCCAGGGCTTCCTGCCTGTCGGGCGGGATTTCCCGGTCTTCCTGCACCCCAAGACGCGCGAGGAATACGCGCTGGCGCGCACCGAACGCAAGACCGCTCGCGGCTACCACGGGTTCGAGTTCCAGGCGCATCCCGATGTCACCATCGAACAGGATCTGGCCCGGCGCGACCTGACGGTGAACGCCATGGCACTGCCCCTGGGCGAGCTGGACACCGAGGGCCGCTTCGACCCTCACAGCCCTGCGCTGATCGACCCATACGGTGGACTGCGCGACCTGCAGGCCAGGGTGCTGCGGCACGTGACGGACGCTTTCCACGAAGACCCGGTGCGCATACTGCGCATGGCGCGCTTCGCCGCGCGCTGGCCGGATTTCACGGTGGCACCCGAAACCCAGGCGCTGATGCAGCACATGGTCGACAACGGCGAGGTCGACCACCTTGTGGCCGAACGCGTGTGGCAGGAACTGTCCCGCGGGCTGATGGAGCAGCGCCCTTCCCGCATGCTGGACGTTCTGCGCGCCTGTGGCGCCCTGCACGTGCTGCTGCCCGAAGTGGATCGCCTGTGGGGCGTGCCCCAAAGGGCCGACTACCACCCCGAGATCGATACCGGCGTGCACCTGTGCATGGTGCTGGACATGAGTGCGCGCCTGCAGGCCCCGCTGCCCGTTCGCTTCGCCTGCCTCTGCCACGACTTGGGCAAAGGCACCACGCCCGCCGACGTCCTGCCCCGCCACATCGGTCATGAGGGCCGCAGCGTCAAGCTGCTGCAGACGGTTTGCGAGCGCTGGCGCGTGCCCAGGGAATGCAAGGAACTGGCAGAGGTGGTGGCCCGGGAGCACGGCCACATCCACCAGAGCCTTGCGTTCGGCGCCGAAGCCGTGTGGCGCCTGCTGGAGCGCTGCGACGCCCTTCGCCGCCCGCAGCGTTTTGCCGACATCTTGCTGGCCTGCGAATGCGATGCACGCGGTCGCCTGGGCCACGAGGACGACGCCTACCCCCAGGCAGCTCGCCTGAGCACAGCGCTCGATGCCGCGCTGGCGGTTGAAACGGCGCCCATTGCTGCCCAGGTCATGGCACACGCGGCAGACGCCGCCAAGGCCGGCCTGCACATCGCGCAAGCCATTGCCTCAGCGCGCACGGCGGCCGTCGATCAGGCTCTCACGGCATTCGACGCCCAGTCAGCGGACGCTGGCCAGCGCTGAACGCACCCAGCGCACGATATCCGCCTGCCCCATTGCGCCGGGCTGGCGGGCCACTTCGCGGCCACGGTAAAACAGCGCCAGCGTGGGAATGCTGCGGATACTGAACCGCGCCGCCAGCTGCTGTGCCTCTTCGGTATTGACCTTGGCCAGCCGCACCTGCGGCTCCAGTTGGTTTGCTGCGGCCTCATAAGCGGGGGCCATCATCCGGCACGGGCCACACCATGGCGCCCAGAAGTCCACCAGCACCGGCAAGTCGCTGCGCGACACATGGCGCTCGAACGATGCCTCGTCCAGCGGCACGGGGTGCCCGGTGAACAAGGGCTGGTGGCACTTGCCACAGTCCGGCGCGTTGCCCAGGTGCCCATGGGCAACACGGTTGGTGGTATGGCAGTGGGGGCAGACGACGTGCAAGGGTTCCATGGTGGAGCAAGCTGGAAGGTTGAAACAGCAGGCGAATACGCCTCATGTGGCGCTGTCCCGTGCAATTTCAAGATACCCCATGCGGTACCAAGCACCTTCGGGCATCGACCCTGGGCTTCAGATCAGGTGACTGATCAGGCTGGCCACGAAGCTCAAAAGAATGGTGGTGGTGACGGGCAAAAACCACTCCCGCCCGAACGCCCGGAAACGAAAGTCCCCCGGCAGGCGGCCAAACCCCAGCTTCTGCAGCAGCGGCGTGAACCAGCTGATCAGCAGCAACGCGAGGAAGATGACGATCATCCAGCGAATCACGGAACCACCTCAGAGCGTGTGGGTGCGGTCGCCCTGGGCAAATCCCAAGGGCAGCCAGCCATCGGCACTGGCCATGGGGGCCAGCGCCAGCACCTTGAACAGCTCGCCCATCTCGTGCTCGTTGACCAGACGGGCCATGTTGGCGCGTTCGGCCAGCGGCGCGTCCTGCCCCATTGCCAGCAACCCCGCGTTGATGAGGAAGCGCCCCTGGCTGGTGTAACCCATCACCTGCAGACCAGCGTCCTGCGCGGCCAGCGCCACGCCTGTGAAGTTGACGTGCGCGGTGATGTCCTTCAGCCCCAGGCCGGTGAGCGGATCGGCGTCGCTGCGGTGCAGCCGGTGGCAAATCAGTGTGCCCATGGCGCGCTGGGGGTGGTAGTACTCCGCCTCGGGGAAACCGTAGTCGATGAAGAACCCCGCCCCGCGGCCCCAGCGCTCGGCCAGCGTGCGCACGAAGGCCTCGGCTTGCGGATGGATCTCCGTCACGTAATCGTGGGTGCCCTCCACCTCGACGGGTGGCCGCAGAGCGGTCGGGCGGTCTTGCCAGACGAAGACGCCGTCCGCGTTCAGCCCGACACCGCGCTCCTGCCAGCTGCCTTTGACGCGCGCGAGCAACTGCACCGGCATGGCGTCCAGCACTTCGTTGCCCAGCAACACGCCATCAAAGTGTTCCGGCAGCCGGTTCTCCCAGGTCACACGGCCGGCAAAGCCGCTCAGCGTCTCTTGCTGGCGGGCCCGCAACGTGCCCGACAGATCGACGATGTGGTACGCCACACCATCCATCCCCTCGGCGCTGAGCTGTGCCAGCACCTGCCGGGCCAGGGCCCCCGTGCCTGCGCCAAACTCCCACACGTCCTTCGTGCCGGTGGCCTGCAAGGCCTGCGCCACCTGGCGGCCCAGCGCCCGCCCGAACCAGGGCGACAATTCGGGCGCTGTGACGAAATCCGACCCGCCCTGCGGCATGGCACCGAACTTCACCGTGTCGTTGGCGTAATAGCCCAGGCCGGGCGTGTACAGTGCCAGGGCCATGAAACGGTCGAACGGCAGCCAGCCACCGCAGGCGGCCAGCTCGCTCACAATATGGGCTTTCAGCTTCTCGGACAACAAGGATTCGCTCAAGGTGGTGCGTGCGTCGGATGGATGTGCGCGCCATCATAAGCCCCCACACCATGCCCGCCACGCCCCCCCCAAACACCCCGCCTTCCGTGCTGGTCACAGGAGGCGGTGTTCGCCTGGGCGCTGCCCTGTGCACCACCTTTGCCGAGGCCGGGTGGCACGTGCTGTGCCAGTACCGCCACTCTGCCCGGGCGGCCCAGGCGCTTTGCGACGCGCTCGTCAAACGCGGGCTGCTCGCCACCGCCATTGAAGGCGACCTGACCAGCGACACGGGGCGCACCGACCTGATGCAGCGCGCCCAGGCACTCGCCGGACCGCTCCAATGCCTGGTCAACAACGCCTCAGCCTTCGAACCCGACACGGGCGAAACCTTCGACCCGTCCCTGGCACGCAACCAGCTGGAAGTGAACCTTGTTGCGCCGCTGGACCTGTCGCGCCTGTTGGCCGCCGGGCTGGCACGTCAACCCGGCGCGCAAGGCAGCGTCATCCATGTCCTGGACCAGAAGGTCTACAACCTCAATCCCGACTATTTCTCCTACACGGTCACCAAGCTGGCGCTGGAGCGCGCCGTGGCGCTGCAGGCCCAGGCGCTGGCGCCGCAGGTGCGCGTCTGCGGTGTGGCCCCCGGGCTGATGTTCCCCAGCGGCCCGCAAACGCAGGAAAATTTTGAACGCGCCAGCCGTGTCAACCTGTTGCGCCGCCCCATCGACCCGGCCGACGTGGCGCGCACCTGCCTGTTCCTCGCGCAGACGCCCTCCATCACCGGCACCACGGTCTGCGTCGACAACGGCCAGCACCTCGTTCCCCTGGCACGCGACGTCATGTTCGCCATCGACACCCCATCCTCCGCACCATGATCGACGTCACCCCACCCACCCACCTGTCCCTCATGGACGAACTGCGGCTGCATTGCCGCAAGCTCTTCCTGCGCAGGCACGAGGTACAGGCCCGCATCGGCGCCCACGATTTCGAAAAGGGCGTGACCCAGCGCCTGTGGATCGACGTGGAGCTTTACGTGCCCTTTGAGCATTCCAAGCCGTCTCTGGACCGGCTGCACGAGGTGGTGGACTACGACTTCGTGCGGGCCGAAGTGGCCTTGCGCCTCGCCCAAGGCCACGTGGAACTGCAGGAGACGCTGTGCGACGACCTGGCCCGCCGCCTGCTGGCGCACCCCGGCGTGCGCGCCGTGCGCGTGGCCACGAGCAAACCCGACGTCTACCCCGACTGCGAAGCCGTGGGCGTGGAAGTCTTCCACGTCAAGGACCTGACCCCCAACCCGGAACCCGCCCACCTGCCATGACCACGCTCTCTGTTCCCAAGGCCGGCACCCAGATCCTGACGCTGACCGGTCTGCGTTTCGACGCCAACCTCGGCATCCTCGACCACGAAAAAACCGGCCCCCAGCCCATCCAGGTGGACGCCGAACTCAATCAGGGCACCCAGCCGCTGATGCCGCACGACGACGACATCAGCCACGTGCTCGACTACCGCAAGGTGCGCCAGATCATCATTGACGAGTGCACCGCCGAACACGTGAACCTGCTGGAAAGCCTGATCGGCAAGCTGACGCACCGCCTGATGCAGCTGCCCGGGGTCATCGGCGTGCGGGTCCGCATCGCCAAACTGGAAATCTTCCAGGATTGCGAGGTTGCCATCCGCATGGAAAGCGGGCAGTGGTGATCCGCGCCGGGCGGCAGCGCCTGCCCGAATCATCGTAATATGATGGATATGCGCATGCCTCGAACCCGTGGTGGGTTTCCCCCGTAGCAGGCGCACGGAGAACTGCATGATCCTGTCTGCCATGGCGGCTTTGCTGCGCCGCGCGAGCGTGATGCTTGCGCTAGCCGCCTGTGCGCTTCCGGCAACTGCTCACGAAACCATCCGCATCCTGACGGAGGAATACCCCCCCTTCAACTACACCGACAAGGGCAAGGTCACCGGCCTGGCCACCGAGGTGGTGCAGGCCGTCCTCAAGGAGATCGGCATTGAAGGGCAGATCCAGTCTCTGCCCTGGGCGCGGGCCTACGAAACGGCCCAGAACAGCGAGAACGTGCTGCTCTACGCCGTGCACCGGTCCAAGGAACGGGAAAAGCTCTTCAAGTGGATCGGGCCCATCATGCCCACCAACTTCTACCTCTTCGCCTGGAAGAGTCGTAACCTCCATGTCAGTGACTTGCGGCAGGCGCAAACCCTGCAGATCGGCACGGTCAACCAGGACATTGGCGAACAGTTTCTGATCCAGCAAGGCTTTCTGCCAGGGCGCAACCTGCAGTCGAGCGGCAAGTACGAGCAGAACTACGAAAAACTCAAACTCGGCCGGATCGACCTGTGGGTGATGAACGAGCTCAGCGCCTATCACATTGCCCGGCAGTCGGGTGACGACCCCTCCCGCGTCCTGCAAAAGGTGCTGTTCATTCCCGAGTTGAGTGGCAATGGCAACTACATGGCGTTCGGCCTGAAGACCTCCGACGCGCTGGTGGAGCGGTTCCGCAAGGGGCTGGAGACGATCAAGAAGAACGGCACCTACGACGCCCTGCAGAGGAAATGGCTTTGACTCCAGCGTCTTTCCGGCCCGCCAGCGCCACGCTGGGCTCCAGGCTGGTCCTGGCCACCCTGGGCTTCTGCCTGGTGTTCACGCTGCTGGTGGTAGGGTTGCGCACCTGGTCGGCCTGGCAAGACAACATCTCGGCCTTGTCCGGCGAACTGCGCCTCATCGGGCAGATTTACCAGCGCTCCCTGTCCAAGTCAATCTGGGACATGGACCGCGAATCGCTCGAAGCGCACGTCAGGGGCGTGGCCAACGTCGCGTCCGTGGGGCAGATCGAAGTCACGCTGCAATCGGCCAACCGCGCACCCGAGGTGCTGCGCAACGCGCGCGAGGGCTGGCAGCCTTCCACCCAAATCCCGGTGCTGCGCGTGCAGCTCGATTACGAGCCCTTTGCCGGTGGCAGCGAAGTCATTGGCGAACTGGCACTCTACGGCGACGAGCGGGTGTTGTGGTCCCGCCTGCGCGACGAAGTGGTGGCCATCGTCGTGACGCAGGTGGTCCAGTCGCTGCTGCTCGCCAGCCTCATCATGCTGATGTTCAACAAGCTGGTGACCGTTCATGTGCGCCGCATTGCCCAGCACCTGGGAAAGCTGACGCCCGCCAACCTTGGGCAGGCACTGCGGCTAGACCGTGACACCGCCCGCCACGACGAACTGTCCCAGCTGGTGACGGGGGTCAACCAGCTGCAGGGCAACCTGTCGAGCTACCTGGAACAGCAGCAACGTTACGAACAGGAGCTGCTGGTTCACCGCGACAACCTGGCGCTCCTGGTGAAGGAGCGCACCACCGAACTGGAAGCCGCCAACGCGCGCCTGGACAGCCTTGCGCGCACAGACACGCTCACGGGCCTGGCCAACCGCCGCCAGTTCGACGAGGTCAAGCAAGTCGAATTCCACCGCTCCCTGCGTTACGGACACCCATTGTCATTGCTGGTGTGCGACATCGATCACTTCAAACGCTACAACGACGCCTACGGCCATGCCGCTGGCGACCAGTGCCTGCGGCGGGTAGCGCAGGCGCTGCGCGACGGCTGTGCCCGGGCAACCGATCTGGTGGCAAGGCTGGGGGGCGAGGAGTTCGCCATCCTGCTGCCCGCGACGGACGCGGCACACGCGGCTCAGATCGCCGACCGGCTACGGCTGGCCGTGGCCCGGCTGGGCATTGAACACAAGGACTCCGACACGGCCGCCCATGTCACCATCAGTCTGGGGCTGGCACAACTCGACCCGGGCAGGACCAGCACCTTCGATGACCTGTTCATGCAGGCCGATGCAGCGCTCTACGAGGCGAAGGCTGCTGGTCGAAACCGCTGCGTCGTCCACATCGTGCCCGGCTGACGCAGGCGCCCCACCGAACCACCCACTCCCGGAGGTCCGCATGAAACACATGTCCGCTACGTTGCTGCTCTGTGTCGGCGCATGGTTCGGCCAGTTGGCCCTGGCGCAGCCCGTTCGTGTCGTCACCGAAGATGCCCCTCCGTACTCCTTCATGCAGAACGGGCAAATCGGCGGCACGGCCACCGCGGTGCTGGAAAAGACCCTGCAAACCGCGGGCATCCAGGACTATCGCATCCAGATGTACCCGTGGGCCAGGGCCTATGACATCGCCCTGACCGAGCCCAACGCGCTCATCTACATGATCGCCCGCACCCCGGCGCGTGAACAGCAATTCCAATGGGTAGGGGAATTCACGCGCATCAGCTACCACCTCTACAAGCTGCGTGGCCGTGACGACGTTGCCCCGCGCGATCTGGACGGTGCGCGCCCGCATGCCATCGGCGTGATCCGCGACGACGTGCGGCACCAGTACCTGCAGCGCAAGGGTTTCGCGAGGCTGGTCATCTCCGCTGGTGCGGCGGACAACCTGGCCAAGCTCGCCAACCGGCAGGTCGACCTGGTGCCGCTGACCGAAGGCGAGACCCAGTCCTTGTGCCAGGCCATCAAGCTTGACTGCACCCGGCTGGAAAAAGTCATGACCCTCAACGAAATGACCACCGGTCTTTACATGGCCTACAGCAAGAACACGCCGGTGGAGCTGGTCAAACGCACCCAGGCGGCCTTCGATCAGCTGCAGGCCAGCGGCACGGTCCGGCGCCTCATGGACGGGCAGACACCCGCCCGGAGCCCGGCAACGGCAGCCAAAACCCCTTGAAACAGCCTGTATCCCCGTGAAACCACGCAGCGCGGGATAATTGGCGTTTTTTCGAAGCTTGGCAATTGCCAACAGACGACACCGATGAGCGCTGCATGGACCACGGAGGGCGCCCCCAGCCCCGCCTCCACCTCTTCCGACCTCAAGATCGAACGGGAAAACCACAAGCTGGAAAAGCGCCTGTGCCGCCTGACCGGACAGGCCATCACCGACTACAACATGATCGAGGCGGGTGACCGCGTGATGGTCTGCCTCTCCGGCGGCAAGGACAGCTACGCCCTGCTCGACATCCTGATGAAGCTGCAGCAGCGCGCGCCCGTGCGCTTCGAGCTGGTCGCCGTCAACCTGGACCAGAAGCAACCCGGCTTCCCGGCAGACGTGCTGCCCAACTACCTGAGCAAGCTGGGCATCCCCTTCCACATCGAGACGCAGGACACCTACTCCATCGTCAAGAAGGTGATTCCCGAAGGCAAGACCATGTGCAGCCTGTGCAGCCGCCTGCGCCGGGGCATCCTTTACCGGGTGGCGCGTGAGTTGGGCTGCAACAAGATCGCCCTGGGCCATCACCGCGATGACATCCTGCAGACCCTGCTGCTCAACATGTTCTTCGGCGCCAAGCTCAAGGGCATGCCCGCCAAGCTGGTGAGCGACAACGGCGAATTCATGGTGATCCGCCCGCTGGCCTACGTCGCCGAGAAGGACCTGATCCGCTGGGCCCAGGTGCGCGAATTCCCCATCATCCCCTGCACACTTTGCGGCAGCCAGGAAAACCTGCAGCGCCAGCATATGAAGGAAATGCTGAAGGACTGGGAAAAACGCTTCCCCGGCCGCGTGGACAACATGCTCACCGCCTTGCAGAACGTGGTGCCCAGCCACCTGATGGACCGCAAGCTCTACCCCTTCGAGACACTGCAGACCACTGGCGTGGCGAGCGAGGACGGTGACACGGCCTTTGACGAGGAACCTCTGCCGCTGGCGGCGCCTCTACCCCAGGAGCAGGTCATCTCCCTCAGCCCCAGCCACTGAAGCCCGCCATGTTCAACCGCCGCCGCTTGGCCCGCTTGGCCGTGCTGCTCGCCGTCGCAGCCGCCCTGGGCGGCTGCGCCAGCGTGATCCGGCTGGACAACGATGTGCGCAGCTACGCCGCATGGCCTGCGGGCAAGGCCCCGGCCAGCGGTGACACCTACCGGTTCGAGCGGCTGCCCTCACAGCGTGATGGGGAGATGGCGTTGCGGCAGGACACCCTGGAAAGCCTGACGCGTGCAGCGTTGACGAAGGCCGGGCTGCAGCCGGCAAGCGACGCTGCCCGGCCTGCGGGATGGGCAGTGCAGGTGAGCGCGCGTTCGGTCAGAATGCCTTACGCCCCCTGGGATTCCCCCTATGACGCCTGGCCCGGCTGGGGCCTGGCAGGGCGCGACTACGTGGTCACGGGAAGCGGACGGGTGGTCTGGACCCCGATGTTCATGCACGTGCGTTCGCCGTACTACCAACGCGAAGTCAGTCTGATCATCAGGAACACCTCGGGCCAGGTGGCTTACGAGACCCGCGCCGCCCATGACGGGCCTTGGCACGACACCGAGGCAATGTGGTCGGCCTTGCTGGACGCTGCCTTGCAGGGCTTTCCTCAGCCCCCTGCGGGGACCAGGCGTGTGGTGATCGAAGTCCCGAGGTGACCCGGTCTGCCGGACCGGTCAATGGTCAGGCAGCCACGATGTCGTGACGCCCGAGCACGGTGCGCAACACCTCGGCCAGCTCCTTCGCGGCAAACTTGGCCACGTAGGCATCGGCGCCCGCGCTGCGCACGTGGCTCTCGTTGGTGTCCCCCGTCAGCGAGGAATGGATCACCACCGGCAGGCCGCGCATCTGCGGATCCTTCTTGATGTTTCGCGTCAGCGTGAACCCATCCATCTCGGGCATTTCCAGGTCCGTCAGCACCACGGCCACGCGGTCCTGCACAGGAATGCCCTTGGCTTGGCAGTCGGCCGCGATCTGCTGCAGTGTCTCCCAGGCCTCCTTGCCGGTCTTGGTCATGACGAAAGGCAGGTTCAGCACCTTGAGTTCCTGCTCGATCATGCTGCGGGCCACGAAGGAGTCGTCAGCCGCCAAAACGATCGCGTTGGGCTTGATCTTGACGGCCGGGCCCACGGTTTCAGAAGTCACCTCCACCTTCTCGCTGGGAAGCACGCGCTGCAGGATGGATTCCACGTCGAGGATTTGCGCGAGCCGGGTGTTGTTCTGGTCGCCGTCCAGGCGGGCAATGCTGGTGACGTAGCCACGCGCCACCGTGCCGTCAGCCGACAGGATCTGGTTCCAGTCCAGCCGCACGATGTCCTCCACCGACTCGGCCGCAAAGGCCTGGGTGGTGCGGGCGTATTCGGTCACGAGCATGATGTTAAGGCCGGTCTTGGGCACGCAGCCGACCACGGCCGGCAGGTCGATCACCGGGATCACCTGCCCACGCAGGTTGACCACACCCAGCACATGTTGCGGCGCCCCGGCCATGGTCGTGACTGGCGGCATGGCCACGATCTCGCGGATCTTGAAGACGTTGATGCCAAAAAGCTCCGAGCGGTCAGTGCCCGCCGAATCGCCCAGCCGGAACAGCAACATCTCGAATTTGTTGGACCCGGTCAGGTTGGCGCGTTCGTCGATTTCTTTTTGAATGGATGAGCTCATGGGCAGAATGTCCTGATTGGCGTGGCACCCGGGCGTGCGCCATTACCATTGCATTCTAGGCACAAGTGACCGCAGGTCGCAAACTTCACACTGGACAGGAACCACACCAAGGAGCCCCTTACGTGCATTGCACCCGCATACTGGCCATCCGTCACGGCGAAACCGCCTGGAACAAAGACACCCGCATCCAGGGCCAGATCGATATTCCGCTCAACGATACGGGGCTCTGGCAGGCTGGCCGCGCCGCGCAGGCCCTGCGCGACGAGGACGTACACGCGGTGTACGCCAGCGACCTGAGCCGCGCCCACCAGACGGCCAGCGCCATTGCCAGCGTGCTGGGACACGATGTGCAAACCCACCAGGGATTGCGTGAGCGCTGCTTCGGGGCATTCCAGGGCCAGACCTGGGCCGAACTGGAAGCCAACTGGCCCGACGACGCCCTGGCCTGGCGCAAGCGCGTACCAGATTACGCGCCCCCCCAGGGTGAAAGCCTGCTGCAGTTGCGTGAACGCGTGCTGTCCACCCTGGACGACATCGCCGCGCGCCACCTGGGCCAGCAGATCGCCGTGGTGGCACACGGCGGGGTACTCGACATCCTTTACCGTGCCGCGACTCGGGTGGAGCTGCAAGCCCCCCGCACCTGGGAGCTGGGCAACGCCGCCATCAACCGCCTGCTCTGGACCCCCGAAGGCCTGAGCCTGGTGGGCTGGGCAGACCGCAGCCACCTGGAACAGGACAGCCTGGATGAAAACACCGCTTGACAGCTTGATCGGCCAGCCCGTGGCCGCCATCGACACCCCTGCGCCGGTGATCGACCTGGACGCCATGGAGCGCAACCTGCACACGATGGCGGCATTCGCCCGCCAGCACGGCGTGCGGCTGCGCCCCCACGCCAAGATGCACAAGAGCGCCGAACTGGCATTGCTGCAGATGCAGGCAGGTGCCGTGGGCGTGTGCGTGCAAAAGACGGCCGAGGCAGAGGCCCTGGCCGCTGGCGGCGTGACCAACATCTACATCAGCAACGAGGTGGTCGCCCCTGCCAAGCTGCGCCGGGTGGCCACGCTGGCGCAGGCATTGGCTGCGAGAGGCGGACGGCTGGCCATCGCCGTGGACAGCCTGGCGGGCGTGCAGGGTCTGGACACCGCCATGCGCCAGACAGGCGCGGCAGACGCTTGCCTAGAGGTTTTCGTGGAACTCGACGTGGGGCAAGGCCGCTGCGGCGTGCCCCACCCCGAAGGCGTGGTACCGCTGGCCCAGGCCATCTCCCAATGCCCAGCCCTGCGGTTTGCAGGACTGCAGGCCTACCACGGCAAGGCCCAGCACCTGCGCACGCCAGAGGAACGCCGTGCAGCGCTGGCCGCGACGCTGGACAAGGTGAACCAGGCCCGCGCCTTGCTCGACACCGCCGGGCTGCCCGCGCCGCTGGTCACGGGTGCGGGTACCGGCACCTTCGTGCTGGAGGCTGCCAGCGGCGTCTATGGCGAGCTGCAGACCGGCTCCTACCTGTTCATGGACGCGGACTATGCCCGCAACGAACTGCCCGCCGGGCAGCCGCGCTTCGAGCACGCCCTGTTCATCAAGACGCAAGTGATCAGCGCCTGTGCCGATCACGCGGTATGCGACGCCGGGCACAAATCACATGCCATTGACTCGGGCCTGCCGCACGTGCACGGCGCGGCGCTGGAATTCGCCAACGGTGGAGACGAGCACGGCATCCTGCGCGCCAGCCAACCCGGCACGCCCTTGCCAGCGATAGGTGATTCTCTCTGGCTCATTCCCGGCCACTGCGACCCCACCGTCAACCTGCACAACCACCTCATCGGCGTGCGCGGCGGGCTGGCACAAGGCGTGGTCGAGCGCATCGTGCGCGTGGACGCGCGTGGCGCACTGACCTGACGGCCCTGCCCGCGCCCGGCCACACGAGATTCACTCGCTAAAGAGCGAGTCGTCCTGCGCCGGAGGCGCCACACCCAGGTGGCGGTAGGCCGCCAGCGTGGCAATGCGCCCGCGTGGCGTGCGCTGCAGGTAACCCTGCTGGATCAGGTAGGGCTCGATCACGTCCTCGATGGTGTCGCGCTCCTCACCAATGCTGGCCGCGATGTTGTCCAGCCCCACCGGCCCGCCATCGAACTTGTGGATCACGGCTTCCAGCAGCTTGCGGTCCATCAGGTCGAAGCCGACCGGGTCCACGTCCAGCATGGCCAGCGCACGGTTGGCCATGTCGCGGGTGATGGTGCCCGTGCCCTTGACCTCGGCGTAGTCGCGCACGCGGCGCAGCAGGCGGTTGGCAATGCGCGGCGTGCCACGCGAGCGCCGCGCGATCTCGAAAGCGCCATCGTCCTCGATGGGGGCTTGCAGCAGGCCCGCGCTGCGGCGCACGATGCTGCGCAGCTCCTCTGCGGTATAGAACTCCAGCCTGGCGACGATGCCGAAGCGGTCGCGCAGCGGGTTGGTCAGCATGCCCGCGCGCGTGGTGGCCCCCACCAGGGTGAAAGGCTGCAGGTCCAGCTTGATGCTGCGCGCCGCGGGGCCCTCGCCAATCATGATGTCGATCTGGTAGTCCTCCAGCGCGGGGTAGAGGATTTCCTCCACCACTGGCGACAGCCGGTGGATCTCGTCGATGAAGAGAACGTCGTTGGGCTCCAGGTTGGTCAGCAGCGCGGCCAGGTCCTTGGGCTTTTCGAGCACCGGCCCGCTGGTCTGGCGCAGGTTCACCCCCAGTTCGTGCGCGATGATGTGCGACAGCGTCGTCTTGCCCAGGCCGGGCGGGCCGAACAGCAGCACGTGGTCCAGGGCCTCCTCGCGCTTGCGCGCCGCGCCGATGAAGATTTCCAGCTGCTCGCGCACCTTGGCCTGGCCCACGTATTCCTGCAGGCCCTTCGGCCGCAGGGCGCGCTCCAGCGCCTCCTCGCGGGTGCTCTCCGGCGCAGCGGACACCATGCGCTTGGGCGCCTGGAAGGCGAAGTCGTCGGTTTCAATGCTCATCGGCGCACCCTCACTTTGCCAACGCCTTCAACGCCAGCTTGATGCCATCGCTCACCCCCACGTCCGCAGGCAGGGCCTTGAGCGCGGCGGCAGCTTCCTTGTCGTTGTAGCCCAGCGCCAGCAACGCCTGCTGGATGTCCCCATGGGCATCGGTGTGCGGGGTGCCCGCCACGGGTCCCAGCTCGGCGCCGATCTTGCCCTTCAGCTCCAGCAGCAGCCGCTCGGCCGTCTTCTTGCCGATGCCGGGGACCTTCACCAGCCGCCCCACCTCCTGCGCCGTCACCGCCTGGGCCAGGTCAGCCACGCTCATACCCGACAGGATGCTCAACGCCGTGCGCGGCCCCACGCCGCTGATCTTGATGAGCTGGCGGAAAGCTTCACGTTCGCTGGCCGTGCCAAAGCCGTAAAGAATCTGCGCGTCCTCGCGCACCACGAAGTGCGTGAGCAGCGCCACCTTCTCGCCCGAAGCGGGCAAGTTGTAGAACGTGCTCATGGGCACATCGACCTCGTAGCCCACGCCATGGCAGTCCACCAGGATCTGGGGAGGGTTCTTTTCCAGCAGGGTGCCGCTCAACTTGCCTATCATTGGAGATCTTCCTTTTACCGGATTATCGGTTTGATTCTCAGACACACCTTCTCCCCCCCGGACAACACCCGCATGGCCCACCTGTGCGGCCCCATGGACGCGCACATCCGCACCATCGAGGCCGCGCTGCAGGTGAAAGTGGCACATCGCTTCGAGCAGTTCCGTGTCGAGGGCCCCAAAGCCCTGGCGCAGCAGGCCATGGAGGTCATCCAGGCCCTGTACGAGATGGCCCGCGCGCCCATTCCGGCGGAACAGGTACAGCTCATGCTCAGCGGCGACACTGCCCTGGGTGGTGATACCGTGGACGCGGTGGTGATGCAGACACGGCGTGGCGAAGTGCAGGGCCGCACGGCCAACCAGAAGCGCTACCTGGCCAACATGGCCACACACGACATCACCTTCGGCATCGGCCCGGCCGGCACCGGCAAGACCTATCTGGCCGTGGCCTGCGCCGTGGACGCACTGGAACGCAGCGCGGTGCAACGCATCGTGCTGACTCGCCCGGCCGTGGAGGCAGGTGAACGCCTGGGCTTTCTGCCCGGCGACCTCACACAAAAGGTGGACCCCTACCTGCGACCGCTGTACGACGCGCTGTACGACCTGATGGGCTTCGACAAGGTGCAAAAGGCCTTCGAGCGCCAGCAGATCGAGATCGCGCCGCTGGCCTTCATGCGCGGGCGCACGCTCAACCATGCCTTCGTCATCCTGGACGAGGCACAGAACACCACGCCCGAGCAGATGAAGATGTTCCTCACCCGCATAGGCTTCGGCAGCAAGGCCGTGGTCACCGGTGACGTGAGCCAGATCGATCTGCCGCGCACGCAGTTGAGCGGCCTGATCGACGCCGAACGCGTGCTCAAGCGCATCAAGGGCATCGCCTTCAACCGCCTGAGCAGTGCCGATGTGGTGCGCCACCCGCTGGTGGCGCGCATCGTGGACGCGTACGACGCGGGCGGTGCTGCGGCACATGACGATGGCGCCCCGCCTGCGCGGCGCAGCACACGCGCCGCGAGCAGATGAGCGCACATGACCACGCGCGAGCTGCCTGAATTCACCGCCTACTGCCTGGAGCTGCTGCAGGGCATCGGGCCCAGCCTGGCGCGGCGCATGTTCGGCGGCTGGGGCATCAGCGTTGACGGCCTGACCTTCGCCATCATCGCTGACCTGGGCGGCGGCGAGCGCCTGTGGCTCAAGACCGACGACGACACCCTGCCCGTCTTCCGTGGCGCGGGTTGCCCGCGCTTCACCTACCAGGCCAAGGGCAAGGACATGTCCCTGCATTACCACGCCGCGCCCGAGGAGGCGATGGAGTCCCCCGCGCTGATGCTGCCCTGGGCCCGGTTGGCCTGGGAGGCCGCGCTGCGTGCCCAGGCGCGCCCGGCCAACAAACGCCGTACCACACGAAAGTCATCGAAATGACCCTGCCCGACCTGTCTCTCTCCCTGCAATTCGGCCGTTTTGACGGTGTGGCGGAACACCGTGCCGCCCTGCCCCGCCAGAAGGTGATCCGCTGGCTGCGCCACGCGCTGGACGCCGACGGCGAACTCACCGTGCGCATCGTCGATGCCGAAGAGGGCCAGGCGCTCAACCGTGACTACCGGCAAAAGGACTACGCCACCAACGTGTTGACCTTCGACTACGCGCAGGAGCCCGTGGTGATGGCGGACCTGGTGCTGTGCGCGCCGGTGGTGGCGCGCGAGGCCGCCGAACAGGGCAAGACGTTGCAAGCCCATTACGCGCACTTGCTGGTGCATGGCGCGCTGCACGCTCAGGGCTGGGACCACGAAACCAGTGAAGAAGACGCCGAGGCGATGGAAGCGCGCGAGATCGAGATCCTGGCACGCCTGGGTTACCCCAACCCCTACGCGGGTTGAGGCTGGCGACGCATCAGTACCACTCGCGGATCGCGCGCATCGAATGCAGATAGTGGTAGGCGATCTGCTCGTCGCTGTAGCGGTGCGGTTCACCCACCGGGCAGGCGTTGCGCGCCAGGCAGCGGTCCAGGCACGCTGAGCCTGGCTGCTTGCGGTAGTCCAGGCAGGCCTGCAGGCGCCAGGCCCCGGTCTGATCACTGGCCAATGCCCCGGCAGGGCAGGCGCTCACGCACGGCTGGCCGCTGCAACTCAGGCATGGCGAGGTGGTCTCACGCCGTGGCGTGACGGGCAGCGACGTGTCCGCCAGAACGGCCGCACGGTAGGCAAACCAGCTGCCCCATTCGGCATCCACCCCCACCCAGAACGGTGACGGGTGGTGCCACCCTGCCAGCTCCCCCAGGCGCTGCAGCCCGATCGGCCTGGTCCCTGGAAACAGCTGCAGCCAGGCGTGCCCGGCCAGCGGACCTTCCATCCACGCTCGCACGCATTCGCCCACAAACGTGTCCACCGGCGCGCTGCCATGCATGCCACGCCGTTGCAAGGCCTGCCAGAACCCGCCGCCCAGGTTGCCGATCAGGATCAGCTGCCGGTAACGCTCGCGCTCCTCCTCGGTCAGTGCCAGGCGCTCCAGCACATCGTGCGGCAGGCCATCCAGGTCAAAGACGGCATGCAGCGGCATGCCGTGGGCGCGCAAGGGTGCAAAGAGGTCGGTGTCGGTCATCGCTTAGGCAGTCATCTGTATGGGAATCGTCACCGGCCCGTCGTTGACGAGATGGACTTTCATGTCCGCCGCGAAGCGGCCCGTGGCCACCTGCGGGTGCGCGGCCCGGGCCAGCTCGACGAACCGCTCGTACAGCCGCCGCCCCTCGTCCGGCGCCGCTGCCTGCGTGAAGCTGGGCCTGTTGCCGCCAGACACATCCGCCGCCAAGGTGAACTGGCTCACCACCAGCAGGCCGCCGTTCACGTCCTGCACGCTGCGGTTCATCTTGCCCGCCTCGTCGCTGAACACGCGCAGCTTGAGAATCTTGGTCAACATGCGCTCAGCCACCGCGTCCGTATCCCCACGCTCGGCACACAGCAGCACCAGAAAACCAGCGCCTATGTCACCGGTCACCTCGCCGTCCACCACCACCCGCGCTTCGCTCACGCGCTGCAGCACTACCTTCATCCGTTCACTCCTGGGTCAGATCAGATCACGAGGATCGTCGAAATGCGCTTCAACATCGCTGGGCAGCAACTGTATGCTTGCACGCAGGCCCGGCACAGCACTCATCAAGGCCTGCTCGACGCTGCCGCGCAGGGCCGCCGCGCGCCCCAGCGACCAACTGGCTGGCATATGCATGTGCACATCCACGAAGCAGCGCTGCCCGGCCTTTCGGGTGCTCAGGTGGTCGAATCGGACGATCTCCGTCTCGCCCCGGCGGTGCGCAAAGCCATCCAGCGTGCGCTGCACCGTCTGCAACACCTCGGGGTCCACGGCTTCGTCCATGAGTCCTTGGGAAGAGCGCCAGATCAGGTGAAAGCCTTCGCGCAGGATGTTGGCCGCCACACCCATCGCCACCACGGCGTCCAGCCACAGCCAGCCGGTCAGCCACACCAGCACCAAACCGGCCACCACGCCCGCCGATGTCCACACGTCGGTGAACAGGTGGCGCGCATCGCCCTCCAGAGCCATCGAGCGGTGCTCTCGCGCGGCCCGCAACATCACCCAGGCCAGCAGACCGTTGAGCGCCGAACTGGCCACCGAGAGCGCCAACCCCCAGCTCAGCTGCTCCAAAGGCTGGGGGTTCCACAGGCGGTCCAGCGACGCCCACAGGATGCCCAATGCCGCGATGATGATGAGAACGCCCTCGAAGCCGGAGGAGAAGTACTCGGCCTTGTGATGGCCATAGGGGTGGTCCTCGTCCGCAGGACGCGCCGCCACGGTGACCATCGCCAGACCAAACGTGGCGCCCGCCAGGTTCACCACCGATTCCATGGCGTCAGACAGCAAACCGACCGATCCCGTGAGCCACCAGGCCAGCGTCTTGAGCGCGATGGTGACCAGCGCCACCACCACCGACACCCACATCAGCCGGGCTGGCGTAAGCCAATGTCTTGCAAATACCGTCATGGGTGCATTGTCTCGCACCGCCATGCCAGAATGCCGCGATGCGCTCTTGGTGGACCCTTCGTGTGTGGTGGCTGACCGGCCTGCTGGCGGCCGTTGCAGGTTGCGTTGCGCTGGCCCGCTGGGAACTGGACAGCCTGCACCAGTCCTTCGACACGGATGCACGGATCGCGCACCGCCTGCTGAGCCAGCGCGTGGTGCAGCACGACGCCATCCTGGCCACGGTGGCCCTGCTGCAGGCGCCCGGCACGCAAGACGCAGGACCCGAACAACGCCTGCCCGCGCTCTACCCACAGGTGCTGGCCGTTCACCGGCGCAGCCCCGGCGCCTCCTGGGGTGACGATTCGCTGGCGCAGGCCGAAGAACGTTCACGCCAGCTGGGCCGTGCCGTGCTGGCAGACCTGGACGCCTCGGCAGGCAGGTACCGGCTGGTGCTGGCGGGACTCCCGGCAAGCTACGCCATGGTGATCGACTTGGCGCGCACCGTACCCACCGAGGAGTGGCCCATGCCCGGCCCAGAGCATCCGGCACGCGTCACTTTGGCGCTGGCCGCGAACGAATGGGTGATCCAGCCGGGCCAATCGCCCGGTTGGGGCTGGAATTTCGCTTTTGCCAAGACCTTGGCTGCTGACAGCCAGCCCTTCGAAGTGCGCGTACAGCGGCGCGCAGGCTGGAGCGAGCTGCCCTGGGCGGGCATGCTCGCCTGGTGCCTGGCCGTCTGGGCCACCAGTGCGTCCCTGGTGGCCTGGACACGCCAGCGCCAGGCCAGGCGCCGCGCTGAGGACTTGCTACGCCTGGGACAGGTCGCGCGGCTCAACACCCTGGGGGAGCTCGCGGCGGGGCTGGCACACGAGCTCAACCAGCCGCTGACAGCCGTGCTGGCCAGCACCCAGGCCGCACAGCGGCTGCTGCATGAGCAGCCGCCCGACGAAGCCACCGCCCGGGACGCCATGACACAAGCTGCCGCTCAAGCCCGTCGTGCGGCGGACGTCCTCACCCGTCTGCGCCGTCTGGTGGAACGGCCATCTGACCAGCAGACCAAGGAGGGCGTGAACCTGGGCGAGGCCGCGCAGCGCGTCCTCTTCCTGCTCGACCCCGAATGCCGCAAGCGCTCGGTGACCGTATCTCTCGTGGCAGCGGACAAACCCGTCCATGTGCTGGCCGACCCGGTGGCTCTGGACCAGATCGTGCACAACCTGCTGATGAACGCGCTTCAGGCCCTGGAACACGTGCCGGAGCAACAGCGGCAGATCACCCTGACCGTCCGTGCCAGCGGCGGACACGGCGAACTGCTGGTGCAGGACAACGGCCCCGGCATCCCCGAGGACTTGCGCAGCCGGATTTTCGAGCCCTTCTTCAGTACCCGGGACGGCGGTCTGGGGCTGGGGCTGAGTCTGTGCGAGAACCTGGCCTCCGGCATGGACGGCAGCCTGACGCTGCGCGCTGCTCCCGTGCACGGCGCCAGCTTCGTCCTTCAACTGCCTTTGCAGACAACAGGCCAACACCCATGAAGCCAACCTCCGAGGCCCATTCGCCCGTCATCCACCTGGTCGACGACGACGGTGCCGTGCGCGACAGCCTGGCCCTGTTGATAGGGACCATCGGCCTGCGCGTCCAACCCTGGGCCGACCCGGTGGCATTCATGGAGCAGTTCGACCGTCAGGGCATAGGCGCCATCGTGCTGGACGTGCGCATGCCGGGCATCAGCGGCCTGAGCCTGCTCGACACCCTGAAGGCACAGGGCATCGACCACCCCGTCGTGATGCTGACCGGCCACGGGACCGTGGACATGTGCCGGCGCGCGTTCAAGGCGGGTGCCGCCGAATTCCTGGAAAAGCCTGTCAACGATGAGCAATTGATCGAAGCATTGCAAAACGCGGTGCGGCACCACGTCAAGGCCCGCGAGCGGCTGCACGGCGATCACTTGGCGCGCGAGCGTTACGGCCACCTGTCGGAACGGGAAAGGGAAGTGCTTGCGTTGATCGTCGAAGGCTTGACCAACAAGGAAATCGGGCGGGCTCTGACCCTGTCGCCCCGCACCGTGGAAACGCACCGCGCCAACCTGTTTGCCAAACTGGAGGCCGAATCACTGGCCCAGCTCATCCGGCAGTACGCCTGGCTGGTGGATGAATGACTCGGACTCTCCGTAGATTTACGGAGCCACGGGCGTAGCCACACGAATGTGCAGAATCGCGCGGTTTTTCTACAGTTCTCCCACGGTCCCGTTGACCGCAACCACCACCCAAAGGAGAACCCATGAAACACCGCGCCGCACTCACCGCCCTGCTGCTCACCGTTGCTGCCACCGCCGCCCAGGCACAGGCTGTGCGCACCGAAAAGAACATGTCGCAGGACCTGGCCCGGCAACTGGCCGAAGCCACCGTGGCCGCCTGCACCGCTGGCGGCTACGCCGTGACCGCCACCGTGGTGGACCGCGCGGGCAGCGTGCGTGCCGTGCTGCGCGCCGACAACGCCGGCCCCCACACACTGGAAGCCAGCCGCCTGAAGGCCTACACCTCGGCCTCGGCCAAGAACACCACGTTGGCCATGATGGAAGCGGCACAGAAGAACCCCGCAGCCGCCAACCTGGTGCACATCCCAGGCTACCTGCTGCTGGGCGGCGGCGTGCCGGTGAAGGCAGGAAACGAAGTGATTGGCGCCATCGGCGTGGGCGGTGCGCCCGGCGGCCACCTCGACGAGCAATGCGCCATGGCTGCCCTGGCCAAGGTGCAAGACCAGCTGAAGTGAGCCTGCCATGAACTTGCAACCACAGGCATGGGCACAAACGCGGCGGCAGTGGCTAGGCTGCGTGGCGGCAGCCGGCTGGGCTGCGGCCTTCCCTGCCGCCCAGGCGCAGGTGGCGCCCTCCCCAGGCGAATCCGACCGGTACGGCGGCCTGCTGGCGGCAGCACACCGGGGCGACCTGCCCCGGCTACGGCAAATACTGGCCGCAGGCACCAACCTGGAGGAAACCGACGGCCATGGCCGCACGGCCGTGCACCTGGCTGCCCACGGCGGGCACCGTGACGCGCTGCGCCTGCTCGCCCAGGCGGGCGCCAACCTCAACCGCCTGGAAAATGACCGTTACGACGCGGTGACCATCGCGTCCGTCGCCAGCGACGAGGCCACGCTGGCGGTGTTGCTTGCTCTGGGCGCCAGCGCCAGGCAGGTCACCAGCCGTTACGACGGCACCGCGCTGATCGCCGCCGCCCACCTCGGGCACGCAGGCATCGTGCGCCAACTGATCGCCGCAGGCGCACCGCTGGACCACGTCAACAACCTGCACTGGACGGCCGTGATCGAGGCCATCGTGCTCGGCGACGGCGGCACCAGACACCAGGCCACGCTCCAGGCGCTCATTGGCGCTGGCGCCAACCTGCAGCTTGCCGACCGGCATGGCGACACGCCGCTGCAACTGGCCCGCGCCCGGGGCTACACGGCCATGGTGCGCATGCTGGAGGCAGCGGGCGCCCGCTGAAGGTCAGGCCAGCGTTACCCGCGCGAACTTGCGCTTGCCGACCTGCACCACAAAGGTGCCGGCGGGCAGCTTCAAACCCTTGTCGCTGACGACGGCACCATCCACGCGCACACCACCGCCGTCGATGAGGCGGTTCGCCTCGCTGGTGGACGGCGCCAGGCCAGCGGACTTCAGCAGCGCGCCAATGCCCAGCGGCGCCCCGGTCAGGCTCACCTCGGGGATTTCGTCGGGCACGCCGCCCTTGCTGCGGTTGATGAAGTCCTGCTCCGCCACGTCCGCCGCCGCCGCGCTGTGGAAGCGCGCGGTGATCTCCTTGGCCAGCATCACCTTGGCGTCCTTGGGGTTGCGCCCGCCAGCAATTTCCTGCTTCAGTGCATCGATCTCGGCCAGCGACTTGAACGACAGCAGCGTGTACCAGCGCCACATCAGTTCGTCGCTGATGGACAGCACCTTGGCGAACATGGTGTTGGCGTCTTCGGTGATGCCGATGTAGTTGTTCTTCGACTTGGACATCTTGTCCACGCCGTCCAGCCCCTCCAGCAGCGGCATGGTCAGGATGCACTGCGGCTCCTGCCCATACTCGGCCTGCAGGTGGCGGCCCATCAGCAGGTTGAACTTCTGGTCGGTGCCGCCCAGCTCGAGGTCGCTCTTCAGCGCCACCGAGTCGTAGCCCTGCATCAGCGGGTACAAGAACTCGTGCACGCTGATGGGCGTGCCCGCCGTGAAGCGCTGATGGAAGTCGTTGCGCTCCATCATGCGCGCCACCGTGTACTTGGCCGCCAGCTGGATCATGCCCATCGAGCCCAGCGGCAGGCTCCACTCGCTGTTGTAGCGGATCTCGGTCTTGGTGGGGTCCAGCACCAGGCTGGCCTGCTTGTAGTAGGTTTCGGCGTTGGCCTTGATCTGCTCTGGCGTGAGCGGCGGGCGCGTGCTGTTGCGCCCCGACGGGTCGCCGATCAGGCTGGTGAAGTCACCGATCAGGAAGATCACCTGGTGGCCCAGGTCCTGCAGCTGGCGCATCTTGTTGAGCACCACGGTGTGGCCGATGTGGATGTCCGGCGCCGTGGGATCCAGCCCCAATTTGATGCGCAACGGCTGCCTCGTCGCCTCGCTCTTCTGCAGTTTCTTGACCCAGTCCGCCTCGGGGATCAGTTCCTCGCAGCCACGGCGCGTGACTGCCAACGCATGCTGAACGGCATCGGAAAGTTTCACAGGCGCCGAATTGTCTGCAACGGTCGCGGCAGCCGACAAATGCGTCGCGTTTTGAGGTATTTCGTGATTGTTCATAAGGGTTATTACAGATGCCCAGACAGGTGCACCCGTTATACTTCAGCGTTGATTTGTCTTGGGATTCTAGTTGGCCTGCTTCTTGCACGCCTTTCGTGACATTCCAGGCCAGGCACGGGCTGCAGTTCAACGCAGCCGCTCCCCTGTTTATCCCCATGGCGCCAGCAGAGACTCTGCTGCGGGCCCATGTTGTACCCGAATTCACATGAACGACCTGTTCGGCCAGCTCAAGCTGACAATCCAACAGCACCCAAAGCGAATCATGGGTGGCTTGGGCGCGCTCCTGCTGGGCACCGGGGTCACCGCCTTTGGCGTAGCCCCGTCCGACGCCGAGATCGCGAACCTGCCCGTCCGCCAGGTGGTCGAGTCGGTGCAGCCCTTTGCCGCAGCAAACACCGGTCTTGATGCGCCGGTGCCTTTCGTCCTGTTCCGCAGCGACACCACCCGCCGTGAAGACACGGCGCAGACGCTGCTCCTTCGCCTGGGCGTCAACGACAGCGAGGCGACCGCGTTTCTGCGACGTGACGCCGCCGGCACGGAACTCTTCAAGGGCCGGGCTGGCAAGCTGGTCATGGCCGAGGCCGATGACGCCCAGCGCCTGCTGCGCCTGACCGCGCGCTGGCTGCCCAGCGAAAACAGCCAGACCTACAACCGCCTGGTCGTCGAACGCAGCGAACAAGGCTGGACCTCCCGCGTCGAAACGGCCGAATTCACCACATCGGTGCGGCTGAGCAGCGGCACCATCCGCACCTCCCTGTTCGCGGCCACCGACGCGGCGCGCCTGCCTGACGACGTGGCATCCCAGCTCGCCGACCTGTTCTCCTCAGAGATCGACTTCCGGCGCGACCTGCGCCAGGGCGACACCTTCAACGTGGTCTACGAGGCGCTCGAAGCCGACGGCGAGGTCCTGCGGTACGGCCGCATCCTGAGCGCGGAGTTCGTCAACCAGGGCAAGGCACACCAGCTGGTGTGGTTCCAGGAGCCCGGGCAAAAAGGCGCGTACTACAACTTCGCCGGCGAGAGCATGCGCCGTGCCTTCCTCGCTTCGCCCCTTGCGTTCTCGCGCGTGAGCAGCGGCTACGGCATGCGCTTCCACCCCATCTCCGGCAACAAGAAGGCCCACCTCGGCGTGGACTTTGCCGCACCCACCGGCACCCCGGTACGCAGCGTGGCAGATGGTTCGGTGCAATTCGCAGGCTGGCAGAACGGCTACGGCAACATCGTCATCATCCAGCACCGCCAGGACAAGACCACGGCCTACGCACACCTCAGCCGGATTGACGTGCGCAAGGGCCAGCGCGTGTCTCAAAGCGACGTCATCGGCGCTGTCGGCTCCACCGGCGCGTCCACCGGCCCGCACCTGCATTTCGAATACCGCGTCCGGGGCATCCACCAGGACCCCCTGAACATCGCCCGCGAGAGCGCTGGCGAACCGATTGCCGCTCGCTCGCGCGCCGCCTTCAACGAGGTAGCCCAGAGCATGCGCCAGAAACTGGCATCGGCTTCCACCGTCGTCCAGGCCAGCGCAGAATGACGGAATGCGCCCTCAGGCGCATTTCCTCATGACCGGCATGCCTCAGCACTACATCGGCCTGATGTCCGGCACGTCGCTAGACGGCGTGGACGGTGTGCTGATGGCTTTTGACGACGGCCAAGCCAACCTGCTTGGCAGCTGCGCTCTCGACTTCCCTGCCGACCTGCGCGAGGAACTGCTGGCCTTGAACCGGCCCGGCCCCAACGAGCTGCACCGCGCCGCGGTTGCCGCCCACCGGCTCGCCGAACTCTACAGTCAGGCCGTTCATCTGCTGCTCCAACAAGGCGGCCTGCCAGCCAGTGCCGTGCACGCCGTGGGCGCGCATGGACAGACCGTTCGCCATGCGCCACCTGGCTCGGGCAATGCCACGCCCTACACCCTGCAGCTGAACCAGCCCGCCCTGCTCGCAGAGCTTTGCGGCATCACCGTTGTGGCGGACTTCCGCAGCCGCGATGTTGCTGCGGGCGGCCAAGGGGCGCCGCTTGTGCCCGCGTTCCACAAGCGGGTGTTCGGTCAAGCCGGGAAACCGGTAGCCGTGGTGAACATCGGCGGCATCGCCAACATCACCGCCCTGCCTGCCGACGGCAGGGTGCTGGGCCTGGACACCGGCCCAGGCAATGTGCTGCTGGACCTTTGGTGCCAAAGGCACACCGGGCAAAACTACGACGCCAACGGCGCCTGGGCTGCCAGCGGCAATTGTCATGCCGCGCTCCTGTCACACTTGCTGCAGGAGCCCTACTTCCACGTGAAAGGGATCAAAAGCACGGGAAGAGACCTGTTCAACGCCGCCTGGCTTGACGAGCGCCTGCAAGGCTTTTCGCAGCTCGCCCCGGCAGACATACAGGCGACCCTTGCCGAGCTGACGGCGCACACCATAGCGCAAGCCATCATGGGCACGCCCTGGAACGGCACTGGGCCCAAGGAGGTTCTGGTGTGTGGCGGCGGCGCGCGCAACGGCCACCTGATGGGAAGAATTGCCGCCTTGATACCCCAGGCAAGTGTGTCGACGACCGACAGCCGGGGATGGCCCGTGTCTCAGGTGGAGGCTGCGGCCTTCGCCTGGCTGGCCCAGCAGACACTGGCAGGTCAGACTGGCAACGAACCCCAGGTGACGGGCGCCAAAGGCCCGCGCATCCTGGGCGCGATCTACCCTGCCTGAAGAAAACAGCTCAGACGCTGAAGCTGGAGCCACAACCGCAGGTGGTGGTGGCGTTGGGGTTCTTGATGACGAACTGGGCACCCTGCAGATCTTCCTTGTAGTCGATCTCGGCCCCCACCAGGTACTGGTAGCTCATGGCATCGATGAGAAGCGTGACACCGTTCTTGCTCATCTGTGTGTCGTCATCGTTCACGATCTCGTCGAAAGTGAAACCGTACTGGAAGCCGGAGCAGCCGCCGCCTTGCACGAACACACGCAGCTTGAGGTCGGGGTTGCCCTCCTCGGCGATCAGGTCGGCGACCTTGGCCGCGGCACTGTCGGTAAAGACCAGCGGTGCGGGCATTTCGGTTTCGACTTGTTCTGCGACTGCGCTCATGGTGCGACCTTCCGGATTGAAACTGACGTATGAATACTAAAGCAAAAAAGTCAGGAATCTCCCTAGGCGAGACGATTCCCTTCGACGCCAGCAGGGTCTTTCCCCCTGGCAAGAAAAAACCGCCCCCGGCACAAGGCCAGCAGGCGGCTTTTTCGGCAGCAGGCTGCCAGCGCGATCAGCGCTTGGAGAACTGCTTGCGGCGGCGTGCGGAACGCAGACCGACCTTCTTACGCTCGACCTCGCGGGCATCGCGGGTCACGTAACCGGCAGCGCTCAGAGCGGGCTTGAGGGCTGCGTCGTAGTCGATCAGGGCGCGGGTGATGCCGTGGCGCACGGCACCGGCCTGGCCGGATTCACCACCACCGTGGACGTTGACCTGGATGTCGAAAGCTTCGACGTTGTCGGTCAGCACCAGGGGTTGCTTGGCAATCATGATCGAGGTCTGGCGGCCGAAGAACTGTTCGATGTCCTTGCCGTTGACCGTGATCTTGCCGGAGCCTTTTTTCAGAAACACGCGGGCGACGCTGGATTTGCGACGGCCGGTGCCATTGTTCCAATCACCAATCATGTCAGCTCCTTAGATTTCCAACACTTTGGGTTGCTGGGCGGTGTGCGGGTGCTCTGCACCGCCGTACACCTTGAGCTTCTTGATCATGGCGTAACCCAGGGGACCCTTGGGCAGCATGCCCTTGACGGCTTTTTCCAGGGCACGGCCAGGGTGCTTGGCCTGCAGGTCGCGGAAGTTGGTGCCGTAGATGCCACCGGGGAAACCGGAGTGGCGGTAGTACACCTTGTCCAGGGCCTTGGTGCCCGTGACCTTGAGCTTGGATGCGTTGACGATGACGATGAAATCACCGGTATCAACGTGAGGGGTGTAGATGGCCTTGTGCTTGCCGCGCAGACGGCGTGCCACTTCGCTGGCGACACGTCCGAGCACCTTATCGGTGGCGTCAATCACAAACCACTCATGCACCACCTCAGCGGGCTTGGCGCTGACGGTTGTTTTTTGCATGGTTTTCTCTCTGTGAAGAGGGGTTTGGCGGGCTCTTTTCCACGGTCGGTGTTGCTCTGCTGGCAACCTCTTAGGTGGGATGAATGCTTCGCCGCGGAGCCCAAAAAATCGCTGCGAAGCCCGCCATTATAGATTCAAACCCGATTCCAACGCAAACCCTGCCCCGTGCACGCCCGCTGTGGGGTACCATGCGCCCATGTTCAGTTACCGCCACGCCTTCCACGCAGGCAACCACGCAGACGTGCTCAAGCACATGACGCAGGTTGCCATCCTGCAATACCTGGGTCAGAAAGACACGGGCCTGCTGGTGGTGGACACCCACGCCGGTGCGGGCGTCTACCGGCTCGACCAGGAGCACGCGCGCACCTCGGCCGAGTCCGACGCGGGCATCCTGCGCCTGCGCGCGGCGGCCGAAGCCGCCATGGCCAAGGGGCAGGCCGTTCCGGACATGGCACGGGCCTACCTGGACACGGTGCAGACATTCAACCCGGGCCGGGACTGGCGCACCTACCCCGGCTCGCCATGGATCAGCCAGGCCATGCTGCGCCCGCAGGACAAGCTCAAACTGTTCGAGGTGCACCCGACCGACGCGCGCCTGCTGGACAAGCAGGTGGCCGAGCTGGAGCGCGGCAAGCAGATCGAAGTGCTGCGGCGCAGCGGCTTCGAGGGCCTGCGGGCGCTGCTGCCACCGCCCACCCGTCGAGCCCTGGTGCTGATGGACCCGAGCTACGAACTCAAGACGGACTACAACGCCGTGATCGAGTGTCTGGAAGACGCCCTCAAACGGTTCCCTACGGGGACGTACGCCATCTGGTACCCGGTGATTGGCCGCCCGGAGGCACATGCCCTGGCGCGCAAGCTCAAAACGCTCTGTACCCGGCTACAGCGCCCCTGGGCACAAGCCGAGCTGAACGTGGGGCTGACCCCCGCCGAAGGCACCAGCGCGCAAGTGGCGCAGGGCCGCTCGCACACCGCCATGCGGGCCAGCGGCATGCACGTCATCAACCCGCCTTTCACATTGGCCCAGCAATGGCGCGAAGCCCTGCCATGGGTCAAGGATGCGCTGAAAGAAGCCACTGGCGCGGGCTGGACGGTGGAACACGGCGGCGGCTGATTCGCCGCCGACCGTCCAGGAAAGCACTCAGACCGCAGCCAGCGCCTGCGCCAGATCGTCGCGCAGGTCGTCGATGTGCTCGATACCGACGCACAGGCGCACCGTGTCTTCCGTCACCCCAGACTTTTCCAGTTCTTCGGGTGAGAGCTGGCGGTGCGTGGTGGACGCCGGGTGCGTGGCCAGGGAACGCACATCGCCAATGTTGACCAGGCGGGTGAACAGCTTGAGCGCGTCCAGGAAGCGTTCGCCGCCGCTGCGGCCGCCCTGCACGCCGAAGGTCAGCAAGCCTGAGGCCCGCCCGCCCATGAGCTTGCGGACCAAGGCGTGGTCCGGGTGGTCGCTCAAACCTGCGTAGTTCACCCACTTCACCTTCGGGTGCTGGCGCAGGTATTCGGCCACAGCAAGGGTGTTCTCGCAGATGCGGTCCATGCGCAGCGGCAGGGTCTCTATGCCCTGCAGGATGAGGAAGGCGTTGAATGGCGACAGCGCCGCACCCATGTTGCGCAGCGGCACCACGCGCGCGCGGCCAATGTAGGCCGCAGGCCCCAGGGCCTCGGTGTACACCACGCCGTGGTAGCTGACATCCGGCTCGTTGAGCCGGCGAAAACGCTCTCTGTGCTGGGCCCAGGGGAATTTCCCCGAGTCCACGATCGCGCCCCCAATGCTGTTGCCATGCCCGCCCAGGTACTTGGTGAGCGAATGCACCACGATATCGGCGCCGTGCTCGATGGGCCGGCACAGGTAGGGGCTGGGCACCGTGTTGTCCACGATCAGCGGCACGCCATGGCGGTGCGCAATCTCGGCCAGCGCCGCGATGTCGGTGACGTTGCCGCGCGGGTTGCCCAGGGATTCGGCGTACAGCGCCTTGGTCCGACCGTCGATCAACGCTTCAAAGCTGGAGGGGTCGTCGGAATTGGCGAACCGCGTCTCGATGCCGTACTGCGGCAGCGTGTGCGCGAACAGGTTGTAGGTGCCGCCATACAGGGCTGTGGCCGACACAATGTTGTCACCCGCCTCGGCAATGGTCTGGATGGCGTAGGTGATGGCAGCCTGGCCGGACGCCACGGCCAGCGCCGCGATGCCGCCTTCAAGGGCTGCCACACGCTCTTCCAGCACCGCCTGGGTGGGGTTCATGATGCGGGTATAGATGTTGCCCGGCACCTTCAGGTCGAACAGGTCCGCGCCGTGCTGCGCGCTGTCGAAGGAATAGGCCACGGTCTGGTAGATGGGCGGCACAACCGCCTTGGTGGTGGGGTCGGGCTGGTAACCCGCGTGCACGGCCAACGTTTCGATCTTCATGCATTCACTCCTTTATCACTTGTACCTTATCGGATGAAAACGCATCTGTCGAATGCGGGTTTCTCACTAGCATATGCGTGGAACGGATGTCATCGACTGACGCTAACATGCCCGCCATGTTTCTGCGCCGCCTGACACCACTCATCTGCCTGTTGCCCCTGCTTGTTGCCGGTTGTGCCATAGCGCCAGCTCAGCGAGAGGCCCGGGACCTGACAAGCTCGCCCTGGGCGCAAGCCAGCACCCTGACGGGCGAAGGCCAGTGGCAACACCAGACCTTCAAGGGACGCAAGAACACCGCTTACGCCGCCACCACGCACGAAGGCCGCCCGGCGCTCCACGCCCGCAGCGACTCGGGCAGCAGCGCCATGCGCTACCGGGTACGCGTGCCGTCCGACGCCATGGGAACCCTGCGTTTTTCGTGGTTCGTGCGGCAGCTGAACCCCGCCTTCGACCTGACGGACCGCGAGGCTGAAGATGCCGTGGCCCGTGTGATCCTGACGTTCGAAGGGGACCGCCAGCGTTTGACAGCCAGAGACCACATGCTGTCGGAACTGGCACAGCTGATCACCGGCGAACCGCTGCCCTACGCCACCCTGATGTATGTCTGGGATCACGTGCACCCGGCGGGCACGGTACTGGAACATCCAAGCACGCGGCGTATCCGTATGCTGGTGGTCAAATCCGGCCCTGGCAAGCTGGGCCAGTGGGCCGACCAGGAACGCGACGTCCTGGCCGACTTCCAGCATGCTTTCGGTGAAACACCACAGGCGCTCACAGGCATAGGCCTGATGACCGATGGCAACAACACCCGCCAGCTGGCCGAGGCCTGGTACGGCCCCGTGAAACTGGACCGGCAGGTGGTGCAGAGGTGAAGAGCCGGGCGCTCAGAAACGCCAGCCCAGGCCAATGCCCACCAGCACCGGGTCAACCTTGAACTTTCCGACCTTGGCACCCGACGAATACACGTCGGTTTCGATGAACACCTTCTTGACGTCGACGTTCAGGTACATGTCCTTCGACAACGGGATGTCCACCCCGACCTGAAGCGCCGCCCCCCAACTGTTCTTGTCGATGGACGGGTTCAATGCAGTCACCACGGCTGGATCGAACTTCACACTGGAGAACCGCGTGAAGTTGACGCCTGCGCCAACATAGGGTTTGAAGCCGGGGGCGTTGAAGTGGTATTGCAGGGTCAGTGTCGGGGGCAGGTGCTTGAGTGTGGCGATAGATGCGCCGTTTGAAGAAAGGGTGTGCTTCTGCGGAACGGTGAGGATAAGCTCAGCGGCCACGTTCTTGGTGATGAAGTAGGTGAAGTCCACTTCGGGCAGCCACTTGTTGTTGACCGACAGGCCCAGACCCGTGGTGTCCTTGTTCGCGCTGTCGAGATGGACAGCTCGGGCTCGAACCAGCCAGTCGCCCTCCTTGAAATCCTGTGCGAAAGCGGAGCCACAAACCAGGGTCGCCCCTGCGACCATTGCGAGGAGATGCTTGCTCATGATGTGTCGTGAAAATACCCGGGAATATTCCCGGGTGACATTTCAGAGCGGCATCCCGGCGCCCCACTTGACCCAGGTCAAAACGAAGAATACCCCCACGACAGAAGTGTGAGCTCGGTCATGTTTGGTTCATCCAGAACTGAACGAACGTTGCGCCAACAACACACCCGCCCATAAATCAGGCGACGCCGAGCTGACTCAGAACAGTCAGCGTGGGCGCACTCTGGTTCATGGTGTAGAAGTGCAGCCCCGGCGCGCCCGCCTGACGCAGCCGCTCACACAAATCTGCCACCACGTCCCGCCCGAAAGCCTGAATGCTGGCGGTGTCGTCGCCATAGCCTTGCAGGCGCAGGCGTATCCAGCGCGGCACCTCGGCCCCGCAGGCATCTGAAAAGCGCAGCAGTTGCGAGGCATTGGTGATGGGCATGATGCCGGGCACGATCGGCACCTCGACCCCCAACTTGCGCACGTCGTCCACGAAACGGAAATAGGCGTCGGCGTTGAAGAAATACTGGGTGATGGCGGAATCCGCCCCGGCCTTGACCTTGGTGGCAAAAGCCTGCAGGTCGGCTTCGGGCGAGCGGGCCTGGGGGTGGAATTCGGGGTAGGCGGCCACCTCGATGTGGAAGGTGTTGCCCATTTCCGCGCGGATGAAGGCCACCAGATCGCTGGCGTACTGGAACTCGCCACCCAGCCCGTAACCGCTGGGCAGGTCGCCACGCAGGGCCACCAGCCGCTTGACGCCCATGGCCTTGAGCGTGGCCAGTTGCTCACGCACGCTGGTGCGCGTGGCGCCGATGCACGAGAAATGCGAGGCGGCATCAACCCCCTCTGCCAGGATTTCGCCCACGGTGGTGAAGGTGCCCTCCTGGGTCGAGCCCCCCGCACCGTAGGTCACCGAGCAGAAAGCAGGCTGGCGTGCGTACAAGGCTTGGCGCGCGGTGCGCAGCTTGGCCGCGCCTTCGGGCGTCTTGGGCGGGAAGAATTCAAAACTGATGGGAAAAGTCGTATCCATGTACTGCCCCTGGGGGATTCAGGCTGCCTTGGCAGCCCAGACAAAAAACTCGCGGTTGCCATCACCGCCGGCAATCGCTGAATCGAACCAGCCACGCACCGTCAGGCCAAGCGCCTCGCAGCAGGTACGGATGCGCTGCTCCACCACAAGGTAGAGCGACGTGTCGCGCACCACGCCGCCCTTTCCGATCTGGCCGGGCTGCAACTCGAACTGCGGCTTGACCAGCATGAGCAGTTGCCCGCCCGGCGCCAGCAAAGGCACCACGGCGGGCAGCACCAGCGTCAGCGAGATGAACGAAAGGTCGCCCACGGCCAGATCGAACCCGTTGACCAGCTGCTGCTGCGGCACACCTGCCTCCTGCAACCGCTCGCGACTCAACTCGCGGGCATTGAGCTTTTCCAGTGCCAGCACGCGCGGGTTTTGCAACAGGCTCGCGTGCAGCTGGCGCTGACCCACGTCCACACCCAGCACCCAGGCGGCACCCTTTTGCAACAGGCAGTCGGTGAACCCCCCGGTGCTCTGGCCCACGTCCAGGCAATGCAAACCTGTGGCGTCCAGGCCGCTGTCGCGCAGCGCCCCTTCCAGCTTCAGCCCGCCGCGCGACACGTAGCGCGACTCGGCGGTATCCTGCAGACGCAACTCGGCCGTGACGGGCAGCTCGTCACCGTTCTTGGCCACGGCCCGCCATTCGCCGCCGTGGCGCCACAGCACCCCGGCGGCAATCAGGCGCTGCGCCTGCGAACGGCTGGCGGCCAGGCCGCGCTCCACGAGCAACTGGTCGGCACGCACCGCTGAATCAGTAGCGGTAGGTGTCGGGCTTGTACGGGCCCTGCTTCGGCACGCCGATGTAGGCGGCCTGCTCGTCGGTCAGCTCGGTCAGCATGGCGCCAACCTTCTTCAGGTGCAGGCGAGCGACCTTCTCGTCGAGATGCTTGGGCAGCACGTAGACCTTACCCACGTCGTAACCTTCGGGGTGGCAAAACAGTTCGATCTGGGCGATGGTCTGGTTGGCGAAGCTGGACGACATCACGAAGCTGGGGTGACCCGTGCCGCAGCCGAGGTTCACCAGGCGTCCCTTGGCCAGCAGGATGATGCGCTTGCCATCCGGGAAGATCACGTGGTCGACCTGGGGCTTGATCTCTTCCCACTTGCAGTGCTCTTCGAGCTTGGCGACCTGGATCTCGTTGTCGAAGTGACCGATGTTGCAGACGATGGCCTGGTCTTTCATGGCCTTCATGTGTTCGAAGGTGATCACATCGCGGTTACCCGTGGTGGTCACGAAGATGTCGGCCTTGTCGGCGGCGTACTCCATGGTCACGACTTTGTAGCCTTCCATGGCGGCCTGCAAGGCGTTGATGGGGTCGATCTCGGTGACCCACACCTGGGCGCTCAGCGCACGCAGGGCTTGTGCAGAGCCCTTGCCCACGTCGCCATAGCCGCACACCACGGCTACCTTGCCAGCGATCATCACGTCGGTGGCGCGCTTGATGCCGTCCACCAGCGACTCGCGGCAGCCGTACAGGTTATCGAACTTGCTCTTGGTGACCGAGTCGTTCACGTTGATGGCGCGGAACATCAGCGAGCCCTTGGCCGACATTTCCTTGAGGCGGTGCACGCCCGTGGTGGTCTCTTCGGTCACGCCGATGATCTGGGCGCTCTTGCGGCTGTACCAGGTGGGGTCCACGGCCAGCTTGGCCTTGATGGCGGCGAACAGGATGCGCTCTTCCTCGCTGCCCGGGTTGGCCAGCACGCTCTGGTCCTTCTCAGCCTGCTTGCCCAGGTGCATCAGCAGCGTGGCGTCGCCGCCGTCGTCCAGGATCATGTTCGGGCCTTCGCCCTCGGCGCCTGCGGGGCCGAAGTCGAAGATGCGGTGGGTGTAGTCCCAATAGTCGACCAGGGTTTCACCCTTGATGGCGAACACCGGGGTGCCCGCGGCGGCAATGGCGGCAGCGGCGTGGTCCTGCGTGGAGAAGATGTTGCAAGAAGCCCAGCGCACCTGAGCGCCCAGCGCCTGCAACGTCTCGATCAGCACGGCTGTCTGGATGGTCATGTGCAGCGAGCCGGTGATGCGCGCGCCCTTGAGGGGCTGCTTGGCCGCGAACTCTTCGCGGATGGCCATCAGGCCGGGCATCTCGGTTTCGGCGATCTTGATTTCCTTGCGGCCCCAGTCGGCCAGGCCGATGTCGGCGATGGCGCAATCGGCGTTGATGGGGTTCTTCAGCGGTGCGTTCATGGTGTGCTCCAAAACTCATGTTTCGAGAAAGCCACTGGACGCAAGGGAGGATGGAGGCTCACCTCACGTCAAGTGGGTGAGCGTCGTTGCGGAAGACGGCGCGCACGCGGTCGTGGGCCGGTTTCC
Source organism: Hydrogenophaga aquatica (assembly GCF_054780915.1). Taxonomy (NCBI): domain Bacteria; kingdom Pseudomonadati; phylum Pseudomonadota; class Betaproteobacteria; order Burkholderiales; family Comamonadaceae; genus Hydrogenophaga; species Hydrogenophaga aquatica. The sequence continues at coordinate 114,570 of NZ_BAAGVK010000007.1, read as the reverse complement.
GAGCCTCGCGCCCACGCCTGCCGGTACGGCTGGGGGACGCTGCAACGCTCCTCGGAAAACTCCCGCGATTATACGAACCCCAGGCCATGGCGGGCAAGCGTGTCAGGACCGGACAGGGCGCGCTTCCTATAATGCTCAGGAGATTCGCAACCCAACAAGCAGCAGCATTTTGAGCCCCGCGCCCACCCCGACCAACCAGCCCCTGTCCCTCGTTGCCGACGAGATGCGGACGGTGGACGCCGTCATCCAGCAACGCCTGAGCAGCGAGGTTCCCCTCGTCGGGCAGGTGGCCCAATACATCATCAGCGCAGGCGGCAAACGTGTGCGCCCGGCCCTGCTGTTGCTGATGTGCGGCGCCCTGGAATGCACCGACGAACGCCGCCATAGCCTGGCGGCGGTGGTGGAGTTCATCCACACAGCCACCTTGCTGCACGACGACGTGGTGGACGAATCCACCCTGCGCCGGGGCCGCGACACGGCCAACGAGGTGTTCGGCAACGCGGCCAGCGTGCTGGTAGGCGACTTCCTCTATTCGCGCGCCTTCCAGATGATGGTGGACGCCGGGAACATGCGCATCATGCAGGTGCTGGCCGACGCCACCAACGTCATCGCCGAAGGCGAAGTGCTGCAACTGATGAACATGCACGATGCCTCGCTGGACGAGTCGGGCTACCTGCGCGTCATCCGCGCCAAGACGGCAAAGCTGTTCGAGGCCAGCGCCCGGCTGGCGGCCATCCTGGCCGGCGCCGGCGACGCGCTGGAGGCCCGGTGTGCCGACTACGGCCAGGCCCTGGGTGCAGCCTTCCAGGTGGTGGACGACGTGCTGGACTACGAAGGCGACGCACAAGAGTTGGGCAAGAACCTGGGTGATGACCTGCGCGAGGGCAAGGTCACGCTGCCCATCATCTGCACGTTGCAGAAGTGCGCGCCGGACGAAGCCGAGCTCATTCGCAGCGCCATAGAGAACGGCAACACCGAACACCTGGACGACATCCTGAGGATCGTTCGCCAGTGCGGCGGTCTGGAAGCCGCTCGCAAGGCCGCTGCGGCAGAGGCCATGCGTGCGGTTGAAGCCGCTCGCGCACTGCCCGCCAATAAATACAGCGAATCCTTGATACAATTAGCGGCTGCACTTTTGGAGCGACGCTCCTGAGTTGCCCCATCGGGGTGTAGCTTAGCCTGGTAGAGCGCTACGTTCGGGACGTAGAGGCCGGAGGTTCGAATCCTCTCACCCCGACCAGGATCACCAAGAAGCCGGATCGACCATGTTCGATCCGGCTTTTTTTGTGCCTGGCGTCGAAGGGAGCCAAGATTCAGACGCGGCTGAGCAGTTTGGGAACGTTGATGCGAACCTTGACCTCGTCGGCCGAGATGCTGGCCTTGACCTCGTACTCGCGCTCCAGGGTGTCACGCAAGGCTGGCTCGCCCAGCGGCATGCCGTGCCGGCCCACGATGGCAAACACCCCGGGCGCATTGGCCCGGCGCCCGCGCCTGACCACCACCGCCACCTCGTCGTTGGCAAGACGGACGTAGCTGCCGGGTATGTAAAGCCCCAAGGTCTTGACAAAGGCTGCCCCGAGCGGATTGGGCTGCCCGCCCTCCCCCAGGTAAACGTCGCGGGCAGCCATCTGCGGCAACAAGCCCGCACGCGCCTGCCTGGGGCTGATGCGCGCCACGTAGACGTCGGCCATGCGCAACAGCTGGCAAGGGATGCCATCAACGCGCTTGCCCGCCGGGTAGCCCTTGCCGGAGGCATCCTCGTGGTGATCCGCGACCAGTTCCAGCCAGAGATGATCACCCACGCCCAGCTGGCGCAGCAAAGACACCCCCTCTGACGGATGCCGCAGTATGTCCGCCCGCTGCTCCTCGCTCAGAGGCACTGTCTGGCGCGTCAGGGCGTCGTGCAGGCGCGCCATGCCGATGTTCATGGTCAGGGCGGCACGGCAAAGGCTGGCCAGCTCACCCGCGGATAGGCCGACCGTCTGCCCGACCAGGCGGCAGATCACGGCGCACAGCAGCGCGTGGGTGGCGCTGTAACCCACCGAGCGATCAAACAGCAGCTGCACCAGTACAAAAAGGCTGTCATCTACTCGGGTACGCAGTTGGGCATCCAGGCGCTGGTCAAGCTGGACCAGGCGGGTCACGAAATCCTGCGCCGTGACGTTCTGGTGCAAAAGGGTCTGCAGAACCGCATGCATGTCGGCCCAGGCATCGGCAGGCGTCAGCTCGGCCTGGGCCGGGTGGTTCTCCACCCCCATCGGGCGCGCGACACCGGCAATCTTGGTCAAGGCCTCGTTGCCACGGACGCGCCGGTCAATCTCGGCGGTGTAACGGTACATCCAGGCGCGGTACTCGTCCTCAACCACCATGGGGCTGTGCAGGACCAGGTACTCGCGGTGCTGTGCATTGCGTATCGCTTCGCCTTTGCGCAACAGCAACACCCCTTTGGGGTCCCAGATATTGACTGGAACCGGGGCGTTCAGCTCTAGCGCGTCCAGCGGGAAAGGTACGTACATGATGCGACTGTAACGCCTGCTCGGAAGCAACAGGCTGGCGACAAAAGTTTAGCCATAATGGCGGACACAGTCACAACCCGGTTCAGAAGAATTGCCCAGCACCATCGACCCCAACAGCCCAACGGTCGCCCTGGATGACCTGCGCGTGGGACTTTACGTGCACCTGGACCTGGGCTGGATGGACCACCCCTTTCCCCTGGGCAGCTTCAAGATCACCTCCCAGCAGCAGATCGACACGATCCGCTCCCTGGGGCTCCAGCGGCTGCGCTACTCACCGGAGAAAAGCGACCCTGCGCCAGCAACCGTCCCGCAGCAGCCCCTTTCCGCTGAATCTGCAGCCGAGGCAGAAGCCCCCCCTCTGGAAAGCGACGCCCAGCGCCACTTGCGCGAACAGCTGGAAACCCAGCGCCGTGGCCTGCTGCAATGCGAACGCCAGTTCACGGAAACGGCACGGGGCTACCGGCTGGTGATCGAAGAGTTGACGCAACGGCCCGCCGAAGCCAAGGAGAGAAGTGCCGCCATGGTCGGATCGATGGTCCGGCAGATGCTGGGCCAGGGCGAGTCGGCCATCAGGCTGCTGTCTGAAGGCACGGGTGACCGGGCTTCGCTGCACGCGGTGAACGTCACCGTCCTGAGTCTGCTGCTGGGCAAGGCCATGGGGCTGGACCAGGACACGCTGCAAGACCTGGGCATGGCAGCCCTGCTCCACGACATGGGCAAGATCGAGCTGCCAGACCGCGTGCGGTACAGGGACGAGCACTTCACACCGCCGCAGTTCAAGCTTTACCAGGAGCACGTGATGCACGGCGTGGCGCTGGGCAAGCGCATGGGCATGTCCACCAGAGCCCTGCTCACGCTGTCCCAGCACCACGAGCAGGCCGACGGCAAGGGCTTTCCCCTGGGATGTGGCGTGGAAAAGATCACGCCCGGCGCCCGCATCCTCGCCCTGATCAACCGTTACGACAACCTCTGCAACCCGACCAACCCCATCAACGCGCTGACACCGCACGAAGCCCTTTCGTTGATCTTCGCGACGATGAAGGAGCGTTTTGACAGCGCCACGCTCAGTGCGTTCATCCGCATGATGGGCATCTACCCGCCGGGGTCCCTGGTCCAGCTGTCAGACCAGCGCTACGCCATGGTGGTGTCGGTCAACTCGTCGCGCCCGCTCAAACCCAAGGTGCTGGTGCACGACAGTACCATCAAGGTGGCCGAGGCCCTGCTGCTGGACCTGGAAAGCACACCCCAGTTGTGCATCCAGCGCAGTCTGAAAGCCCACCAGCTGCCGCGCCAGGCTGTCGAATACCTCGCGCCGCGCCAGCGCGTGTGCTATTTTTTCGAGCGCGCTGTAGAACACAACATCACAGGGGAAGAGTCCGCATGAAGTATGTCCACTGGAGAACCTGCATAGAGGGCATGCTTGAGGCGGTCTGGGTGGTCGACCTCAAGACGCAGCGCATCCTCACCGCCAACCAGGCTGCGGGCGCGCTGCAGCAGATAGACCCGGCCGAACTCGAAGGGGCGGCCGTGATCGAGTTGCACGCCTCGCCCCAGGACCAGTTCTTCTGGCACGACATGGCGGCCGGCCGGCTGGAGGGCATCCACTCCGAAACACTGCTGCGCCGCTCCGACGGCTCAACCGTGCTCGTGGAACGCCGCGCCACGCCCGTGGATCTGGGAGACGGCGAGCTGGTCTGCCTGGTGGCCATGCAGGACAAGAGCCAGGAACACCGCATACAGCAGCAGCTGGAACAGCTCCTGGCCGAGCTGCGCGCCACGCTGGAGTCATCGGCGGACGGCATCCTCGTGTGCGACATGTACGGCGGCATCAGGGCCTTCAACCGCCTCTTTGCCACGCTGTGGAGCCTGCCACAGGCCTTGCTGCTGCAGCGTGACGACGCCTCGGTGCACGCCTACCTGGCCAACAGCGTGCCCAACCCGGAACAGTACCAGCAGCGCCTTGCGCAGATCAACCGGTCGCCACTGCTGGAAGCGACCGACGTGCTGGTGCTGCGCACGGGCCGCATCCTGGAGCGTATATCGCGCCCGCAGCTCGTGCGCGGCAGACCCACAGGCCGCGTGTACGCGTTCCGCGACATCACCGAGCGTTCCGCCACGGAAACGCAGCTCAAGCTCGCGGCCAAGGTGTTCGAGTCGAGCCTGGACGCGATTCTGATCACCGACCCGAACTACAGCATCCTCGCATGCAACCCCGCTGCCGAGCGCCTTGTGCGCTCTCCGGGCAAGAACCTCATCCAGCGCAACGCACAGGAGCTGTTCTTCACACCGCACGAGCTGCCCTGGGTGCAGGACCTTGACAGCAAGCTTGCCCAGGCCGGTTACTGGGAAGGCGAACTGTGGTTCAGGCGCCCGGACGGCGCCGCCACCGCCCTGCAGGTGTCCTGGGTCATGCTGCGCAATGCGGAAGGCGAGCCACTGAACACGGTCCTTTTCGTCAAGGACCTGACCGAGAAGCTGGCCGCCCAGCAGCGCATCGAACAGCTGGCCTACACCGACGTCCTGACCGGCCTGCCCAACCGGCTGATGCTGACCGAGCGCGTGGAACACGCCATCCACCTGTCGGAACGCAGTGACAGGGGCTTTGCCGTGCTGTTCCTCGACCTGGACCGGTTCAAGCACATCAACGATTCATTGGGCCACCTGTTCGGTGACCGCGTGCTGGTGGAAGTGGCTGGCCGGCTCAAGGGCTGCTTGCGACAGACCGACACTCTGTGCCGCCTGGGCGGCGACGAGTTTGTGATCCACCTGCACGAAGCCGACGTCAGCGCCGCTGAGCGCACCGCGCGGCGCATCATCGAGACGGTGGGGCAGCCCGTCTGCCTGGAGGACATGAACTTCAGCCTGACCTGCAGCGTTGGCATTGCCATGTACCCGGAGGACGGGACCTCCCTGGACGAACTCATCCAGCACGCCGACACCGCGATGTACCAGGTGAAGGAGCGCGGCAAGGGGCATTTCCGTTTCTACCAGCCGCAGATGAACGCCGATCTGCTGTCCCGCATACGGCTGGACCACGCCATGCGCGAGGGGCTTCAGCACAACCAGTTCGTGCTTCACTACCAGCCCCGGGTCAACATCCGCACAGGGGCACTGATGGCGTGCGAGGCGCTCGTCCGGTGGAACGACCCCGTCAAGGGACTGGTTTTCCCGGGCGCCTTCATCGGGGTGGCCGAAGAAACGGGCTTCATCGTGATGCTGGGTGACTGGGTGCTGCGGGAGGCCGTGCGGCAAGCCGCCGCGTGGGCACGCGAGGGGCGGCCCTGCCAGGTAGCCGTCAACGTTTCAGCCCTGCAATTCCAGCAATCCCGCTTTGTCGGGGATGTGGCAGCCGCGCTGCGGGAACACGGCCTGGACCCATCGCTGCTTGAGCTGGAGCTGACCGAGTCGATCCTGATCCTGGATGCCGAAGAAGCCCTGGAACGGCTGCAGGCGCTGGCGGCGTTGGGCGTGGGCCTGTCGCTGGACGACTTCGGCACCGGGTACTCCAGCCTGTCCTACCTGCGCCGGTTCCCGCTGCAAAAACTCAAGATCGACCGCTCCTTCATCGTCTCCATGCACGAGAACCCCGCAGACGACGCCATCGTTGCGGCCATCGTGCAAATGGGGCATGCGCTGAACATGGAAGTGGTGGCCGAGGGCGTCGAATGGGCTCAACAGCATGAGCGCCTGCGGGACCTGGGCTGCGACCAGTACCAGGGCTTCCTGTGCTCGCCCGCGGTGCCGCCTGCCGACTTCGTTCTGTTGCTGCAGGGCGCAGAGGCTGCCACGCCCGCCAGCTGAGGCGAGCCCAGGGTTTGGGCCGCCATTCGGCGCCAGCGGTCAGACGCGCTGCAACCAGGCCTGCAGGTCTTCGGCGTGGACCTGTCCGATCTTGCGCTCCGCCACCCCGCCCGCCCGGTCGAACACGATGGTGAAGGGAAGGCCTCCGCCGGTGTTGCCCAGCTGCTTGCTCAAATCGACGCCAGAAAGGCCCGCCATGGCGACCGGAAACGCCAGCGGCAGGCGCTCCAGGAACTTGCGTACCGGGCCTACCTGGTCCACCGCCAGTGCCAGCACCTGCCAGCCCCTGCTCTGCTGTTCACGGTAGAAGGCGTTGAGCAACGGCAGCTCCTCCACGCAGGGGGGGCACCACGTGGCCCAGAAGTTCAGCAACAAAGGCTGCCCACGAAAATCCGCCATGCGCACGGTCTGGCCTTGCGGTCCTTCCCACTGCTGGCCCCACAGGGTATCCACCGCGCCATCCGCCACCTCATGGGGCTGGTAGCGCCACCAGGCCCAACCAGCCCCTGCCAGCGCGGCGGCGGCGGCCACGCCGCCTGTCAACACATGTCTTCGGTTCATGAGGGGTCCGACTCCGTTGTGGCCAGCAAGTTTCGCAGCGCCTGCGCGTCACCGCGCGGCTTGCGCCCAAGTTCGTCGGGCAGCAGAGCGCCTCGCTGGTCGCGTGTTTCGTGGATCAGCAGGTGCACGCCCACCCACTCCTGCAGCGCCTGGCTGCGGCTGCGCACGCTCAACACCGGCACTTCGCGGCCATGCAAGCCAGACGTACTGCGGGCTTCGTAGTCCACCCCCCGGTTGAGCAGCCAGATTTCCACCGCCTTGGGGTCGTCACTGAAGAGCTGCAACTGGATGTCGCTCATGCGGTTGGCCGTGCCGTGCCACACCGCCCCGCCGACCAGGGGCTGGAACTCGGCCAGCCGTTCCATCCACTCCAGGGCCAGTTCGCGCAGCTCGCGCAGCTCGCCGGGCTGGGTGTCGGCGTGGAAGATGGCAATGTGCTCGCGCACGGCCGCTTCCACCTCGTACTTGTCGGGCAACGGGGTGCGTGCGGGCAGGCCCAGAGCCTTGAGCGCACGCCGCTTGGCGCTGCCGTAATCCAGGCCTTCGTCCACCACCAGCGCTGCCGCCGTGGCCGCGATTTCCTGTTTCTCGGTATCCATGACCGCTATTGTGCCGCCCGCCGCAAAACCCGGACCTGGCCGCCGATAATCACCGCCATGCACATACACATTCTTGGCATTTGCGGCACGTTCATGGGGGGCGTGGCCGCCCTGGCCCGCGAAGCTGGTCACAAGGTCACAGGCTGCGACGCGGGTGTTTACCCACCCATGAGCGACCAGCTCCGCGCACTCGGCATCGATTTGATCGAAGGTTTCAGCGCCGACCAGATGGCCCTGAACCCCGACGTGTTCGTGATCGGCAACGTGGTGTCGCGAGCCCGCCTGCCCGACGGCTCGCCCAAGTTCCCGCTGATGGAAGCCATCCTCGATGCCGGCGCCCGCTACACCAGCGGCCCCCAGTGGATGAGCGAGCACATCCTGCAAGGCAGGCACGTGCTGGCCGTGGCGGGCACACATGGCAAGACCACGACCACCTCGATGCTGACCTGGATTCTGGAGCACGCAGGGCTGCAGCCGGGCTTCCTGGTAGGGGGTGTGCCGCTGAACTTTGGCGTATCCGCGCGCCTGGGCGGATGGGGAGCGTCGGGTTCTGCTCCGTGTCCCCCCGACCGCTCACCGTTTGTCATCGAAGCCGACGAATACGACACTGCTTTCTTCGACAAGCGCAGCAAGTTCGTGCACTACCGCCCGCGCACGGCCGTGCTCAACAACCTTGAGTTCGACCACGCCGACATCTTCGACAACCTCGCCGCGATCGAACGCCAGTTCCACCACCTGGTGCGCACTGTGCCATCCCAGGGGCGGGTGGTGTTCAACGGCCTGGAAGAAAGTCTGGCACGCGTGCTGCACATGGGTTGCTGGAGCGAACAACGCAGCTTTGGCGCAGCGGTGAGCGACTTTTGCGCCGAGGGCGAGGCCAACGACTTTGCCGTGCTGCAACAGGGCCGCGAGGTGGCGCGCGTGCGCTGGAGCCTGAGCGGTACGCACAACCAGCTCAACGCCCTGGCCGCCATTGCCGCGGCCGAGCACGTGGGCGTATCACCCGCCCTGGCGGCCGAAGCTTTGAGCCTGTTCCAGAACGTGAAGCGCCGCATGGAAGTGCGCGGGCACATCGAACGCCCGCAGGGCACCATCACCGTGTACGACGACTTCGCCCACCACCCCACCGCCATCCGAACCACGGTGGACGGCCTGCGCCGCCAGCTCGACCAGCAAGGCCATGCGCAGGCACGCATCCTCGCGGTGTTCGAGCCACGCTCCAACACCATGAAGCTGGGGACGATGAAGTCACAGCTGCCCTGGAGCCTGGAGCATGCCGACCTGGCCTTCTGCCACAGCGCGGGGCTGGACTGGGATGCCGCCGAAGCCCTGGCCCCCATGGGCGACCGCGCCAGCGTGGCGGACCGCATCGACACCCTGGTGCAAACCGTGGTGACCGCTGCCCGGCCGGGCGATCACATCCTGTGCATGAGCAATGGCGGCTTCGGTGGCGTGCACCAGAAGCTGCTGGACGCACTGCGCCCCAAAACGCAGTGAGCCATGCGACGAGGGTCAGTAGCTGACGCTCAAGGCGGGCACGTCCACCCGCACCACGGGCTTGGCCAGCATGGCGCTCACCGCGCGGGCATACACATTGGCCCACGCCCGGTGCGCGTCGTCTGAAAACCTGTCAGGGCCCACCGCCTGCGCCACCGCCAGTACCTTGTCGGCCAGCAGCACCTTGCCTGTCAGGCGGATGGGTTCGCACCCCAGCTCGGTGAACTGCTGGTCCAGCCACGACCTGGCCATGTCGTGGGGCATGGGCTGCACCTCGTCCAAGTCGAAGGTGTAGGTTGCGGTCTCTCCCCAGCTGACGATCACTTGGCTGCGCATGTATCGGTCTCCTGTGACGGTTGCGGCATCTGGGTTGATTGTGCCCAGATGCCCCACCCCGTACAAGCCCTCAACCCGCCATCAGCCGCGCCGTGCGCGCACCGCGTCGCTCAGCGTCTGCAGCACCTCCACGGACGCGTCCCAGTCGATGCAGGCGTCGGTGATGCTCTTGCCGTATTCGAGCTGCCCCACTTCGTCCTTGCCAGGCGTGAACTTCTGGGCACCGCCCTTGAGGTGGCTTTCCACCATCACCCCGAAAATGTGGCGCGATCCCCCTGAAATTTGTGCGGCAATGTCGCGCGCCACATCCACTTGCCGTTCGTGCTGCTTGCTGCTGTTGGCATGGCTGCAGTCCACCATCAGGGTGGGCGGCAGCTTCGAGGCTTCCAGCTCCTTGCAAGCGGCGGCCACGCTGGCCGCGTCGTAGTTGGGTGTCTTGCCACCGCGCAGAATCACGTGGCAGTCCTTGTTGCCGTTGGTCTGCACGATCGCCACCTGCCCGTTCTTGTGGACCGACAGGAAATGGTGCCCGCGTGCCGCGGCCTGGATGGCGTCGGTGGCGATCTTGATGTTGCCGTCGGTGCCGTTCTTGAACCCGATGGGCGCCGACAGGCCGGAGGCCAGCTCGCGGTGCACCTGGCTTTCGGTGGTGCGCGCGCCAATGGCGCCCCAGGCGATCAGGTCGCCGATGTACTGCGGCGAGATCACGTCCAGGAACTCGCTGGCGGCCGGCAGGCCCAGGCGGTTGATCTCGATGAGCAACTGACGCGCGATGCGCAGGCCCTCGTCGATGCGGTAGCTCTCGTCCAGGTACGGGTCGTTGATGAGGCCCTTCCAGCCCACCGTGGTGCGCGGCTTCTCGAAATAGACACGCATCACGACTTCCAGCGTGTCGCTGTACTTTTCGCGCATTTCCTTCAGGCGGCGGGCATAGTCCAGCGCCGCAGCAGGGTCGTGGATGGAGCAGGGGCCGATGATCACCAGCAGCCTGTCGTCCTTGCCGTGCAGGATGTCGTGGATGGACTTGCGGGTCTTGGCGATGAGCTTCTCGATGGCGGTGCCACGGATGGGGAAGAAGCGGATCAGGTGTTCGGGCGGAGGCAGCACGGTGATGTCCTGGATGCGTTGGTCGTCGGTCTGGCTGGTGCGGTCGGCGGGATGCGCATACCAGACGTCGGTGGCGCCGGACTTCGTGTTGGACTTGTTCATCGTGCTGCTCCTGAAGGTTGGGAATCGTGGATGGAATGGGGTAAAGAACGAAGGCAAAAAAAAACCGCCGGGTTCACCGACGGTTTTTTGAGGGCTGCGGGCTTTTTTCGCCTAGGCTCGACTCTCTCTTCCGTCGGTGACGCGTGAGAACCAAAAGTAGGCAAAGTAAAAGCGGGTGGCTTTCATGTGTATCAATGTAGCACAAACTTCATGACGGCGGCCTGACGGGTATGTCGTGAAAGCACAACGCTGGCGAATCAGGCGGTGCCACCGACGGTCAGGCCTTCGATGCGCAAGGTGGGCTGGCCCACGCCCACGGGCACGCTCTGCCCTTCCTTGCCGCAGGTACCCACGCCGCTGTCCAGCGCCAGGTCGTTGCCGATCATGCTGACCTTCTTGAGCGACTCGGGCCCGCTGCCCACGATGGTGGCGCCCTTGACCGGGTACATCAGTTTGCCGTTCTCCACCCACCAGGCCTGGCTGGCGCTGAAGACGAACTTGCCACTGGTGATGTCCACCTGTCCGCCACCGAAGTTGGTGGCGTACAAACCCTTCTTGATGCTGGCGATGATTTCCTGCGGGTCTTTGTCGCCGCCGAGCATGTAGGTGTTGGTCATGCGCGGCATGGGCAGGTGCGCGTAGCTTTCGCGGCGGCCGTTGCCGGTGGGCTTGACACCCATGAGTCGGGCGTTCAGGCTGTCCTGGATGTAGCCACGCAGGATGCCGTCTTCGATCAGCACGTTGCGCTGGCTCGCACAGCCTTCATCGTCCACGTTGAGCGAGCCGCGCCGGTCGGCGATGGTGCCATCGTCCAGCACCGTCACGCCCTTGGCGGCCACGCGCTGGCCAATGCGCCCGCTGAAGGCGCTAGAACCCTTGCGGTTGAAGTCACCCTCCAGGCCATGGCCCACGGCCTCGTGCAGCAACACGCCAGGCCAGCCGGGCCCGAGCACCACGGTCATTTCGCCAGCAGGCGCAGGGCGGCTGTCCAGATTGGTGAGCGCGGCCTGCACGGCCTCGGTCACGTAGCTGTTGATGAGTTCGTCGTCGAAACGGTCCAGCCCGAAGCGGCCGCCGCCGCCCGAAGAACCGATCTCGCGGCGGCCATTCTGCTCGGCGATCACGGTGACCGACAGACGCACCAGCGGGCGCACGTCTGCGGCCATGGTGCCATCGGCACGCGCCACCAGCACCACATCGTATTCGCTGGCCAGGCCCGCCATCACCTGAACGATGCGCGGGTCTTTGGATTTGGCGAGCTGCTCCACCTTTTCCAGCAGAGCGACCTTGGCCGTGCTGTCGAGCGTGGCGATGGGGTCGTGCGCTTCGTAGAGCGAACGCGCCTTGGCAATCTTCTGCGCCCCCACGCGCACCTTGCGGCTCTGCCCCTGGGCACCGATGGCTCGGACGCTGTGGGCGGCATCCAGCAGGGCCGACCAGGAGAGGTCGTCGGAATAAGCGAAGGCGGTCTTGTCGCCGCTGACGGCACGCACACCCACGCCCTGGTCGATGCTGAAGCTGCCCGTCTTGACGATGCCCTCTTCCAGGCTCCAGCCTTCGGCGCGGGTGTACTGGAAATACAAGTCAGCGTCGTCCACGCCGGGCACCATGATTTCACCCAGCGCGCGGCGCAGTTGCGCCTCGTCCAGGTCGTAAGGGGCCAGCAGGAGGGACTGGGCGGTGGCCAGGCGGGCCAGGGTGGGTTCTCGCGCGATCATGGGGTGATTGTAGAAAGGCCCGCGATCCAACACCGGGGCCGTGGTTACAAAGGCGCTACGCCTGGCCACGCAGCCAGAGCAGCAGGGCCGCATCGTCCAGGTCGGCCATGCCGGCGGCATGCGCCTGCTCGAAGGCCTGGGCCGCCAGCGGGCCCAGCAGGCCGGCGAAACCGGCGGCGCGAGCGGCCTCGATGGCCAGGGCGGTGTCCTTCTTCAGCAGGCCCACGTGGGCACGGGGCGCAAAGTCTCCCGCCAGGGCACGGCGCATGCGGTCGCTGCCTACCCAGCTCTGCCCGCTGGACTGTTCGATCACATCGAGCGTCCGGGCCGCGTCCAGGCCCAGCCGCTCGGCCAGGGCGATGGCTTCGGCGGCGCCCACCAGGTTGATGCCGGCCAGCAGGTTGTTGACGAGCTTGGTGCGGGCGCCGTCGCCCACCCTGCCGCCCACCACGAACTGGCGCGACGACATTGCATCGAGCAGGGCCTGGTGGCGGTGCCGCAGCTCGCCAGGGCCGCCCAGCATCAGGCTCATGGAACCGTCCCGCGCCCGGGCAGGCCCGCCGGACATGGGGGCGTCCAGCGTCTCCACACCCATGGCGGCCAGTTCGAACGCGATGGCTTCGGCATCCCGCGGCGCGATGGTGGGGCACAGCAGCACGGCCTGCCCCTGGCGCATGGCCGGGGCCGCGCCCTCGGCGCCGAAAAGCACGTCGCGCGTCTGCGCGGCATCCACCACCGCCACCACCAGGGCAGCCCCGGGCTTGAGCGACTGGGCCACCTGCCGCGCGCTGGCAAGCACCTGCGCACCTGCCGCGCTGGCACGCGCCTGCGCTGCGGCTGCCACATCGTTCACCGCCACGCGCCAGCCCAGTTCGCACAGGCGCTCCACCACGGCGCCGCCCATGTTGCCGGCCCCCACCACGGCCACGTCGGCCCAGGCGCCTGCCGTCATGTCTGCACCAGCCGCTTCGAGCGGGAAATCGACATCAGGATGCCCAGGCTGGCCCCCAGCGTGACCATGGCCGTTCCCCCGTAGCTGATGAACGGCAAAGGCACCCCCACCACGGGCAATATGCCGCTGACCATGCCCATGTTGACGAAGGCATAGACGAAATAGATGAGCGTGAGCGCCCCGGCCAGCAGGCGGGAGAACAGCGTGGGCGCCTCCACCGCGATGCGCAGCCCCCGGTAGAACAGGAACAGGAAGGCCAGCAGCAAGGTCAGCACGCCGAGGAAACCGAACTCCTCGGAAAAGGCGGCAAAGATGAAGTCAGTGGTGCGCTCTGGCACGAACTCCAGGTGGGTCTGCGTACCCTGCATGAAGCCCTTGCCCCAGACACCGCCCGAGCCGATGGCGATCATGCCCTGGAGAATGTGAAAACCCTTGCCCAGCGGGTCTTTCATCGGGTCCAGCAGCGTACACACGCGCTGGCGCTGGTATTCATGCAGCACGTGCCAGTCAACCCCGGGCTGGCACCACTGGGGCTCCATGACGATGAGGGTGATGATGCCCGCAGCCCCCAGCAAGACTGGCGGGATGATGAGTTTCCAACTGAGCCCGGCAAAGTAGATCACGAACAGGCCGGACGCCACAACCAGCAGCGTGGTTCCCAGGTCGGGCTGGCGCAGGATGAGCGCCGAAGGCACCGCCAGGATGATCCCGGCCACCACGAAGTCGAGCGGGCGCAACTGCCCTTCGCGTTTCTGGAACCACCACGCCAGCATGAGCGGCATGGCGATCTTCATGATTTCACTGGGTTGAATGACGATGCCGACGTTCACCCAGCGCTGCGCCCCTTTCTTGGTGATGCCGAACAGCGCCACGGCGATCAGCAGCGCCACGCCCACCGTGTACAGCGGCACGGCCAGGGCCATGAGCCGCTGGGGCGGCACCTGCGCCATCACGAAGAGCACGCCCGCGGCGATCAGCATGTTGCGGGCATGGTCGACAAAACGCGTGCCGTGGTCGTAACCGACCGAATACATCACCACCAGCCCCATGGATGCCAGGATCATCACGGCCAGCATCAGCCAGCCGTCGAACCCCCGGAACACCGGGGCCACGCGTTGCCAGAGAGGAGGTTTTTGGATGACGACGGCCATGGTGCGGGATTATCCCCCGGTGTGACGTTAAGCTGCACAGCCATGACAACCACACACCTGCTTTACCTGCACGGATTCCGCTCATCGCCACGTTCCATGAAGGCCGTGAAGGTGGCCGAACGCGTGCAACGCGACCACCCCGCAGTGCACTGGTGGTGCCCGCAATTGCCGCCCTCGCCCCGCGAGGCCATGGCCCTGATACGCCAGGGCACCGCCAACTGGCCGCGCGACCGCATGGCGGTGGTGGGCTCGTCGCTGGGCGGTTTTTACGCCACCCGCGTGGCGCTGGACACCGGCTGCCGCGCCGTGCTGCTGAACCCTGCCGTGGACCCTGCGCGCGACCTGGCCAAGCACATAGGCGAGCAGACTGCGTGGCACAACCCCGAAGAACGCTTCTACTTCCGTCCCGAATACGTGGACGAGCTGCGCGGCCTGGCGGGCGGCACCCTGCACCACCCGGAACGCGTGATGGCAGTGATTGCCAAGGGCGACGAGGTGCTGGACTGGCGCGAGATGGTGGGCCGCTACCCCGGCGTTCACCTGAAACTGCTGGAAGGCAGCGACCACGCCATCAGCGACTTTGACGACCACATTGACGAAGTGTTCGCTCACTTGCAGTTGGCCTGATTGGGCTGGCGGGCGACTGCTAAAGTGACGCCATGGCCAAAGACAAGACCCTGTACGCGTGCAACGAATGCGGTGGAACCAGCCCGCGCTGGCTGGGGAAGTGCCCGCATTGCGGCGCCTGGAACAGCCTGGTGGAAGTGGTGGCTGAAGCCCCCACCGCCAGCAAGAACCGCCTGAGCAGCGCCCCCAAGGGCCTGGCGCCCAGCGCAGAACTTGCGGTACTGAGCGAGATTGAAGCCGCCGACGTGGCGCGCACGCCCACGGGCCTGAGCGAGCTGGACCGCGTTTTGGGCGGCGGCGTGGTGGAAGGCGGGGTGGTGCTGATAGGCGGCGACCCGGGCATAGGCAAATCCACGCTGCTGCTGCAGGCGCTGGACGCGCTGCAACGCAGCAACCTTTCCACCCTGTATGTAACAGGCGAGGAAAGCGGCGCCCAGGTGGCCTTGCGCTCGCGCCGCCTGGGGCTGGAACAAAGCCAGGTGAAGGTGCTGGCCGAAATCCAGCTGGAAAAGATCGTGGCCACGCTGGACGCCCACCGCCCGGCCATCGCCGTCATCGACTCCATCCAGACGCTGTATTCCGACCAGCTCAGCTCCGCCCCCGGCTCGGTGGCGCAGGTGCGCGAATGCGCCGCCCACCTGACGCGCGCCGCCAAGGCCAGCGGTGTGGCCATTGTGCTGGTGGGCCACGTGACCAAGGAAGGCGCCCTGGCCGGCCCGCGCGTGCTGGAGCACATGGTGGACACCGTGCTGTACTTCGAGGGCGACACCCACAGCAGCTACCGGCTGATCCGCGCCATCAAGAACCGCTTCGGCGCGGTCAACGAGATTGGCGTGTTCGCCATGACTGAGCGCGGCCTGAAAGGCGTGGCCAACCCGAGCGCGATCTTCCTGTCTCAGCACTCGCAGCCCGTGCCCGGCAGTTGCGTGCTGGTGACGCTGGAAGGCACACGGCCCATGCTGGTGGAAATTCAGGCTTTGGTGGACAGCGGCGGCCCCAGCCCGCGCCGCCTGAGCGTGGGCCTGGAACGCGACCGCCTGGCCATGCTGCTGGCGGTACTGCACCGGCACGCGGGCGTGGCCTGCATGGACCAGGACGTGTTCGTCAATGCCGTTGGGGGCGTGCGCATCAGCGAACCTGCCGCCGATCTGGCCGCCATGCTGGCCATCACCTCCAGCCTGCGCGGCAAGGCGCTGCCGCAGGGTTTTCTGGCCTTTGGCGAAGTGGGCCTGGCAGGCGAGGTTCGCCCCGCCCCGCGCGGGCAGGAACGGCTGAAGGAAGCGGCCAAGCTCGGCTTCAGCGTGGCCGTGGTGCCCAAGGCCAACTTGCCCAAGAAAAGCGATGCAGCCTTGGCCAAGGCGCTGGAAGGCATGCGCATCTTTCCGGTGGAGCGGATCGAGGAAGCGCTGGAGGTGGTGCGAGAGTTGTGACGGATGGGCAAATGGCTGGAGTTTTGGAGAAGCCATCCGTGAACATTTGGGATACCGGGATTACCGCTGAAAAGTGGAGTTCCTGGTACTCGCTGAAAATACCGGCAAGCGAACCGTGGTGTTATGGTGAGCGACATCACCACGAAAGCGTTCCAGATGGCAAAGCCCAACTACCAGTACGAAAAACGTCAGCGAGAGCTGCAAAAGAAGCAGAAAAAGGAAGAGAAGGCCCAGCGCAAGGCCCACACCGAACCGGTGGCACAAGAATCTCCCGCCCATCCCACGCAGAACGAACCTGTTGCCGGATGAAGCATCCCTGCGGAAACCGTAAAGTCGACACTCCGCACCGGTAGCAGTTAAAATTTCATACTTCGGCCCACAAGCCGATCCGTCCGATGGGTTCCCTCGCCCCCATCCTGTCTTCAAAAAAAAGGACCCCCACCATGGCTTCCCTTCATGGCGCCGCTGAATTGCGCGGCCGCTCTGCCCTGCCGGCCCTCGTGGCCTTGCACATCGCCCTCATCATCGCCAGCAACTACCTGGTGCAAATCCCCTTCGAGGTGATGGGCCTGCACACCACCTGGGGCTCGTTCACCTTCCCGCTGGTCTTCGTGGCCACCGACCTGACCGTTCGCCTGCTCGGCAAAGAGGTGGCACGTGGCGTGATTGCCCGCGTGATGCTGCCTGCGCTGGTGGCTTCTTACGCCGTGTCGGTGCTGTTCTTTGAAGGCGCCTTCAGCGGCTGGGCCTCGCTGGCAGCATTCAACGGTTTCGTCTTCCGCATTGCGCTGGCCAGCTTCGTGGCCTACGTGGCGGGCCAGTTGCTCGACATCGCCGTGTTTTCCCGGCTGCGCCAGGTGGCTGCATGGTGGGTGGCGCCCGCAGCGTCCACTGTGGTGGGCAGCCTGCTGGACACGGTGCTGTTCTTCTCGGTGGCGTTCCACAACAGCAGCGATGCCTTCATGGCTGAGCACTGGGTGGAAATTGCCACGGTGGATTACTTCACCAAGCTGGGCGTGAGCCTGGTGTGCTTCCTGCCCCTGTACGGCGTGCTGCTGGGTGCGCTGATGAAGGTGTTCAAGCCCGCGCCGCAGGCCGTGGCCGCCTGACGGGAGCGCGCCATGAGCAACAACAAACCCGCTGTCGTCCTGCTCAGCGGCGGGCTGGATTCGACCACCGTGCTGGCCATGGCCAAGGCACAGGGTTACACCCCTTACGCGCTGAGCTTCAGCTACGGCCAGCGCCACGCTCACGAACTGCAGGCCGCCGAGGCCGTGGCCCGCACACTGGGCGCGGCCAAACACGTGGTCGCGCAGATCGACCTGCGCGAATTTGGCGGCTCTGCCCTCACTGCCGACATCGCGGTGCCCAAGGGCCGGTCGGTGGACGACATGGGCCACGGCATTCCCGTGACCTACGTTCCCGCGCGCAACACCGTGTTCCTGAGCTTCGCGCTGGCCTGGGCCGAAACGCTGGGCGCATCGGACATCTTCATCGGCGTCAACGCGTTGGATTATTCAGGCTACCCCGACTGCCGCCCGGAGTACATCGCCGCCTTTGAAACGCTGGCTAACCTGGCCACCAAGGCCGGGGTGGAAGGCACACAGAAGCTCAAGATCCACAGCCCGCTGATGGCACTGAACAAGGCGCAGATCATTCAGGAAGGCCTGCGCCTGGGCGTGGACTACGCGTTCACCAGCAGCTGCTACGACCCGGGCCCGGACGGCAAACCCTGCGGCGGATGCGATTCGTGCCTGCTGCGCGCCAAGGGCTTTGCCGAAGCAGGCCACGTGGACCCGCTGTGGGTGCGCTTCGGCATGGCCTGAGCGCGGAGGGTTGAGCATGCACATCCTCCATACCGCCGAGGCGGGCTTTGAGGCCGCCCGGTACATAGACGCGCTGCCCGAAGGGCACCCCAAGAAACGCCTGCACGGGCACAGCTTCGTGGCCCGCCTGCGCGGCACCACTGATGCGGGCTGGGCCGCCTTTGCCGGGGGCGAGGTGGACCAACTGCGCCGCCACCTGGCCACAGGCGTGCAGGTGTTGGACCACGCCTGCCTGAACGACCACGTGCCCAACCCCACCGACACGCAGCTGGCCCAATGGCTGCAACAACGGCTGCAAGTTGACGGTCTGCACCTGCAACAGGTGAGCGTGCAGAGCACCCGTACCAGCGGCGTGGAAATCGACGTCCAGGGCCAGCCCCACGTGTGGCGCCGTTACGTTTTGCATGCTGCTCACCAACTGCCCAACGTGCCGGAAGGGCACAAATGCGGCCGCATGCATGGACATGGCTTCGAGGTGCTGCTGCACGCCCGCCAAAGCGGCGCCACACCAGTGGACGCCGACCGGCTGGACGCCCTGTGGGCGCCGCTGCACCAGTTGCTGGACCACGCCTGCCTGAACGACATCCCCGGCCTGCAAAACCCGACGAGCGAGGTGATGTCGGGCTGGCTCTGGCGCCAGCTCAAGCCGCTGCTACCGGAACTCTCCTGGGTGACGGTGTTTGAAACCGCATCGTGCGGCGCCAGCCACGACGGCCACCACTACCGCATCTGGAAAGAAATGACGCTGGACAGCGCCGTACGCCTGCGGCATGCGCCCGAGCACAGCCCGCTTCAACGCCTGCACGGGCACACCTTCACGCTGCGCCTGCACCTGTGCGCCCCGCTGGACGAGGTGATGGGCTGGACCGTCGACTTTGGCGACGTAAAACGCCTGTTTGACCCCATCTTCAAGGCCCTGGACCACCGCCCGCTGCACGAACTGGCCGGGCTGCCCGACTGCGACTGCGCCAGCCTGGCGCGCTGGGTGCTGGGGCAGGCGCGCAGCGAGTTGCCAGCAATGAACCGTGTGGATCTGCACGAGACCCCAGGGTGCGGCGCCGTGGCATTGCTTGGCGACAGCGAAGCAGCTTTGCCCATCTGAACACCAAGGCCTGAGCATGAGCTACGCCGTCAAGGAAATCTTCTACACCCTGCAAGGCGAAGGCGGGCAGGCGGGCCGCGCCGCCGTGTTCTGCCGTTTTGCAGGCTGCAACCTGTGGAGCGGGCGCGAGGAAGACCGCGCCCAGGCCGTTTGCCGTTTCTGCGACACCGACTTCGTGGGCACCGACGGGACGGGCGGCGGCAAGTTCGCCACGGCCCAGGCGCTGGCTGAGGCCGTGCGCTCGCACTGGCCCGCGCCTAACGGCGCCTCTGCCCAGGGCAAGCCGCTGGTGGTGTGCACCGGGGGCGAGCCGTTGCTTCAGCTCGACTCACCGTTGATAGACGCCCTGCACGCACAGGGGTTCGAGATCGCCGTGGAAACCAACGGCACACAGCCCATTCCCCCTGGGCTGAACTGGGTGTGCGTCAGCCCCAAGGCGGGCAGCGAACTGGTGGCCAGGGCAGGCGACGAACTCAAGCTGGTATTCCCGCAGCCGGGCGCCATGCCCGAGCAGTTCGAGCACCTGGCGTTCCGCCACTTTTTCCTGCAGCCCATGGACGGCCCGCTGCGCGAGCAGCACACCCAGGCCGCCGTGGCGCACTGCATGGCCCACCCGAAGTGGCGCCTGTCGCTGCAGACCCACAAGCTGTTGGGCATACCCTGAGCGGCCACCCCCGGTAAACTTGAGCCTTGGGCAGCGTCCATAGCGACCTGCCCTTTCGCTGCGTTCCCCCACCACCCGAAAGCCCCATTTTGTTTGCTCTGTTCGATGAAGCCGGCAAGTTCCTGACCGGTCGCGTGTTGTCCGAAGCCGAAAGCTCCCTACAGGTGGAGCTGGAAACGGGCAAGCGCGTCAAGGTCAAGTCGGCCAACGTGTTGCTGAAGTTCGACAAACCCGCACCGTCCGCGCTGATGAACGCGGCACAGTCGCTGGCGAGCGACATCGAGCTGGACCTGGCCTGGGAATTCGCACCCGAGGACGAATTCGGCTTTGCCGACCTGGCACGCGACTACTTCAGCGAACAGGCCACGCTGGAACAGCAGGTGGCCGCACTGCTGCGCCTGAGCGAGGCGCCGCACTACTTCCGCCGCGCGGGCAAGGGCCGCTACAAGAAGGCCCCGGCCGAGGTGCTGCAACAGGCGCTGGCCGCCATCGAGAAGAAAAAACAGGTGCAGGCACTGATCGACCAGTGGGCTGCCGAACTGGCCGCAGGCCAGTGCCCTGCCCCGGTACGCGAACAGCTCTACAAGATCCTGTTCAAGCCCGACAAGAACGCGCCGGAATACAAGGCCGTGGTGCACGCCGCGCGCGAAACGCACCTGGCCCCGCTGGCCCTGCTGCAAAAGGCAGGTGCCATCAGCAACGCCTACCAGTTCCACTGGCAGCGCTTCCTGTTCGAGCATTTCCCCAAGGGCACCGGCTTCCCTGCGTTGCAGGCTCCTCCCGTGACCGACGAGCTGCCACTGGCCAGCGTCAACGCCTTCTCGGTGGACGACTCGAGCACCACCGAGATCGACGACGCGCTGAGCGTGCAGGGTCTGGGCAGCGGCACCGTGACGCTGGGCATCCATATTGCCGCGCCGGGCCTGGCCATCCAGCCAGACAGTGCACTGGACCAGGTGGCACGCAACCGCCTGTCCACCGTGTACATGCCGGGCCACAAGATCACCATGCTGCCCGATGAGGTGGTGCAGACCTACACACTGGAAGCGGGCGGCCCGCGCCCCGCCCTGTCTCTGTACCTGACCATCGACGAAGCCGACCTGACGGTACGCGACAGCGCCACGCGCCTGGAGCAGGTGCCCATCCAGCACAACCTGCGGCACGACCAACTTGACCAGGCCATCACCGCTGAATGGCTGCTGGACCCTGCCGCCCCGGCAGGCGCCCCACTGGCCGACGACGTGGCCGCGCTGCGCCCGGAACTGGCCTTCCTGTACCGCCTGGCGCTGGCCTGCAAAGCCCGCCGCGAAGTGGTGCGCGGCAAACCCGAAACCTTCACCCGCCCCGACTACACCTTCAAGCTCGACGGCGTGCAGGGAAGTGAGCCGCACGGTGACGAAACCGTCATCATCGGCACGCGTTCCCGCGGTGCTCCGTTGGACCTGATGGTGGCCGAAGCCATGATTCTGGCCAACAGCACCTGGGGCCAATTGCTGGCCGACAGCGGCGTGCCCGGCATCTACCGCAGCCAGGCCAGCCTGGCGCCGGGCGTGAAAGTGCGCATGGGCGCCAAGGCTCTGCCCCACGCAGGCATTGGTGTGCCCTGCTACGCCTGGAGCACCTCGCCCCTGCGCCGCTACACCGACCTGGTCAACCAGTGGCAGATCATTGCCTGCGCGCGCCACGGCAAGACCGCCGCACTGGTGGCTCCGTTCAAGCCGAAAGACGCCGGGCTGTTCTCGGTGATCAGCGCCTTCGACGCCGCCTACACCGCCTACAACCAGTTCCAGAACGGCATGGAGCGTTACTGGACGCTGCACTACCTGCAGCAGCACGCGTTGAGTGAAATCACCGCCACTGTCATCAAAGACAACCTGGTGCGCGCCGACACGCTGCCGCTGGTGTTGCCGGTGCTGGGGGCCGACGGCCTGCCGCGCGGCGCCCAGGTGCGCGTGCGCTTAGGCGCCATAGACGACATCTCGCTGGACATCAGCGGTACGGTGATAGAGCGGTTGGACCAGACGGCACCGGCCGCAGCCATGGACGAGGAAGGCGATGACGAGGCCGAACTGGCCGCGCCGTTGACCATTGCCATGGACGTGAACGACGATGACCCCGCCGACAAACCCGCAGACGCGGGCAATGGCAGTGCCAACGGCGGCGCTGCTGGATAATTTGACGCCGTGAACTTCCTGCGCCGACTCAGCACCCTGCAGATCGCTCTGGCGGTGTCCGTGTTGGCGCACGCTGCGTTGCTGACGGTGCGTTTCGTGGCGCCGCAGACCTACAACCGGGTGTTCCAGGACACCCCGCTGGAGGTGGTGCTCGTCAACGCCCGCAGCGACGAAAAACCCACCAAGGCACAGGCCATCGCCCAGGCCAACCTGGCCGGCGGCGGTGAGGCCGAGCGCGGCCGCGCCACCTCTCCCCTGCCGCCTTCGGCGCAAGCCCGGCTGGGTGACGCCCTGGAGGAAGAGGAGCGGCGCATAGAGGCCATGAAGGAGCAGCAGAACCGCCTGCTGGCGCAGATGCGCAAGCAGTTGGCCAGCCTGCCCCCGCCCGACCAGAACGCCCTGTCCCGCCCGGATGCCGAGGAACGCGAGCGCAAGCGGCAGGCGCTGGTGAAGGTGCTGGCGGAAATCGAAAGACGCATCAACGAAGAGAATGCCCGCCCGCGCAAACGCTACATCAGCCCCGCCACGAGCGAAAAGGCGTACGCGGCGTACTACCACCAGGTCAAGCTGCGCATCGAGGATCATGGAACACGCAACTTCCCCGAGATTGCCGGACGCAAGCTCTACGGAGAACTGACCATGGCGATCACCGTGAACCACGACGGCAGGGTGCTTGACACCGAAGTGCTGCAGAGCTCGGGACAGAACGTGCTCGACAACCGCGCGCAGGCCATTGTGCGCAGCCTGCGCTTCGGTTCTTTTGACAAAGCCATACGGCAACGCGCAGACCAGCTGGTGATGGTTTCACGTTTCCGGTTCACGCGGGAAGAAACCCTGCAAGCCCAGCAACTGAACGCGCAATGAAGAAGACGGGTGTGTTCAGGGCCTTCTGGGCGTGGATCGGGTGGCTGCTTCTGGCAGGCATCGCGCTGCAGGTTTTTTTTGTCGGGCGCATTGCACTCATGGCGGTGCTCGCCCCGCAGAGCACGGCGTTCCAGCGTTCTGAGGCCTGGCAGCTGCTGCAAGGGGGCGACCGCTTCACATGGTCGCAGCAATGGGTGGACTACAGCCAGATATCCCCTCACCTCAAACGCGCGGTGATCGCATCGGAAGACGCCAGCTTCGTGACGCACGGCGGGGTGGACTGGAAAGCCATTGAGTCGGCGTGGCAGAAGAACGCGCGTCGGCTAGCACAGGCTGAAAGGCGTGCCGCACAGGCCAGACACCCCAGCCAGGTGCGCCCGGCGCGCATCGTCGGGGGTTCCACCATCACGCAGCAGCTGGCCAAGAACCTGCTGCTTTCGGGTGAGCGCAGCATGCTGCGCAAGGGGCAGGAACTGGTACTTGCGCTGGCGCTGGAAGCCTTGCTGAGCAAGGAACGCATCCTGGAGATCTACCTGAACAGCGTGGAATGGGGCGAAGGCGTGTTCGGCGCAGAAGCGGCGGCCCAACGCTATTTCAGGAAGTCCGCGCGCCAGTTGAACGCGTACGAGGCTGCGCGCCTGGCGGTGCTTCTGCCTGCGCCCAAGTTGTTCGAGAAACGCATGAATTCCAGCTACCTGGCGGGGCGAACCTCGACGATCGTTGCACGCATGGGCGCCGTGCAGCTGCCCTGAGCGGCTCATTCTCTGCTACAAGAGCACCATGCGCATTCTTGGCATCGACCCCGGCCTGCAGGCCACCGGCTTTGGCGTGGTGGACGTGGACGGCGCGCGCCTGAGCTACGTGGCCAGCGGCACCATCCGCACCCGGCCCGACGAAGGCGCCCTGCTGCCCGAGCGGCTAGGCGTGATCTTCAATGGCATCACCGAGGTGGTGAAACGCTACCAGCCGACGGTGGCCGCCTGCGAGATCGTGTTCGTGAACGTGAACCCCCAGGCGACGCTGCTGCTGGGTCAGGCGCGAGGCTGCTGCCTGACCGCCCTGGTGGCCAACGGCCTGCCAGTGAGCGAATACACGGCGCTGCAGCTGAAGAAAGCCGTGGTGGGTTACGGCAAGGCGGCCAAGCCACAGATGCAGGAGATGGTGAAACGCCTGCTGCAGCTGCCAGGCCTGCCTGGCAAGGACGCCGCCGACGCGCTGGGCCTGTGCATCACGCACGCGCAGGTGGCGCGCACCACACAGGCCATCAACCAGGTGAGCAAGTCGCAGGCCCGCACGCACGCGGTGTACCGCGACGGCCGGGTGTACTGAACGGTTTTCCCCTGCCCGGGCAGTGCGTCAGACGATGCGTTCCAGCGCCAGCACAGCGAAGAAGGCGAGCGCGGCAATCAGCGTCCACTTGAGGATGACAAGGCCCCAGCGGCGGTAATGCACGCGGCCGGTGCCCAGGTAGAACACGAAGCACAGCGCCGACGCTCCCAGAAGGAAGAACATGAGGAAGCGGAAGATCAGCATGTTCGTTCCTGTGCCGGCATAGCCCTGATCACCAGGCAGCCACGGGTTGTGCAAAGCCCTTGGGAGCGCGGCTGTCCTGCTCGAAAGTGACGATCTCGAAAGCTTCGGGTTTGGCCAGCAGAGCGCGCAGCAGCTGGTTGTTCATGGCGTGGCCCGAGCGGAACGCGCTGTAGGCAGCCAGCAAGGGCTTGCCCACGATGTATAGGTCGCCCATGGCGTCCAGGATCTTGTGCTTGACGAACTCGTCCTGGTAGCGCAGGCCGTCGGCGTTGAGCACCTTGACGTCGTCCATCACGATGGCGTTGTCCAACCCGCCACCCAGCGCCAGACCGTGCGAACGCATCATCTCCACATCGCGGGTGAAGCCGAAGGTGCGGGCCCGGGCGATCTCGCGCGCGTACTGGCCGGTACCCAGGTCGAACTCCACGCGCTGCCCGGTGGCGTTGACCGCCGGGTGGTCGAATTCGATTTCGAAGCTCAGCTTGTAACCATGGTAAGGGTCCAGCCGCGCCCACTTGAGGTTGCGGCCCTCGCCTTCTCGCACCTCCACAGGCTGTACGACGCGGATGAAGCGCTTGGGCGCCTTCTGCAGTTCGATGCCTGCACTCTGGATGAGGTAGACGAAGGACGCGGCGGAACCGTCGAGGATGGGCACTTCCTCGGCGGTGATGTCGATGATGAGGTTGTCGATCCCCAGACCGGCGCAGGCACTCATCAGGTGCTCGATGGTGTGCACCTTGGCGCCGCCGTTGGCGATGGTGGACGCCAGCCGCGTGTCGGACACGGCCATGGCGTTGACCGGAATGTCCACCGGCTCGGGCAAATCCACCCGGCGGAACACAATGCCCGTGTCCGGCGCGGCAGGGCGCAGCGTCAGCTCAACCCGCTGACCGCTGTGCAGGCCCACGCCGACAGCTTTGGTCAGGGTCTTGAGGGTACGTTGCGCAATCATGCTGCCAATTTTAGTTTTTCAACACCAACTCTGCTGAAGAGAACGGCAATCTCCCAAATAGAGAAAGCCGATTGAGGGAATGGAAAGCGTAGCGAGTACGCTTTACACCCCTCAATCCGCTTGTTTGCGCAGGAAGGCGGGGATCTCGAAATCGTCCATGCCACCCGAAGACAGTGCGTCCACCTTGGCCGCAGCGGAGGTGCGGTCACGGGTGCGCCACACGCTGGGCACGGCGGGGTTGCCGCCCATGGCGGGCTGCGCCTGCCCCATGCCCACGGCCTGTGCCAGACCGGAGCCACCCACCGCCTGGTTCAGCGTGGGAATGAAGGGCATGTTGTCGGTACCGGTGCGCAGGCCCTGGGCAGGCGACTGCACCACGGTCAGCGGCTGGCGGGCGCCAGCGCGGTTCAGACCGGTGGCCACCACGGTGACGCGGATGGCATCACCCAGCGACTCATCGTAGGCGGTGCCGTAAATCACGTGCGCGTCCGGCGCGGCGAAGGCGCGGATGGTGTTCATGGCCAGCTTGGATTCGTTCAGCTTCAGGGAACCCTTGGCGGCGCTGATCAGCACCAGCACGCCCTTGGCACCCTTCATGTCCACGCCCTCCAGCAACGGGCAGGCCACGGCCTGTTCGGCGGCGATGCGGGCGCGGTCAGGGCCGCTGGCCACCGCGGTGCCCATCATGGCCTTGCCAGGCTCACCCATCACGGTGCGCACGTCCTCGAAGTCCACGTTCACCAGCGCCTCGACGTTGATGATCTCGGCAATGCCGCCGACGGCGTTCTTGAGCACGTCGTTGGCCTCGGCGAAAGCCTCGTCCTGGGTGATGTCGTCGCCCAGCACCTCCAGCAGCTTGTCGTTGAGCACGACGATGAGGGAATCCACGTTGGCTTCCAGTTCGGCCAGGCCCGCGTCGGCGTTGGTCATGCGGCGGCCGCCTTCCCAGTCGAAGGGCTTGGTCACCACGCCCACAGTCAGGATGCCCATTTCCTTGGCCACCTTGGCGATCACGGGCGCCGCGCCGGTGCCGGTGCCACCGCCCATGCCTGCGGTGATGAAGAGCATGTGTGCGCCTTCGATGGCGTTGCGGATGTCCGCCTCGGCCATCTGCGCTGCCTCGCGGCCTTTTTCAGGCTTGCTGCCTGCGCCCAGACCAGTCTGGCCCAGCTGGATGACGCGGTGCGCTGCGGTCTTGCCCAGGGCCTGTGCGTCGGTGTTGGCGCAGATGAACTCCACGCCCTGCACGTGGCTCTGGATCATGTGCTCGACGGCGTTGCTGCCACCGCCGCCCACGCCGATCACCTTGATTTGCGTGCCCCGGTTGAACTCTTCGACCTCGATCATTTCGATGCTCATTTGAAACTCCTTGAATGCCTTGAAACTGTGAATCTGAAAACTTGCTGAAAACGGGGATCGGTGGATCAGCCGGGCGGCGCATTGGCGCCGTGACTTCGTCGGACGTGCGCCTCGCGTGAGCGGGGACTGGTAGTGGAACGGCGCTGAACGCGGTGGTTGTTGTTCATCAGAAATTCCCCACAAACCAGTCCTTGATACGGCCCAGGGCGTTGCCCATGGAGCCAGCCTTTTGCGCCACCTTGTGGCCGCGCAGGCGCGCCAGGCGCGCCTCTTCCAGCAAGCCCATGACGGTGGCTGCCCGGGGCTGGGCCACCATGTCGCTGAGCGCGCTGGCGTACTTGGGAATGCCGCGCCGCACGGGCTTGAGGAAGATGTCCTCGCCCAGCTCGACCATGCCCGGCATCACGGCGCTGCCACCCGTGAGCACGATGCCCGACGACAGCAGCTCCTCGTGCCCCGACTCGCGGATGACCTGCTGTACGAGCGCGAAGATTTCCTCCACGCGCGGCTCGATGACACCCGCCAGGGCCTGACGGCTCAGCAGGCGCGGCCCACGGTCGCCCAGACCCGGCACCTCGACCTGCTGGTCGGGATCGGCCAGCAGTTGCTTGGCGCAGCCGCTTTCGACCTTGAT
This sequence comes from Hydrogenophaga aquatica, assembly GCF_054780915.1. Classification (NCBI taxonomy): domain Bacteria; kingdom Pseudomonadati; phylum Pseudomonadota; class Betaproteobacteria; order Burkholderiales; family Comamonadaceae; genus Hydrogenophaga; species Hydrogenophaga aquatica. The sequence goes on along the minus strand of NZ_BAAGVK010000007.1, from coordinate 87,065 downwards.
GTCCTCGGCGTCCTTGGTGGGCGTGCGCAAGGCCATGGCGATGTCGTTGGTGATGAGGTCGCCAGCGATGGGAATGGCAGCCGTGTGGCGGATGGCACCGCCCTGGAAGATCGCCACGTCCGTAGTACCTGCGCCAACGTCCACCAGCGCCACACCCAGTTCCTTTTCGTCTTCGGTGAGCACGGCCTGGCTGGCGGCCAGCGGGTTGAGCATGAGCTGGTCCACCTCCAGCCCGCAGCGGCGCACGCACTTGATGATGTTTTCGGCCGCCGCCTGCGCACCGGTGACGATGTGCACCTTGGCCTCCAGGCGGATGCCGCTCATGCCGATGGGCTCCTTGACCTCCTGCCCGTCGATGATGAATTCCTGCGGCTCCACCAGCAGCAGGCGCTGGTCGGTGGAGATGTTGATGGCCTTGGCGGTCTCGATGACGCGCGCCACGTCGGTAGGCGTGACTTCGCGGTCCTTGATGGCCACCATGCCGCTGGAGTTGATGCCCCGGATGTGGCTGCCGGTAATGCCGGTGTAGACGCGGCCGATGCGGCAGTCGGCCATGAGCTCGGCCTCTTTCAACGCCTGCTGGATGCTCTGCACCGTGGCGTCGATGTTGACCACCACGCCACGTTTGAGACCGTTGCTCGGCGCCACGCCCAGGCCCGCCAGCTTCAGGTGCCCTCCCTGCTGGACTTCGGCGACCACCACCATGATCTTGGCGGTGCCGATGTCGAGTCCGACCACGATGTCTTTGTATTCCTTGGCCATGATGCGTGTGTGCTCTGGTTTAACTCCGGGGTTTGCCGGTCTTGTCTTCGGTCAGGGTGGTCACACCGCGCAGGCGCACGGCATAGCCATTGGGATAACGCAGGTCGGCGGACTCGATGTCGCGCCCGCCGTAACGGTGTGTGAGTTGCGTGGCGGTGGCCACCAGGGTGTGCACGCGAGCCAGCAGCTCCTCGCTGTCGCCACGGCCCATTTCGATCCGTGCGCCGTTGTCCAGCTCGGCGCGCCAGCTGCCACGGCTGGTCAGCTCCAGGCGGCGCATCTCGCGGCCGATGCGGGCGAACGCCGGTTGCAACTGCTGGTAGAAGGCGTAGACGCGCCCCGACTGGCCTTCGGGCCCGGCGAGTTCGCTCCATTCGTCCGCGCGGGAGTCGTCCGGGTTGGCCTCGAAAACCTCGCCCCGGTCGTTGACCAGGCGGCCGCCAGCGGCCTCTCCCCACCAGGCCACGGGCCGGTGTTCTTCGATGGTGACCGTGAGGCGGTTCGGAAAGGTCCGTTGCACCACTGCCTGGCGCACCCAGGGCACGTCTTCGAACAACTTTTGCACGTCCTGCAGGTTGAGGGTGAGAAAGCTGCCGTGCAGGCTGGACGCGAGGTGTGCGCGTACCGTGACCACGTTCTGGTGCGTGACGTCGCCTTCAATGGTGATGCCCGCGAGCGTCCACGCTGGGTGCCGGGCCATCCACCAAGCCCCCGCACCCAGCCCCAGGACGCACGCGACCACGAACAGGGTGCTGGCCACCCAGTTCATGACACGGACGTCGAGGGGAAGGACGGGGGTATCGGCCACGTCAGGCTCCGTTTGCCACAGGCAAGGGGTTGTCCAGGCTGGCGCCGGCCAGCACGTGCAGGCACAAGGTCTCGTAACTCATGCCCGTTGCACGCGCCGACATGGGCACCAGCGAATGGCCCGTCATGCCCGGCGAGGTGTTGATTTCCAGCAGGTAGGGCTTGCGGGTGGCGGCGTCGATCATCACGTCGGCACGCGCCCAGCCTCGGCAGCCCAGCGTGCGGTAGGCCTTGAGCACCAGCGCCTGGATCACCGGCTCCTCGCCAGCGGGCAGGTCGCACGGCACGATGTAGCGGGTGTCGTCGGTGAAGTACTTGTTCTGGTAGTCGTAGTTGCCACCCGGCGCCACGATGTGGATCACCGGCAGCGAACGCGCGCTCGCACCCGTGCCCAGCACCGGGCAGGTCACCTCGTCACCGCTGATGAACTGTTCGCACAACACCTCGGGGTCGTGCTGCGCGGCCAGGGCGTAGGCCTGGGCACACTGCGCAGCGTCGGTCACCTTGGTCAGGCCGATGGTGGAGCCTTCGCGTGCGGGCTTGACGATCATGGGTGAACCCAGGGCCTGGAAGGCGGCAACGGTTTCTTCGGCGCTTGACACCTGGCGCCAGTCTGGCGTGGGCAGCCCTTCGGCGCGCCAGATGCGCTTGGTCATGACCTTGTCCATGGCCACGCTGGACGCCAGCACGCCGGGCCCGGTGTACGGAATGCCCATCAGCTCCAACGCGCCCTGCACGGTGCCGTCTTCGCCGAAACGCCCGTGCAGCGTGATGAAAGCGCGCTCGAACCCGTCGCGCCTGAGTTCCCCCAGGTCACGCTCGGCCGGATCGAAAGCGTATGCATCCACGCCCTGCGAAAGCAGGGCCTGCAGCACGCCGTTGCCGGACATGAGCGAGACTTCGCGCTCGGCGGAGAAACCGCCCATCAGAACCGCTACCTTGCCCAGGCTGCGGGGATCGATCTTCACATCAGCGCTCATGCGCTCACCTCTTTCTGTTCCCCGGCCTGCGCCAGGGTGATCACTTGACCCGCCACCACACCGATGGAGCCTGCGCCCATGCACAGCACAACGTCGCCGTCGCGTGCGTTGTCCAGAATGGCCTGGGGCATGGCAGCGATGTCGTCCACGAACACGGGTTCGACCTTGCCTGCAACGCGCAGGGCGCGTGTGAGCGCGCGGCCATCTGCCGCCACGATCGGCGCCTCGCCAGCGGCGTAGACCTCGGACAGCAGCACGGCGTCCGCCTGCCCGATGACCTTGACGAAGTCCTCGAAACAGTCGCGGGTGCGGGTGTAGCGGTGCGGCTGGAAAGCCAGCACCAGACGGCGGCCCGGGAAGGCGCCGCGAGCGGCGGCCAAGGTGGCGGCCATTTCCACGGGGTGGTGGCCGTAGTCGTCCACCAGTGTGGCTGTGCCACCGCTGGGCAGCGCCGCTTCGCCATAGCGCTGGAAGCGCCGCCCCACGCCTTTGAAGCTGGACAGCGCGTCTAGCACTGCGGTGTCGGGCACGCCCAGCTCCACCGCCACGGCAATGGCAGCCAGGGCGTTGAGCACGTTGTGATGGCCGGGCAGGTTGAGCACCACGTTCAGGTCGGGCAGCTGCACACCGTTGCGGCGCTGCACGCGGAAGTGCATCTGTCCCTCCACCGGGCGGATATCCAGGGCCCGCACCTGTGCGTCCTCGCTCACGCCGTAGGTGGTGATGGGGCGCTGGATGTCGCCCAGCAAGCCACGGATATTGGCATCGTCGACGCAGACGATGGCCGCGCCGTAGAACGGCATGTGGTGCAGGAACTCCACGAACGCCTGCTTGAGGCGGCCGAAGTCGTGCCCGTAGGTGTCCATGTGGTCGGCGTCGATGTTGGTGACGACCGCCATCACGGGCAACAGGTTGAGGAAGGAGGCGTCGGACTCGTCAGCCTCGACCACGATGTATTCGCCGGTACCCAGGCGGGCGTTGGCACCCGCGCTGTTGAGCTTGCCGCCGATGACGAAGGTGGGGTCCATCTCGGCGGCAGCCAGCACGCTGGCCACCAGGCTGGTGGTGGTCGTCTTGCCGTGTGTGCCCGCGATGGCGATGCCCTTCTTCATGCGCATCAGCTCGGCCAGCATGATGGCGCGCGGCACCACCGGCAGCAGCTTGGCGTGCGCGGCCACCACCTCGGGGTTGTCCGCCTTCACAGCCGTGGACGTGACGATGCAGTCTGCACCGTCTATGTTGGCGGCGGCGTGCCCCAGGTGCACACGCGCGCCCAGCTGGCGCAGGCGGCGCGTGGTGGCACTTTCACCCAGATCGCTGCCCGAGATGGTGTAACCCTGGTTGAGCAACACCTCGGCGATGCCGCTCATGCCGGCCCCACCGATGCCGACGAAATGGATGTGGCGGATGGCGTGTTTCATGCGTGGCCTCCGGTTGAGGCGGTTGTCGTTTTGGCCAGGGTGCGGCAGGCCTGCACCATGGCTTCCACCGCCTGGGTCTTGGCCTGGGCGAGTGCCTTGCTGGCTCGGGCCTGCAGCTCGTCGCGGGTCAGGCCTTGCAGCATGGCAGCCAGCCCTTGCGCGGTGAGTTCGGTCTGCGGCACGAGCCAAGCCGCGCCTGCGTCCACCAGGAAGCGGGCGTTGTGGGTCTGGTGATCGTCCACTGCGTGCGGGAAAGGCACAAAGATGGCCGCAGCGCCCACGGCGGCCAGTTCGGTCACGGTGCTGGCACCAGCGCGTGCAATGACGACGTCCGCCTCGGCAAACGCCGCCGCGGTGTCCTGGATGAAAGGTGTGAGCGTGGCTTCAACACCGGCCTGCGCGTACGCGGCCTTGAGTGCGTCGATCTGTTTTTCGCCACTCTGGTGCGTGACCACCGGGCGCTGCCCGGCAGGAATCAAAGCCAGAGCCTGGGGCACCGTGTCGTTCAAGGCCTTGGCACCCAGGCTGCCGCCAACCACCAGCACCCGCAAGGGGCCGCTGCGGCCTGCGAAACGCTGCGCCGGTTCGGGCTGCTTCAGAAACTCGGCGCGCAGCGGGTTGCCTATCCATTCTCCCTTGCCCAGTGCGTTGGGGTAGGCCGTGAAAACCTTGTCGGCCACGCCAGCCAGCACCTTGTTGGCCATGCCAGCCACGGAGTTCTGCTCGTGCAAGACCAGTGGTTTGCCTGCCAGCACGCCCATCATGCCGCCAGGGAAGGTGATGTAGCCGCCCAGGCCCAGCACCACGTCGGGTTTGACGCGGCGCACCACAGCCAGGCTCTGCCAGAAGGCCCTCAGCAGGCGAAGCGGCAAAAGCAGCAAGGTCTTCACACCCTTGCCACGCACGCCGCCGAATGCCACCGGTTCAAACGCGAAGCCGCGCGGCGACACCAGGCGCTCTTCCATGCTGCCGGGTGCGCCCAGCCAGTGCACGCGCCAGCCTTCGGCCCGCAGGGCCTCGGCCACGGCCAGGCCGGGGAAGATGTGGCCGCCCGTGCCGCCCGCCATCACCAGAGCGCAGGGTTGTCTGTTCATACCCGGCCTCCGTGCATGAGTTTTCGGTTTTCATGATCGATGCGCAGCACCACTGCGATCGCCACGAGGTTCATCAGGATGGCCGAGCCGCCGTAACTCATGAACGGCAGCGTCAGGCCCTTGGTGGGCAGCGCGCCCAGGTTCACGCCGATGTTGATGAAGGCCTGGAACCCTATCCACAGACCCACGCCCTGCGCCACCAGCCCGGCAAACACCTGGTCCAACGCGATGGCCTGACGGCCGATGTACATGATGCGGCGCGTGAGCCACATGAACAGCGCGATGAGGATGAGCACGCCGACCAGGCCGAATTCCTCGCCAATGACGGCGAGCAGGAAGTCGGTGTGCGCCTCGGGCAGCCAGTGCAGCTTCTCCACGCTGCCACCCAGGCCTACGCCGAACACCTCGCCCCGTCCGAAGGCGATGAGCGAGTGCGAAAGCTGGTAGCCCTTGCCCAGCGCGTGGTCCACGCTGAAGGGGTCGAGGTAGGCGAACACGCGCTCGCGGCGCCAGGGTGAACTGGCGATCATGGCCGCGAAGGCGGCCACGAGGATGCCCGCGATCAGGAAGAACATGCGGGCGTTGACCCCACCCAGGAAAAGGATGCCCATGGCGATGACGGCAATCACCAGGAAGGCGCCCATGTCGGGCTGCGCCAGCAGCAGCACGCCGATGATGCCGACAGCGGCCCCCATGGGCAGCACGGCGCGGAAGAAGCGCTCTTTCACTTCCATGCGCCGCACCATGTAGCCCGCCGCGTACATGACCACGGCCAGCTTGGCCAGCTCTGAAGGCTGGAAGTTCATGAGCCCCAGGGGAATCCAGCGGCGTGCGCCATTCACGCCCTTGCCGATGAAGGGCAGCAGCACCATCACCATCAGCACGATGGCGGCCCCAAACAGCCAGGGCGACCATTTCTCCCACCGGCTCATGGGCACCTGGAAGGCGATGAGCGCGGCGACCGCGCCAATGGCCATGGACAGGGCGTGGCGCACCAGGAAGTGTGTGGACGCATAGGCGCGGAAGCGTGGGTTGTCGGGCAAGGCGATGGAGGCGGAATACACCATCACCAGACCCCAGCACAACAAGGCGACTACCACCCACATCAACGGTTGGTCGAACCCCATCTCGCGAACCACCGAGGTGCGCCCGCGCGCGTAATCTCGGCTGGAGAGGCGCACGGGCAACTCGCCCACCCACTCCCGCGCAGCCCCGCCAGCGGCGCGCGCGCCGCCACCAAGCCAGCGGCTGAGGCGTGCGAAGCCGGTTAGGGTGCGGGTGTCGCTCATGTAGGCGTCCCCTCTTCTTCCTGCAGTTCGTGCACGGTGTCCACGAACACCTGCGCGCGGTGGGCGTAGTCCTTGAACATGTCCAGGCTGGCGCAGGCGGGTGACAGCAGCACGGCGTCTCCGGGCTGCGCCTGCGTGGCGCACCAGCGCACGGCTTGCGGCAAGGTGGCTGCGTCGTGCAGGGGCACATGCGTGGCCACCAGCGCCTCACGAATGGCGGGGGCGTCACGCCCAATCAGCGCCACGGCACGCACATGCCGGGCGACGGCGTCAGCCAGAGGGGAGAAGTCCTGCCCCTTGCCGTCCCCCCCCAGGATGACGACGAGCTTGCGCTCTGCCCCCAGGCCGTTGATGGCCGCCAGCGTGGCGCCCACGTTGGTGCCTTTGCTGTCGTCGAAGTACTCGACCTCGCGCACGATGGCCACCGGCTCCACGCGGTGCGGTTCGCCCCGGTAATCGCGCAGCGCGTGCAGCATGGGCGCCAGCGGTGCGCCAGCGGCGGTGGCCAAGGCCAGCGCGGCCAAGGCGTTGCTTGCGTTGTGGCGCCCGCGGATGCGCAGCGCCTCGGCCGGCATCAGGCGCTGCAAGTAAATCTCTTCCTCGTCCTGGCCCCGGCCCTTGCGGCCAGTGCCCTGACGGGTGTCGTCTACGGGCAAGGCACGTACCAGCCAGGTCATGCCGTTCACCGTCTCCAGGCCCCAGTCGCCCGCGTGGTGCGGCATTTCGGTACCGAAGGTCACGTGTTCGCGGGCGGGCAGCGTCTTGCTCCGGTTGCCCTCGCGCACGGTCACAGGCTGTGGGCGCCAGGCCATCACGGTGGCGTCGTCGCGGTTGAGGACCATCACGCCCTGCTGGCCGAAGATGCGCGCCTTGGCCGCTGCATAGGCCTCCATGCTGCCGTGCCAGTCCAGGTGGTCCTGCGAGATGTTGAGCACAGCGGCTGCCGTGGGCTCGAAGCCCTGCACCCCTTCCAGCTGAAAGCTGGACAGCTCCAGCACCCAGGCCTGCGGCAACTGCCCCGTCGCCATACGTTCGCGCAGCACGTCCAGCAGCGTGGGGCCGATGTTGCCTGCCACGGCCACGTCCCAGCCCGCTTCGCGCAGCAGATGGCCGGTCAGCGAGGTGGTGGTGGTCTTGCCGTTGGTGCCGGTGATGGCGATCACCTTCGGGCGGTAAGGCGGGTTGGCTGCCTCGCCCTCGGGCGCCACATCACCTTCCGGCGACTCTGCCAAGGCCTTCAGCGCATGGGCAAACAGGCCCAGCTCGCCCACCACGGGTATGCCCACGGCGCGCGCGGCTTCTTCCAGACCCGCCATCTGCGCCGGTGCAATGCCTGGGCTGCGGCATACCATGGCCCAAGGCGCTCGCTGGAACAAGGCCGCATCAAAGGGAGTGCACAGCAGCGTGGCGCCTGGCAGTTCTGCCGCCAGCGTCGCCGCGTTCGGCGGGCTCTGGCGCGTGTCGGCCACGGTCACCTTCGCTCCCGCCTGCGCGCACCAGCGCGCCAGTGCCAGGCCCGAGATCCCCAGGCCCAGCACCAGCACTTCGCGGTCTTGCAGGTTCAAGTTGTTCATCGCAGCTTCAGGGTGGACAGACCGATCAGGCACAACAGCATGGTGATGATCCAGAAGCGCACGACGACCTGCGTCTCGCGCCAGCCGGACTTCTCGAAGTGGTGGTGCAGCGGCGCCATCTTGAAGAGGCGGCGCCCTTCGCCATAACGGCGCTTGGTGTACTTGAACCAGGTGACCTGCAACATGACCGACAGTGCTTCGACCACGAAGATGCCGCCCATGATGGCCAGCACGATCTCCTGCCGCACGATGACGGCGATGGTGCCCAGCGCGCCGCCCAGGGCCAGCGCGCCCACGTCGCCCATGAACACCTGCGCCGGGTAGGCGTTGAACCACAGGAAGGCCAGGCCCGCACCAGCCATGGCGGCGCAGAAGATCAGTACTTCGCCCGTGCCGGGGATGTAGGGCAGCAGCAGGTATTTGGAGAACACCGCGTTGCCGGTAACGTAGGCAAACACGCCCAGCGCCGAGCCCACCATCACCACAGGCATGATGGCCAGGCCGTCCAGGCCGTCAGTCAGGTTCACGGCGTTGCTGGAACCCACGATGACCAGGTAGGTGAGGATGACGAAGCCCAGCACGCCAAGCGGGTAGCTGACTTCTTTGAAGAAGGGCACCATCAGCCCCGCCTGCTCCGGCAGGTCGAGCGTGAAGCCGGACGCCACCCAGTTGACGAACAACTCGAACACGCGCTGGTTGGAGCTTTCCGAGATGGCGAAGGCCAGGTAGAACGCGGCCAGCAGGCCGATGACCGACTGCCAGAAGTACTTCTCGCGCGAACGCATGCCTTCGGGGTCTTTGTTCACGACCTTGCGCCAGTCGTCCACCCAGCCGATGGCGCCAAACCCGAGAGTGACGAGCAGAACGATCCAGACGAAGCGGTTGCTCCAGTCAAACCACAGCAAGGTGGACAGCGCAATGGCGAACAGGATCAGCACGCCACCCATGGTGGGTGTGCCGCTCTTGCTCAGGTGTGCCTGCACCGCGTATTCGCGGATGGGCTGGCCGATCTTGAGTTCGGTGAGACGGCGGATGAACCACGGCCCCGCGCCCACGCCGAGCAGCAGGGCGGTCATAGCGGCCATGACGGCGCGGAAGGTCAGGTACTGGAACACCCGCAGGAAACCGAATTCGGGACTCAGCCCCTGCAGCCAGAGAGCCAGACTAGGCAGCATGGTTCGCGCCCTCCTCTTTTTGATCTTGTCCGCCAGCGCGGGCCACCAGGGCCTGCACCAGCCTTTCCATGCGCATGAAGCGCGAGCCTTTGACCAGAACGCTGCCCATGCCGGGCAGCAAAGCCAGGGATGCGTCGGCAAGGGCATCGAAACCCGCGAAGCACTGCAAGTGCCCGCCGGCCTGAGGCAGCAGCGGTGCGCTGGCCTGTGCCATCCAGTCACCGGTGACGAGCACGTGGTCGATGCCGCGCGCGAGGGCGTGGCGCAGCACTTCGTCGTGGAACGCGAGGCCCTGCTGGCCGACCTCCCCCATGTCGCCGAGGGCCAGCAGGCGCGGACCGGGCAGTTCGGCCAGCACCTCGATGGCGGCGCGCACCGAGTCGGGGTTGGCGTTGTAACTGTCGTCCACCAGGGTGATGCTGCGGCCGGGCAGCTGTAGCGCCAGCGCGCGGGAGCGGCCATTGACCGGCTCGAACGCGCGCAACCCATGGGCGATGGCCTCGACAGGCACACCGGCTGCCACGGCACAGGCGGTGGCAGCCAGGGCGTTGCGCACGTTGTGACGGCCAGCGATGTGAATCTCGGTGGTGAAGCTGCCTGCGGGGGTGTTCACCTTCACCGCCCAGGCCGCGCCGGTCCAGACGGCGTCGCCGCTGACGTCTGCGCCCGCGTCGCCGAAGGTGAGCGTGCGGCGACCCTGCGCCAGTGTGGTCCACAGTCCGGTGTAGTCGTCGCCAGCGGGGAACACGGCGACACCATCCGCAGGCAGGCTGCGGAAGCACTCGGCGTTCTCGCGGGCGACGGCCTCCACCGTGGCCATGAATTCCTGGTGCTCGCGCTGAGCGTTGTTGACCAGCGCCACCGTGGGCTGGGCAATGGCGGCCAGACCCGCGATCTCACCCGGGTGGTTCATGCCCAGCTCGACCACCGCCAGGCGGTGTTCCGCGCGCAGCCGCAGCACAGTCAAGGGCACGCCGATATCGTTGTTCAAATTGCCTTGCGTGGCCAGCGCAGCATCGCCTGCCGCCATGCGGAGGATGGAAGCGATCATTTGTGTGACCGTTGTCTTGCCATTGCTTCCCGTCACGGCAATCAGGGGCAGCCGGAACTGCGCGCGCCAGCGGCGGGCCAGTTCGCCCAGTGCCAGGCGGCCATCAGGCACCTCGACACCGCTCAGCCCGGCAGCAGCCAACCCCCGCTCGGCGATGGCGGCCACTGCCCCGGCCTCACGCGCCTGCGCCAGATAGTCGTTGGCATCGAAACGCTCGCCGCGCAAAGCCACGAAGAGATCACCCACGCGCAACGTGCGGGTGTCGGTGTGCACGCGCTGCACGGCGGCCTGTGTGACATTGCCCACAGCGCGCGCGCCCGGCAGGGCCAGCATCAGCTCGGCCAGGGTCTTCATGGCTGTGCCTCCGTGGATGGTGACAGGCGGCGCTGCAAGGCCTGCCGGGCCTCGTCCAGATCGGAGAAGGGGCGCTTGACGCCGGCAATCTCCTGGTAATCCTCGTGCCCTTTGCCTGCCAGCAGCACCACGTCACGCGCGCCGGCCTGCGCCACCACCTCGGCGATGGCCTGCGCCCGGTCGGGCTGCACCTGCACGGCGGCAGGCTGGCGCAACCCGGCGGCCATTTGCCGCAGGATGTGCATCGGGTCTTCGCTGCGCGGGTTGTCACTGGTCAGCACCAGTCTGGCCGCTTCCTGTTCAGCCACGGCCGCCATCAGGGGGCGCTTGGTGGCGTCGCGGTCGCCGCCGCAACCCACCACGCACCACAGCTGGCCGCCGCGCTGCATGGCGAGCGGTTGCAGGGCCTGCAGGGCCTTTTCCAGGGCATCCGGGGTGTGGGCGTAGTCCACCAGCACCAGAGGCAAGGCATCTCGCTCGTCCACCCAGGCGGACTGCATGCGCCCCGGTACGGGCGTCAGGGCGTGGCAGGTCCGGATGGCGCTTTCCAGGGCATGCCCCTGGGCCCGCGCCGCAGCCAGCGCACAGAGCAGGTTGTACAGGTTGTACTCCCCCACCAGCGGCAGCCTGATCTCCTGCGGGTCGCTCTCGCGCCCGCCGGGCAACTGCTCCACCACATGGAAGCACAGCCCGGTGTCGGTCAGCGTCCAGGCGGGCACGTGCAGGCGGGCGGGCCTTCCGGCCGCCGACACCGTCCACAGATCGATCTCGCCGCCATCGGCCCGGGATTGGAGTTCGGCCGCCAGCTCCGCACCATGGGGATCGTCGACGTTGACGACCACCGCCTTCAGACCAGGCCACTTGAACAGCGCGCGCTTGGCCTGCCAGTAGGCCGCCATCGTGCCGTGGTAGTCCAGGTGGTCTTGCGTGAGGTTGGTGAATATGGCGGTGTGGATGCGCGTACCGTTGAGGCGGCCTTCCTCCAGGCCGATGGACGAGGCCTCAAGTGCGCAGGCACGCACGCCCTCTGCCGCAAAACGGCGCAGGCTGGCCTGCAGGGTGACAGGGTCGGGCGTGGTCAGGCCGGTGGGAACGAAGTCCGCACCCGGCACACCGACGCCCAGCGTACCCATCACGGCAGCACGCGTCTCCAGGGCGGTCAGCCATTGCGCAGTCCACCAGGCGGTGGATGTCTTGCCGTTGGTGCCGGTGATGGCCACGACCTTGACCTCGTGGCTAGGGTGGCGGTGGAATTGGTCGGCGATCTCGCCAGTGGCGTGCTTGAGACCTGTCACCGCCGCCACACGGGGGTCGGTGAAACCATAGGCTTCCACGCCGTCGCGCTCCACCAGGCAGGCCACGGCGCCCGCCTGCAACGCGGCATTCACGTAGCGGCGCCCGTCCTGCGCAGCGCCCGGCCACGCCACGAACGCGTCGCCGGGCTGCACGCGGCGACTGTCCACGCACAGGGTCCTGGCGGCATGTGCCTGCAACCAGCGGGCAGCTTCCAGCGGCGAGTGGAGTGTGGTGATCAAATCGACTCCTCCACCGTTTCGGCCACGATCTGCGGCTTGACGTTCATGTCGGGCTGCTCGCCCAGGATGCGCAAGGCCTGCTGCACGGTCTCGCTGAACACGGGCGCGGCCACAAGGCCGCCGTAGTACTGCCCGTTGCTGGGTTCGTCCACCATCACGCCCACCACGATGCGGGGCTTGTCGATGGGTGCCATGCCCGTGAACCAGGACCGGTACTTGTTGACGGCGTAACCCTTGCCCATCTGCTTGCGCGCGGTGCCCGATTTGCCGCCCACCGAGTAACCCACGGTCTGCGCCTTCTGACCTGTACCGCCGGGGCCCGCCGCCATCTGCAGCATCTTGCGCACGGCTGCCGCCGTTTCCGCGGAAAACACCTTGCGCCCCACGGCCGCCTCGCTGTTCTTGAGCATGGTGGGCTGGATGATGGAGCCGTCGTGCGCGAACGCGGTGTAGGACTGCACCATCTGGTACAGCGAGGCCGACAAGCCATAACCGTAGGACATGGTGGCCTGCTCGACGGGCCGCCATGTCTTCCAGGGGCGCACGCGGCCCGGGACCGCTCCCGGGAATTCGATGCGCGGTTTCTGGCCGTAACCCAGCGCCGTGTAGGTATCCCACATCTCCTGCGGGCTCATCTTCTGCGCGATCTTCAGCGAGCCCACGTTGCTGGACTTCTGGATCACACCCTCGACGGTGAGCACACCGTAGTTGTGCGTGTCGGTGATGGTGAAACCACCCATGGCGTAGCGGCCGGGGCTGGTGTCGATGATGGTTTGCGGGTTGATGCGGCCTGCGTCCATGGCCATGGCCACGGTGATGGGCTTCATGGTGGAACCCGGCTCGAAGGTGTCGGTCATGGCGCGGTTTCGCAACTGCTCGCCGCTCAGGTTCTCGCGCCGGTTGGGGTTGTAGGTGGGGTAGTTGGCCAGCGCCAGCACCTCGCCGGTCTGCACGTCGATCACCACCACGCTGCCCGCCTTGGCCTTGTGCTGCTCCACCGCCTCGCGCAGCTTCTGGAAGGCAAAGAACTGAATCTTGCTGTCGATCGACAGCTGGAGGTCCTGCCCGTCGACGGGCGGCACCACTTCGCGCACGTCTTCGATGACGCGGCCCAGACGGTCCTTGATGACGCGGCGTGACCCCGGTTTGCCAGACAACTGCTGGTTGAAGATCAGCTCCACGCCCTCCTGGCCCACGTCTTCGACATTGGTGAAGCCGACCACGTGCGCCGCCGCTTCGCCCTCGGGGTACTGGCGCTTGTATTCCTTGCGCAGGTAGACGCCTTTGATGTCGAGCGCCTTGACCTTGAGCGCGATGGGTTCGTCCACCTGGCGCCGCACCCACACGAAGGACTTGTCGGTGTTGAGCCTGCGCTTGAGCTCGGCCACGGGCAACTCCAGCAGCTTGGCCATCTCCGGCAGCTTGGGGTGGTTCAGATCCACGTCCTCTGGAATAGCCCACACGCTCTGTGCCACCACGCTGGTGGCCAGGATCAGGCCGTTGCGGTCGAGCACGCGCCCACGGTTGGCGGGCAGTTCCAGGGTGCGGGCGAAGCGCACCTCACCCTGGCGCTGGAAGAACTCGTTGCCAAAGACCTGCACATACGCGGCGCGGCCCGCCAGCCCCAGGAAGGCCACGGCCAGGCCCGCCACGATGAACTTGCTGCGCCACACCGGCGTGGCGCTGGTGAGCAGCGGGCTGGAGCTGTAGGCGATGCTGCGGCTCACTGCTGCCCCCCAGTCGCCGCGGCGGGCACCTGAATGGACTGAACGCGGCCACTCACCGCGCCATCGGCACCAGCCGCGCCGGGCAAGGTGACGTACTCGGTGATGGCCGGGTTGGCGGGGCGCATCTGCAGCTGACGCACGGCGAGCTGCTGCACCCTGGACGGGGTGGCCTGCGCGCGCTTTTGCACCACGAGCTGCTCGTGGTCGGCGGCCAGCCGCTCGCTGGCGGTCTTGGCGCGCTCCAGGGCCACATAGAGGCGGCGCGACTCGTACTGCAGGTGCACCAGGTAGAAAGCGCTGGCCAGCACGGCCACCAGCAACACCAGATTGAGCCGCGTCATGAACGCACCTCCACTGGCGCCTCGGTGCGCTCGGCCACGCGCATCACCGCACTGCGCGAGCGCGGATTGGCCGCCACCTCGGCGTCGCCCGGCATCACGCGGTGCACCCCGCGCAGGGCCATGGGCTTGGGGGCGGCAAAGGGAGCGCGGCGGTCGAACACCTCTTTGGAGTGCTGCGCCATGAACTGCTTGGTGATGCGGTCTTCCAGAGAATGGAAGCTGATCACCACCAGCCGGCCCGCTGGACGCAGCACCTGCAGACTGGCGCTTAGCGCCTGTTGCAGCTCTTCAAGCTCGGCGTTGATGAAAATCCGAAGAGCCTGAAATGTGCGCGTTGCAGGGTCCTTGCCCGGCTCGCGGGTTTTGACCGCGCCAGCCACGACTTCGGCCAGCTCGGCGGTGGTTCGAACAGGGCCCCGTTCCTGTCGGCGACGATCAATCGCCTTTGCAATCTGTTGAGCAAACCGTTCTTCGCCGTATTCACGAATCACCTCCGCCATCTGGGAAATGTCAGCCTCGGCCAGCCACTCGGCCACGCTCATGCCCCGGGTAGGGTCCATGCGCATGTCCAGCGGTCCGTCGTGCCGGAAGGAAAAACCCCGGGCGGGGTCGTCAAGCTGGGGCGAACTCACCCCCAGATCCATCAAGATGCCGTCGGCGCTGGCCGGCTCCAGCTCACCCAGGGCCTTGAAGCCCTCGTGGTGAATGGTGAGCCGCGCATCGGCGGCAGCGATTTCCCGCGCCACCGCGATGGCTTGCGGGTCTTTGTCGAACACCGTGAGCCGGCCGGCCGGCGACAGTCGCGACAGGATCAGCCGCGAATGCCCGCCGCGCCCGAAGGTGGCGTCGATGTAGTGGCCGTCAGGTTGGATGTGAAGGGCGTCGACCGCTTCATTCAACAAGACGGTGCAGTGTGTGTAAGACGCTTGCACCGCCGGGCCTCAGAAAGAGAAGTCCTTGAAGACGTCAGGCATCTCGCCCTTCATCGCCTCGGCCTCCTGGGCCGCGTAGGTCTCGGCGTCCCAGAGCTCGAAGTGGTTGCCCATGCCCAGCAGCACCGTTTCCTTGGTGATGCCAGCAGCACCCCGCAGCTCGGGCGAGATGAGCACGCGACCCGAGCCGTCCATTTCGCAGTCCATGGCGTTGCCCAGGAAGATTCGCTTCCACCATTGTGCAGACATCGGCATGGCAGCGAGCCGCTCGCGGAATTTCTCCCATTCATTGCGGGGAAAGACCATGAGGCAGCCGTGCGGGTGCTTGGTGATGGTGAGCTGTCCGCCCGCCGTGGCGCTCAGGACGTCACGATGCCGGGTCGGCACAGAGAGCCGACCTTTGGCATCGAGACTGAGGGAGGAGGCGCCTTGGAACACGGGATTCAGACCTTAGAAGCCACTTTTCACCACTTAATTGCACTTTTTCCCACTGTAGCACCAAAAGCCATCCACAGCACAAGCAAGGCGAACTTTTTTTGAATGAAATCAAAGACTTAGAGTATTTTCAGGAAGTAAATATATGAAAGAAATGTCAGCAAAAATAAGCACTTAGAAAATGTATTGAATGTCTTGCTTCAAATACAGAAGCCCGATTTCCACCCGATGCCATCCTTGCCCAGCCCAGGTTGGGCACCACCCCCAAGCCACCCCGCCCACCTGACTGGCGCCACCTCATTTCACCCAGGAAGCAAAGCCGACTCACCAGCTCGGATTTCACTTGACCTTTACCTGGCAAGGGATCATCATTCCCTCACGTTTCAATTGGGAAACGATGTTTTATATTAGAAACACGAATTGGAGATGCGATGAGTACCGAAGTTGCAGCGGAAGCGGCGGAATCCCAATACGAGTGCCCGCCCGGCATGAGCCTGGGAGACTGGATGAAGTCGCGCATGGCCACGCGGGCCACGCGCCGTTATGACTGGCACGCCCTGAAGTTCCAGGCGGACTACGACCCCAAGTACCGCCGCGCCCAGATGCGCTACATCGGAACGGGTGCCACCGGCGTGGACAGCGACGAGAACACCGTTCCCGCCGAGCACTTCACGTTCTCCACCATGATCCTGCCTGCAGGCGCGGAAGGCCCCCTGCACATCCACACCGACGTGGAAGAGGTGTTCTTCGTGCTGCGCGGCCGTGTCAAGCTGATTGCAGAACTGAACGGTGAAACCTGGGAGATGGAAGCAGGCGAACGTGACCTCATCTCCTGGCCCGTTGGCGTCTACCGGGGCGTGGTGAACATCGGCGACGAAGAAGCCCTGATGTGCGTCATCATCGGCAACCCCAAGCCCGTGACGCCCACCTACCCTGCATCCCACCCGCTGTCCAGGATCAAGCGGTGATAGCCTACACCGCACACAAGGAAAGCACATGAGCGTTCTGGGCATAGACGAAATCACCTTCGGCGCCAGCGATCTGCCGCGTTGCCGCCAGTTTTTGCTGGACTGGGGCCTGACGCCCGTGTCCGAATCGACACAGGAACTGGTGTTCGAGTCACTCAATGGCTGCCGGGTCATTGTTGCCGCTTCCGACAAACCGGGCTTGCCCGCCGGCATTGAAGCCGACCCAACCGTGCGCGAGGTGGTCTGGGGCGTGGAAAACGACGCCGACCTGAAAACCTTTACCGAACGCATGCGCAGCCTGCCCGGCTTCACCGACACGGGGGACCGTGCAGGCTGCTGCGATCCGATGGGTCTGGCAGTGCGCGTACAGGTGAGCCGCAAAAAGGCCGTCGATCTGGACTGCGCCAAGTTCAACACCTGGTCGGACCGCCCGCGCATCAACCAGCCCAGCCCTGCTTACGAGCGTGCCCAACCCATCGAGGTGGGCCATGTGGTGTTCTTCGTCACCGACCTGGATGCCTGCACGAGCTTCTACCAGGATGTGCTGGGCTTCGTGATTTCGGACCGTTACCCGGGCCGCGGCCACTTCATGCGCTGCGCACCGCGCGGTGGCCACCACGACCTGTTCCTGCTGCAGCCCCCGGAACCCCGCAAGGGCCTGAACCATGTCGCCTTCACGGTCCGGGACGTCCATGAGGTGTTCGGTGGTGGCATGCACATGTCGCGCAGCGGCTGGGACACCGAGCTTGGCCCGGGACGGCACCCCATCTCGTCAGCCATCTTCTGGTACTACAACAGCCCCGCAGGCGCACTGTGGGAGTACTACACCGACGAAGACGAGCTGACTGCCGACTGGCAGCCACGCGAGTTCACGCCAGGCCCCACCGTGTTCGCCGAGTGGGCGATCAAGGGTGGCATCGATGGCAACACCCGCCGGCAGAAAAGCGCAGAAGCGCCCAGTGGCCGCTTCATGACAGACAAACCCAAGGCCTGAGCCAACAAGGCCCGGACCCCATTCCCCAGGAGACTGCGATGAGCAACCGCCCCCTCTACAACGAAACCTTTCAAAACCGCGAGGCCGCGCCGACGGCCTATGAGAGCCTGCTCGGTGATTCGATCGAACGGGCCTTCGCCATGGGCATCCATGACCTCGAAGGCCTGGTGTGCTACCTGAACAGCGCGGGCCCCGCAGGCCCCAACGGCCAGGCCTGGACGCCCGACCTCTACAAACAGGAAATGGCCCGCCTGGCGGCCTGAAACACGATAAGCAGGACAAAGAAGGAGCACAGCATGAACACCTCCACCATCAACGTCGTCCTCGACCCGGTCGATCAGGCGCTCGAAGCAGGTCTCAAGGACCTGTGGTTCCCGGTCTGCCCCTCGTCCTTCGTGAAGGACAACCCAGTCTCGCTGCGGCGCCTGGGCTACAAGATTGCCGTGTGGCGCGACCAGGCAGGCAAGGTCCACGCACTGGAAGACCATTGCCCGCACCGGGGTGCGCCACTGTCCATGGGCGTGATCCTTGGTGACCGCATCGCCTGCCCCTACCACGGCGTGGAAGTGCGTGACGACGGCACGGTGACCCGGGTGCCTGGCAGCCCGGGCTGCAAACTGGAAGGCTCACGCACGACCCGCCGGTTCCATGTGAGCGAGAGCAATGGCGCAATCTTCCTCTTCAACGCCGCCAACCCGCATCTGGATGAAGCGCCACCGCTGGTGCTGCCTGAAGAACTGACCTCGCCGGAATGGTCCTCGTTCCTGTGCTACGTGGAATGGGGTTGCGACTACCGCTACGTCATCGACAACGTGATGGACCCGATGCACGGCGCCTACCTGCACAAGCAGTCGCACACCATGAGCGAAGGCGAAATCAGCGCCGACTTCCAGATCCGGGACACGGACACCGGCTTCTTCTTCGAGAAGAAAGGCCAGCGCGACGTCAACTTCGACTGGACCGAATGGCGCGAGGCGGGCAACATTCACACCATGCACTTGGAAATCCCCTACCCCAAGACGGGCGGACCGGGCGGCAACTTTGCCATCGTCGGCTCTTTCACCCCCGCTGAAAAGAACGTGACCAGCGTGTTCTTCTGGCGCTGCCGCAAGGTGCAGGGCTGGCAGCGCGACACCTGGCGCTTCCTCTACAAGAACCGCCTGGAAGAGCGCCACTGGAAAGTGCTGGAGCAGGACCGCGTAGCGGTGGAGGCCATGGAGCCCAACGCCAACCTGCGGGAGTTCCTGTACCAGCACGACACCGGCATCGTGCGCCTGCGCCGCCGCCTCAAGGCATTGGCGCAGCAGCAGGTCGACAAAGCAGCAGCCAAGGTCTGACATGAGCGCCACCAACCTGCAGGCCTGGGTGCACACGCTGCGCCACGAGGCGGAAGACGTCATCAGCGTGGAACTGCGGCCCGTGGAAGGCACTGCCTTCCCGGCCTTCGAGGCGGGGGCGCACATCGACCTGCACCTGCCCAATGGCATGGTGCGCAGCTACTCGCTGTTCAACGACAGCCGCGAGAACCACCGGTATGTGGTCGGCGTGCTCAAGGACCGCGCCAGCCGGGGCGGTTCGCGCTGCGTGCATGAACAGCTGCGCGTGGGCACACGGCTGCAGATCAGCGCACCGCGCAACCATTTCCCGCTGCACGAAGATGCGACCCACACCGTGCTCATCGCGGGCGGCATCGGCGTGACGCCCATCCTGTGCATGGGCCGACGCCTGCAGGCGCTCGGCAAGTCTTTCGAGGTGATCTACTTCGCCCGCTCGCGCAAGAGCGCGGCCTTCACGGCTGAGATCGAAGCGCTCGGCACACCCGTGACCTGGCATTTCGACGATGAACGTGGCGGCCCGCCCGACCTGAAAGCGCTGCTGTCACGTCACGCCCCCAGCCCCAGCGCGCACTACTACGCGTGCGGCCCTGCGGTCATGCTGGACGCCTTCGAGAAGTTCTGCGCCGAGCTTGGACACACGAACGCACACATCGAACGTTTCAGTGCGGTAGAGGTCAAGGCGGCGGCTGACGCCAAGGCGAGCTACACGGTGGAGCTGCGCCGCTGCGGCAAGACGTTCGAAGTCTCTCCCGAGAAAAGCCTGCACCAGTGGCTGTTGGACGTTCGCGCCGATGTTCCCTTCAGCTGCGAGGAAGGCGTGTGCGGTTCGTGCGAAACGCGGGTGATTGAAGGGGAAGTGGATCACCGCGACTCGGTGCTGACCGCTGCGGAGAAGGCCAGCAACAAGGTCATGATGGTTTGCGTGTCGGGCTGCAAGAGCCCGAAGCTGGTGCTGGATCTCTGACCGCGCACCTGTACCACTGATGACAAAGCCCGGTGGAGTCACCTCCATCGGGCTTTTTGCTGGTGCGGCTGGATAGGCCGCAACTCAGGCAACTCAGAAAACCCCAGAGAACGAGCCCCCATCCAGAAGGATGTTCTGGCCATTGATGTAGCCCGCATGAACGCTGCACAAGTAGGCGCAGGTATGCCCCAGTTCGCCAGGCTGGCCAAAACGGTGGGCCGGGTGCTTGGCCAGCCGCGCGGCAATCACCTCTTCAACCGAGCGGCCTTCGCGCTGGGCCTGTGCTGCGAAATTGCCGGCCAGCCGCGCGGTGTCAAACGTGCCTGGGAGCAGGTTGTTGATGGTCACCCCACTGCCCACAGTGGTGCGCGCCAATCCCGCGACGAACCCGGTGAGGCCGCTGCGCGCGCCCACCGACAGCCCGAGCCCGTCCACAGGCGACTTGACCGCACTGGACGTGATGTTGACGATGCGGCCCCAGCCTCGCGCCATCATGCCGTCCACCGTGGCCTTGATGAGTTCGATCGGTGCCAGCATGTTGGCGTCTATCGCCCGGTGCCAGGTGCCCTGGTCCCACTGCCGGAAATCCCCCGGAGGCGGCCCCCCGGCGTTCGTGACCAGAATATCGAAGGAAGGGTGTTTGGCGAAGATGCGGGAACGCCCTTCTTCCGAGGTGACATCCGCGGCAACGTGATCCACCCGGCCAGCCTGCAATGCCCGCAGGCGGTCTGCCGCTTCCAACAGCGGCCCTTCGGTACGCGCGGCGATGACGACGTGAACACCTTCGCGCACCAGCGCCTCGGCGCAGGCATAACCGAGCCCGGCACTGGCGCCGCAGACCAGCGCCTTTCTGTTTCCGATTCCCAGATCCATGTTTATTCCATCCTGGCGAAAACAGGCGTCAAACCCCGGCCCAGGGATTGGGGGCTTCGTTCAGCCCCCAGTAGAAGCTCTTCTGGCTGGTGTATTCCAGAATGCCCAGCCGCCCCTTCTCCTGGCCATAACCACTCATCTTCACACCGCTGAACGGCGTGCTGATGGAAAAGATCTTGTAGGTGTTGACCCAGACGGTGCCCGTCTGCAAGGCGCGGCCGATTCGCCAGGCGTTCTTGAAATCACGCGTCCAGATGCCTGCGGCCAGGCCAAACATGTTGTCGTTGCACTGCGCCACAAGATCGGCCTCGTCCCGCCACGGCAACAGCGCCAGCACCGGCCCGAAAATCTCCTCCTGGCACATGCGCGCACTGTTCGGCAGCCCTTCGAAGATGGTGGGCAGGTAGTAGCTGCCTGCGTCGTAGTAACCGCCCGAAGGCCGTACCCCACCGCACAGCACGCGCCCGCCCTCGTCCCGGCCCATCTGCACGTAACGTTCCACGGTGGCACGGTGCGCCATGTTGACCAGTGGCCCCATGTGCGTGTCCTCGCTCGACGGGTCGCCAACGCGCAGGCGCTTGACACCTTCCAGCAGGCGCGCCTTGAAGGCCTCGTACACGCTTTCGTGCACAAAGGCGCGCGACCCCGCAATGCAGGACTCGCCCGACGAACTGAAGATCCCGTACAGGACACCAGCCACCGCATGGTCCAGATCGGCGTCCGGCATCACGATGGTTGGTGACTTCCCCCCCAGCTCAAGAGACGTGGGCATCAGCTTCTCGGCGGCCTGCCGCTGTATGCCCATGCCCACGTTGGTGCCGCCCGTGAAGGCAATGCGTTTGATCAGCGGATGCCGCACAAGGGCATCCCCCACCACCGAGCCCTTGCCCGGCAGCACGCTGATGATGCCATCCGGCACCCCTGCCTGCTGTGCAATGCGGGCCAGCTCAATGGCCATGCGCGGGGTGATCTCGGCCGGTTTGAACACCACGGCGCAACCTGCGGCCAGGGCCGGGGCAAGTTTCTGCGCCTCGCTGGCAATGGGACTGTTCCACGGCGTGATGGCGCCCACCACCCCGAGCGGCTCGTGCACGCTCATGCTCAGGTAGTCGCCACGTGCCGGGGTGATGGTCTCTTCCCAGGTTTCGGCGGCAGCGCCAAAGAACTGGAACGTTCCGGCCGCGCTGGCCACCAGCGCCCGGCACTCCTTGATAGGCTTGCCGTTGTCGAGCCGCTGCAGCTGGGCCAGTTCCTCCGCCCGGTCGCGGATGCCCTGAGCGATGCGGTATAGCATGCCCGCGCGCTCATGGTGTTTCAGTCCAGCCCATTCGGGCCGCTGGCGTGCAGCCTCGGCGGTCTGCACGGCCTCGTCCACATCGGCCACGGTGGCTGCATTCAATCGGGCCACCGTGCTGCCGTCGTGCGGGTATTCGGTTGTGTACTCCGGGCCCGACGCGTCGCGCCATTGCCCGGCAAAGAAACTCTGCAACTTTTCGGTCATATCGTCACCGGTGAGGTACGGTTGTGCAGGAAGCGCAGCGCGGAAAGAACCGTCAACGCCGACGTCTTGGGGTTCTCGGGCAGCGGCTTGCCGCGCATGGTCACACACATCTCGCCAAAGGCGCCGCGCACTTCGATCTCGTGGATGTTCTCGGTGACCGTCGGATCGGCGACCAGCCTCACCCGCGTGGCATCCAGCCCCAGCCCCGCCAGCGAAATGGTCGCGGCCACGTTCGCATTCTTGGGGTAAAGGCGTGCCGCTTCGCGGGCCGAAGCCTCCAGGATCACGGTCGGCTCGGCAATGCTGTCCAGGTCGACCAGCAGCTCCGCCGGCGTGCCCCGCCAACCGGCAGGGGGCTTGCGCCCTGTGTACGTGATGGCGTCGAGCCCCGCAATGCGGGCGGCCGCAATCGCGTCAACCCCACCGATGGCTCCCGCCAGCAGATGAACCTGGGTGCCGCCCTTTTGGGCCGCCGCGGCCAATTGTTCGGGCAATCCATCTTCCGACAAGGCACCAACCGAAAGCACGGCCGTTTCGATGCCGCGCTCCAGAGCGGGCAGGACGTGATCGGTCAGCGCTGCATGCCCGGCGCACTCCACGAGCAGCGCCGTGTGGGCAGGTACCGCGCTGCACACCGTGACACCCGCCTGGTTCATGTCCTGCAAGGCCTGCGCCGCATCAGGCACATGCGCTTCAGGCACGACGATGTGCGTGATGCGCACCTCGGGGTGCTGCGCCATGCGCTTGAACAGCGTGCGGCCAATGGCGCCGAAGCCGATCAATGTCACCTGCTGCATGGTCAATCCTTCTTCTTGGGCGGGCCTGCAAACTTCACCGCAAACGGCCCCCAGGCGTTCATGTCCACCTCAACCACCACGGGGCCACGCATGCCCAGAGCCTGCTGCAGGGTCTCGCGGGTGGCGGCGGGATCGCTCAACCTGAAGTGCGGTACCTTCAGGCTCGCACAGAACTGCGCAAAGTCGGGCGTGTGCAGTTCAACGTAACAATGGCGACCGCCGTAGATGTCGTCCTGGATGTTCTTGATCACGCCATAGCGGCTGTCGTTCATCACGATGAACGTGACGTCGGCACGCTCCTGCGCGGCACAGGCCAGCTCGCCCACGTTGAGCATGAAGCCACCGTCGCCGCACAGGGAGACAGTCTTGCGACCCAGGCCAAACTCGGCATCGGCCACTGCGGCGCCAACGCCCATGGCCAGGCCTTGGCCTATGCCCCCGCCCAGTGCATGTACGCCCGCACGCGGATGGTCCAGCACCGGTGCGCGGTTGCCCCACATGCTGTTGGACAGGGTGATGTCGCGCACCCACCAGATGTTCTTGCCCGCGACCTCACCCAATGTGTTCTTGAGCTTGACATACTGGCCCAGGGTGGCGTCCACGAGTGCTGCGGACTCGGCACGGGTCCGCCTGACATCGCCAGCGTACTCGGGGTCGATGTGCATGCGCCCCTCCAGCCGGTCAGCCAGGGCATCCAGGGTCAGGCGGGCGTCGCCATGGACGAAACAGTCGGCGTCGTAACCCCGGTTGTCGGCCAGCACGTTGGCATCGATGCGGTAACGTGTGCGAGGCAGCTTGAGCTTGTAGTTCAGCGTCTCGTTGCTGCGCAGCCGGGTACCCACGGCCAACAGGGCGTCCACGGTCTCGTAAAACTCCTCGGTCGGCTTTTGCAGGTTGTAGGAACCCAGCGATGCCGGATGGTCCTCGGGCAAAATGCCACGCCCCTGCACCGACGTGACCACGGCCCAGCCCATCTTCACCAGGCGCTCCACCGCCGGACCGGCGCCACGCGCGCCGCCACCCAGCCACAACAGGGGGCGCTTCGCTTTCAGAAGCCGCTCGGCCAGGGCGTCAACAGCCGCCGGATCGGGCCTCACCACGGGAATGGCCAAGGGCGACAGATCGGCCGGCAAAGGCATCAGCATCTTCTGCACGTCGATCGGAATTTCAATGCTCACCGGGCCGCAGGGCGGTGTGTGGGCAAGGCGCACGGCTTCGCGCAGGGTGGCCAGCGCGGTCTCCGGGTTGCGGATGCGAAACGCGTCCTTGCCCACGGCCTTGAGCATCGCCAGCTGGGCCGGATGCTCGTGGATGTAGCCCAGGTCACGGTCCAGATAGGGGGACTCGATCTGCCCCGTCAGGTGCAGCAGGGGCGTGCCTGCCGTGATTGCTTCCACCATCGCACCGGCTGCGTTTCCGCAGCCCGTTCCCGTGCTTGTGACGCACACGCCCAGCGAGCCGCTGACGCGGGCATAGGCATCGGCCATGTTGCAGGCGCCGGCCTCGCCCCGCGCCGAAACGAATCGGATCCGGCTGCGGGTATGAAAGGCGTCCAGGATGGGCATGTTGTGGATCGAGATCACGCCAAAGGCGGCCTTGACCCCGCACTGCTCCAGGAAACGTGCGACCAGTTCGCCAACGGTGATGGTGGGTGTCGTGCTCATGTGACTCTTTTGTCTGAGGATTTCTGTGGCCAACCTCCCCGGCTGGGCAGGTGGCTGATGCGTTCGGTCAATTGGGAGGCGGCCTCTTGGACCATGGCGACCAGCGGCGGCAGGGCTTCGTCGTCGATGCGCTGCGCCGGAACCGAGATGCTGATGGCGGCGGCCACCTCGCCCCGGTCGTTGAACACAGGGGCTGCGATGGTGGAAATGCCGGTTTCGTACCCGCCCATGCTGACGCCGTAACCTTTGGCGCGGTCCTGGTCGATGAGCGCCTTGAGCTGGGCCAGGGTGGTGGGCGTCTTGGGCGTGTAGGAAGGCAGGGGCGTGTCCGGGTACAGCAGTGACAGCGCAGCCATGTCGAGGTCGGACAACAGCAGCCGCCCTAGCACCGTGGCATGGGCCGGCAGGCGCGCGCCCACCTGTATGGAATGGAACATGGCGTTGCGCCCCGCAGCCTTGGCGATGAAGACAACCTCGCGGGCGTCGCGCACCACGATGTGGGCCGAGTAGCCGCTGCGGTCGCGCAGCTCCTCGATCACCGGACGGCCATGCTCGGTCAGTTCCATGGACGCCAGCAGCTCGAAACCCAGGCGCAGCACCGCCAGCCCCAGCTTGTAGCTGACACCGTCGTCCGCCTTTTCGACAAACCCGCCCTGCTCCAGGGTGTAGAGCATGCGAAAGACAGAAGCGCGCGGCAGATCGAGTCGACGCGACAGTTCGGCACCGGAGAGTTGCCTCTCCTCACGGTTGAACTGCATCAGCAGCTGCAGGCCGCGCGCCAGGGCGGGAACGGTGTAACGGTCGTCGTTCTTGGTGTCGTCGGTCATGTGGTCGCCTCCTTCGTCTCGGACAGGGTCAGACCCAGCAAGGCATTGACGGGTGCCGGGGCTTCCAGCGGGCATGCATGTCCCACCGAGCCAAGGTTCAACCAGTCCTGTCCCGCCTGCCGGGCCACCAGCGAACAGCCCGCCGGCGGCGTGATCGTATCGGCCTCGCCACTTGCCACGCTGACAGGGCACGTCAGAGCTGCCACATCGCGCAGCAGAGTGCCGTTGGACAACATGCGGGCCGCCTGCGCGTAACCAGCGGGGTCCACCTGCGCCATGGTGTCGCGCACGGCCTCTATCAGTTCTGGCGCAGCGTGCGGCGACAGCATGGCCGCGCCACGGGCCGCAGCCATGCCTTGAGGCCCCAGCCGCTCCAATGTGCCGAGGCGGCTGGCCAGCTTCTCCTCTCGCTCCTGCGGGCCGGCATCGCCATACCCGCGTGCCGGTGAAAGCAAGACCACACGGCTCACCTGCGCTGGGCGCATGCAGGCCGCACTGGCCGCCATGAGCGCGCCCAGGGAGTGGCCCGCGAGCACCACGGCATCCGTCACGCCCAAGGCATCCAGCCACTGCCACAACCGCAGGGCGTAATCGCTTGCCAGCGGCGAAGGCGGCGCGACCGGCGTGCTCGCGCCGTAACCTGGAGCATCCCAGGCCAACAAGCGCAGGTCAGGCCGGTCCTGTGCCTGAAGCAGCTGGTAAACCCAACTGGCAGAACCCGACCCGATGCCATGCAACAGCACATGCGTGACGGCGGACGCTTTGCCCGCACTGCGGTACTGGACGCGGCCGCCAGCCGTTTCCACGCACTGAGCGGGGAAACGGTCAAGGGCTTGTTGCGGACTGATCTGCACAGGTGCTCCGGGGCGTCGGTTCGTGGCTTGCACCATCAACGCTTGATCTTGGCGAGCGGGGAGTCCGGCGGGTACACGGGCGTGATGGGTTTCGGCGAGCCCAGCATCACGCACATGAGCGCGTCTTCATCGCCGATGTTGTGCTCCTCGCGGTAAACACCAGGCGGCACGGAAATCAGATCACGCTCGCCCAGCACGGCTTCCCAGCGCTGGCCGTCCTTCTCGCAAATCACCTTCATGGCGCCACGCATGACAAAGAAGATTTCCTCCACGTCGTAGTGGATGTGCGACGGACCGATGTTGCCCGCCGGGATGACCATGGTCGAGAAAGTGAAGTGCGCCGAAGGCACGGTATTGCTGTCCGTGGCCACACCGGTGCCGCCTGTTCCCACGTACCGCATCTGGGCGCGGCGGTACTTCGAGTCGTAGTCCGCCTGGAACTTCAGCGCGTCCCAGTCGTAGCGGCGGGTGGACTTGCGTGCCACGCGGCTTTCCATCCATTCGGCAAAACTCTGGCCAGGCTGCTGCAGCATGGAGGCCTGGATCTCGGCCTCGCTCGGGATGCTTGCGTCTAGCAGGCCGCGCTCGTTGAACAGGGGCTGGTTGGCCGCGACAGCGGCAGTGGGCAAAGGTGCATTCATGTGTACTCTCCTCAATGCATGACGAAGCCGCCGTTCACGGGCAGCAACTGACCAGTGATGAAACCGCTGCCTTTGCTCAACAGGAACAGAGCAGCGGCGTTGACATCACCGGGAACCTGGGCGCGCTGTATGGCACGCCCCTTCATGTAGTGATCGTGACGCTCCTGCGGCACGTATTCGGTGGCTTCCACCAGGGTGAGACCTGGCGCAATGGCGTTGACGGTGGTGCCCTCTTCGCCCATTTCACGCGCCAGAGACCGGGTCATGGCAATCACGGCGCCCTTGCTGGCCACGTATGCCAGCAGCTTGGGCGGCCCCCAAAGCGCGGTGTCCGACGCCACGTTGACCACGCGCCCCTGGCCGCTGGCAGCCAGGTGCGGCCGTGCCGCTTGCGTGACCAGCCACGTCCCGCGGACGTTCACGTCCATCACCAGGTCCCACGTCTCAGGGGTCAACTCGTCCATCGTTCTGCCGCCGGAGCTGGTGATGGCGCCGTTGTTGATGAGCCCGTCGATACCACCCATGTGCCGGGCGGCGGCGTCCACCCCCTGGCGAATGCTTGCGCCGTCAAGAAGGTCAAGCGGAACGTAACAGGCGGCAGGGCCAAGCTCCTGCGCCAGCGCCTGCCCTTGCTCGTGCAGCACGTCGCTGATCGCTACACGTGCCCCTGCTTCCACCAAGGCCCTGGCAAAGCTGGCTCCCAGGCCGCGAGCCGCGCCGGTGACCAGGACCTTGCGGCCTTCCAGGCGAATTTCTTGTGTCATGGCTTGCTCCGCCGCGCTCATGCACCTGCGCGCTGCGCGCTGGGCAGGTAATGCAGAACCTTGCGCTCGGCCAGCACCACTGCGTAATAGGCAACGATGCCAATCACCGTCAGCGCTGCGATCACCACGAACACGCCAGCGGTGTTGCCCTGCCCCTCGAAGAAGACGAGCAGGTAACCCAGCCCCATGTTGCCGCCGACCAGTTCACCGACCACCACCCCGATCACTGCCAGCGTGCTGGCAATGCGCAAGCCCGAGAACAGGGGGGGCAGCGTCGTGGGGAACTCGACCATGCGGAACACCTGAAAACGTGTCGCAGAGAAGGAGCGCGCCAGGTTGATGAGGTCTCCATCCATCGCCCGCATGGCCGACAGGACGTTGATCAGCACGGGAAAGAAGACGATGAGGATGGCCACCAGGATCTTTGGGTAGACCGTGTAGCCCAGCCACATCACGAACAGCGGCGCGAACGCAACCTTCGGTGCAATCTGCAGGGCCAGCAGGTATGGCGACAGCACCGCTTCCACACGCGGTGAGACCCCGAGCGCATACCCGATCACCGCGCCCAGCGCCGACCCCAGCACGAAGCCCACCACCACCTCCAGGGCGGTGATGCCCGCATGCCACAGCAAACGCTCGCCACCCCAGATTCGCCCAAGCTCGTTCACCACGGCGCTGAAGGGCGGCAGCACGAATTCCGGAACCCCCAACAAGCCGGGAGCGAACTCCCACGCCAGGAGAAAAGCCACCAGGACCGCCAGGCTCCAGGCAGTGGTGACGATACGTTCGTTTTGCATCTTCTTGCTTCGGAAAGGATACGTAGAACCCGTGCCGGCTTACTTGGCCGCCACGAACTGGTTGGTGTAGAGCTCCTTCAGCGGGACCTCTTTGGGTACGATGCCGTTGGCAACGTAGAACTTCTGCAACTCGCCTAGGCGCGCCTCGTCCATGGTTCCGGGTACTTTCTGCGCGGCGTAGACGTACTTGTTGTAGAGCTCGAACGCCTTCTCGATGCTGGCCTCCTTACCCTTGTGCACCGGCACGTGGTTCACGTAGGCGGCGGCTGCGCCCTTCGGGTCGGCCATGATGTCTTTCATGCCCTTGAGCGTGGCGCGCACCAGCTTCTGAATCAGTTGAGGGTTCTTGGCAATCGTCTCGTCCGATGCCAGGATGGCCTGCGCCATGCTCTTGAAGTAGATGTCGGCGGGCATGATGTCGACCTGGGCACCGGCCTCGATCGAGCTGACAGTCCAATCGGGCACGCCAGCCATGGCCACGGCCTTCTTGGCGGCAAACTGCTGCCACACACCTGCGGGTCCGGCGGCCTGGATGTTCACGTCATTCTTGGTCAGGCCCACTTTGCTCAGCATGCCCAGCAACGCGTAGTAGGTGGTGTCGGTGTAGGCCAGCACGGTCACCGTCTTTCCCTTCAACTCACGCGGGCTCTCGATCTTCTCGTCCTTGTGGCTGACCAGCTGCGTCAGCGACCCGGCGCCCATCACCGCCACAGCCTTGACGGGAATGCCCTGCGACCGGGCGATGATGGGGGTGTCGCCAATGGCACCGCCAATTACGGCGTTGCCCGCACCGATCTGTTTGGCGACGTCCACACCGCCACGCGCCGTGACGAAGTTCACCTTCAACCCCTCTTGCTCGTAGTAGCCCTTGGCCTGCGCCAGCATCCACGGACCAAAGGCGGGCAGCGTTCCGGGGGCAGGCAACAGGTAGGTAACTTCCTGCTGTTGCGCGCTGGCTGCGAACGGCGCGGACAATGCACCTGCTGCCACCAAAGAGAGACACAGACGGCGTGCTGCCTGGAAAGACGACATACTTTTCATCACGGGCTCCGGGAGTTGAGGTTGGGTTGAAAGGGAAGGGTCAGTGCACGTCTGCATGCGCGTCAAGCTTGAGCAGGTCCATCAACCGGGAGACGTAGTCCCCCACGCTGTGGTGCTTGCGGCGCTGCATCGGGTTTTCTCGGTCGGGGATGTCGACGATGATTTCCTCGACGATCGTTCCGGGGCGCTCGCTCATCACGAGAATGCGGTCTGACAGCGCCACCCCTTCGGCCAGGTCGTGGGTGATGAAGACCACCGTCTTGCCATGCGCCTTGACGGTCTGCGCCAGGTCCTGCTGCAGAATCATCTTTGTCTGCGCGTCAAGCGCCGAAAACGGCTCATCCATCAGCAGCACCAGCGGGTCCACCGCCAAGGTGCGCGCCATGGCTGCGCGCTGACGCATGCCGCCGGAAAGCTGGTTCGGGTAGTGGTTGCCAAACCCCTTCAAGTGACACTGCGCCAGCAGGCGTTCCGCGGTCTCGCGCCGCTCGGCCGCCTTGACGCCCCGCAGTTCCAGGCCGAATTCCACGTTCTGCGCAATGGTGCGCCAGGGCATGAGCAGGTCTTTCTGGAGCATGAAGGCCACGTGCCGGTTCGGGCCGGTCACCACCTCACCGCCGACCTTCACGATACCCTTGGAGGGCTTCGACAACCCGGCCCCCATGTTCAGAAGGGTGCTCTTGCCGCATCCGGAAGGCCCGATGATGGAAACCACCTCGCCCGGGGCAATGGAAAAGTTCACGTCACGCGCAGCCAACACCTCCGCGGACTTGCCCCGTGCTGCAAAGCGCTTCTCCACACCAATGAACTCAATGGCAGGGACGCTGGAAGAAGGATCCGTAGACATCTGCTATCCTTTTTCGTTTCATTTGTGAAACGTTGATTCATTACGGAATCAATGGTACACCTATCCATGGGTCCGTGACCAATCCTTTACAAAAAAGTCGGGTAAGGAAAACCCTAGGTTCTCACACGGACTGACGCGCTGTCTCCCGTAAGATCGGGAGCACTACCCCACCGTCTCACACTGCCGAGAGGATCTTGCGATGGAACTGCCCGCCCACCAACTGACGATGACGGTGCTGATGACGCCCGACACCGCCAATTTCTCTGGCAACGTGCACGGGGGCACGATCCTCAAGCTGCTGGACCAGGTGGCCTATGCCTGCGCCAGCCGCTATGCAGGCACCTATGTGGTCACGCTCAGTGTGGACCAGGTGATGTTCCGCCAGCCCATTCACGTGGGCGAACTGGTGACGTTCCTGGCCTCGGTGAACCACACGGGCACGTCATCGATGGAGGTGGGCATCAAGGTGATTGCCGAGAACATCCGCACGCAGGAAAAACGGCACGTCAACAGCTGTTTCTTCACCATGGTGGCGGTGGACGACGAACGCAAGCCTGTCGCGGTGCCGCCCCTGCGCCCATTCACACCAGACGAGCGCCGCCGCCATGCCGCGGCCGAGGTGCGCAAAACCATGCGGCGTGAAATGGAGCAGCGCTTCGCAGCCATCAAGTGACTGACGCGGCGGTTGCCATGGACGGCCATGGCTTGGGCGCTCTCAGGAATTGGCGGCCAAGCCATGTGCGCCCAGGGGCTGGCGCTTCAACGAGGCGGCCGGTGCTACGCACCGGCTCCCCTGCGATGCTCGATGCCGTGGCCACGCGGCGGAACTCGCTTCGTTCGCTTTGCTCACTCCGCTTGAACAGCCGCCGCAAGCTAGATGACGAAGCGCGCTCACGCGCGCTGGCCACGGCCTCTGCGCTTCTCGGCACCTCGACAGGCGCGCCAGCCCCTGGGCACACACGCCTTGGCAGAAGCATTGTTGGCACATCAACGGTTGCGTACCACCATTCTTGGTGGCTGCGGCAGGCCTGGCCCTGTGGGGGCGATTTCTGTGGCGGCTGTGGCCGCCTGTCTGGGGCCGGGCACGCGTTAGCGCGCTTCGTAACTGACTTGCGGCGGCTGTCCGAGCGGAGCGCTGCAAGCGCGCAGTGAGTTCCGCCGCACCGGCCCCAGACAGGTGGACTCAGCGGAGTCGGCGCCAAAGGTGCCGACCGTCACAGCATGAGCCCCCGCAGGGCCAGGCCTGCCGCAGCAAGCGAGGCGCATCAATCGCATGCACCTCGCACACAAACTCTGCGCGCCTCAGATCATGCCCTGTTGCGCCCCAAAGACAAAAGCAGCAGACTCACCAAACTGGACGCCACCAACGCCCCCAGGAACGGGGCCAGCGTAGGCACACCAGTGGGAAAGCTGGCCTGAAGCAGCCCCTGGGCCAGGCTGGCATGCGACACCCACCCTGGCAACACAGCCCCCACCAGCCCCGCCACCGCACCGCCAATCGCGGCCAGAGGCGTCATGCGGCGCCACAGCCCCAGCAACACCGGCACCACCGCCGTGGCACACAGCAGGTCGGCCACCAGGAACAGGCGCAACACAGAAATGCCCTGCAAGGCCACCACCACCACCGGCACCATCAACAGCACCGTGATCCAGCGTGCAGCCGCCAACGACGTGCCCTTGCGCGACGTCACCAGCAGCGAAGCAATGCCGTTCTGCAAGGTGTCCACCGAAGACGCCACCAATGCCACGGCCAGCAGCAAGGCCGGGATGGCCAGCCAGGAAGGTGACTCGGCCAGCATCGCAAAGAACGGCGTGGGCGGCGAGCCCAGCTCGCGCCCGGTGCCGGCCATCCAGGCACCGACCATGCCCACCACGGCCACCACCACCACGGACGTCACCCCGCCCAGCCAGCCGCCACGCACCAGCTCGCGGTCATCGCGCGCAGCCCACACCCGCTGCCAGTAGCCCTGGTGGAACAGGTTGGCCGCCGTGACGGCAATGATCAGCGTCAGCGCCACCTGCAGGGCATCCCCCACCGGAATCGTGGGCCACACCAGCGGTCGGGGATCAGTGGGCAGACTCTGCCAGGCCACACCCAGCACCAGCGCCAGCAGGGCCAGCAACAGCCAGACCTGCCAGCGGTCCGTCACCAGGCTGGCGCGCAAACCGCCCCAGGCGGTGTAGATCAAGGTAGCCACGGCCACGCCAACCACCGCCACACTGCCCGGCAGGGGCGACAGCAGGGACGTGATGCCGCCAATGGCCGTCAGCTCCGCCGTGAGGAAGCACAGCATGTACAGCACCGAAATGGCCGCCACCCAATGGCGCAGGCCGGCGCCGAAACGCGCCTGCGCGTACTCGGTGATGCTGCGCCCTTGGGGCAGCAGGCGCCGGATCGCGGGGCCGCACCAGGCCAGCACGATGAACGGGAACGCCGCGCCCAGGGCGTAGCCCGCCACGCCCAGCGGCCCAACGAAGGCCCCCACTTCGGGCGGCACGAAGAGAATCCACGCGCCCAGCCCCGACGCCAGGAACGACAGCCCCAGGGTCGATGCGCTCTGGGAATTGCGCGCGGTCAGGTACTCGTCCAGATCGCCGCCCGCCGTGCGGGCACGCAGGCCGATCCAGACGAAGAAAACCAGTGCCGCCCCAAGGGCAACTGCGGTGGCATACAGCATGTTCATAGGATGTAGCGCGACAGGTCGTCGTTGCGGCTGAGTTCGCCCAGGCGGGCGTTCACGTAAGTGGCGTCCACCGTCACGGTCTGGCCCTCCAGCCGTGCAGCGTCAAAACTCACCTCGTCAAGCAAATGCTCCATCACCGTGGCCAGGCGGCGCGCACCAATGTTTTCGGTGCGTTCGTTCACGTCGTGGGCAATCTGCGCCAGGCGGGTGATGCCCTCGGGCGTGAACTCGATGGTCACCCCTTCCGTGGCCAGCAGCGCCTGGTACTGGCGCACCAGGCTGGCGTGGGTCTGCGTGAGGATGGCCTCAAAATCCGCGACCGAGAGCGACTGCAGCTCCACCCGGATGGGAAAGCGCCCCTGCAATTCCGGGATCAGGTCACTGGGCTTGCTCAGGTGGAAGGCGCCGCTGGCAATGAAGAGGATGTGGTCCGTCTTGATCGGGCCGTACTTGGTGGACACGGTGGTGCCCTCCACCAGCGGCAGCAGGTCGCGCTGCACGCCCTGGCGCGACACCTCGCCCGTGCTGGCGCCTTCGCTGCGGCTGGTGACCTTGTCGATCTCGTCGATGAAGACGATGCCGTTCTGCTCGGCGTTGTTCACCGCCTGCAGCTTGATCTCTTCCTCGTTGATCAGTTTGCCCGCTTCTTCGTCGATCAGCAGCTTGCGCGCCTCGGCTATTCTGAGCTTGCGTGTCTTGCGCTTGCCTGCGTTGAACTGGCTGAACATGCCGCGCAGCTGTTCGGCCATCTCTTCCATGCCTGCGGGAGTCATCACCTCCATCATGGGCTGGGCCGCTGCCAGTTCCAGCTCGATCTCCTTGTCGTCCAGCAGGCCTTCACGCAGCTTCTTGCGGAACACCTGGCGGGCCGTGCTGTCGGGCGCCGGTTCGTGGTCGCCGAGGCGGGGCGGGGGCAGCAACGCGTCCAGAATGCGCTCCTCGGCGGCATCTTCGGCGCGGGTGCGCAGCTTGGCCACCTCGGCCTCGCGCGTCTGCTTCACGGCCATGTCCACCAGATCACGGATGATGCTGTCCACGTCCTTGCCCACATAGCCCACTTCGGTGAACTTGGTGGCCTCGACCTTGATGAAGGGTGCGTTGGCCAGCCGGGCCAGGCGGCGCGCGATCTCGGTCTTGCCCACGCCGGTGGGGCCGATCATCAGGATGTTCTTGGGCGTGATCTCGGGGCGCAGCTTGGCGTCCACCTGCTGGCGGCGCCAGCGGTTGCGCAGCGCGATGGCCACGGCGCGCTTGGCGGCCTTCTGGCCGATGATGTGCGCGTCCAATTCGGACACGATTTCCTGGGGGGTCATGCTGCTCATGCCAGCACCTCGACCGTGTGGTTCATGTTGGTGTAGATGCAAAGCTCACCGGCCACCTTTAGCGACTCGCGCACGATCTGCTCGGCGCTGAGCGCGGTGTGGTCCAGCAGCGCCTTGGCCGCAGACTGGGCGTAGGCGCCACCCGAGCCGATGGCCACGATGCCGTACTCGGGTTCCAGCACGTCGCCGTTGCCGGTGATGATGAGGCTGGCCGTCTTGTCGGCCACGGCCAGCATGGCTTCCAGGCGGCGCAGAACGCGGTCTGTGCGCCAGTCCTTGGTCAGCTCAATGGCAGCGCGCGTGAGGTGGCCCTGGTGTTTCTCCAGCTTGGCCTCGAAACGCTCGAACAGGGTGAAGGCGTCAGCCGTGGCACCGGCAAAACCCGCCAGCACCTGGCCATGGTGCAGCTTGCGCACCTTGCGCGCCGTGCCCTTGACGACGATATTGCCCAGCGTGACCTGGCCGTCACCGCCGATGGCCACCTGCACGCCCTCGGGCGTTTCGCGGCGCACGCAGACGATGGTGGTACCGTAGAAAAGCGAAGAATCCTTGTGTTCCATGCTCAGTATTGTCGCAGGCGCACGGTCACGGCCTCGTCAATACCCACGACATGGAAGAAGGCAGCCACCAGCCGCCCCACCTGGGTCAGCTCGACCCGAACGCCCCGCGACATGGCGGCCAGAAGCCACTGCATCAGGCTGCCCGCTGCCACAAAATCGATGCGGCGCAACCCCAGGCAGTCGATGGCAAACACCTGTGATGGCGAGTGGGCATCCAGCGCGGCCTGCAGGTCTGCCAGCGCCGTCCCGATTTCGCCTTGAAGCACACCGGTCAGCACCGGCTTGGGCGGCCCGCTGGCGTCGGCGGCAACCCCATGGGCCGCAACACCCATCTGCGTGCCGCTGAAGAACTGCGTGTCACCCGCCATCGCCGGCCATTCCAGAACATCCAGCCCGCCCAGCTGGGTCACCAGCGGCCGTATGGGCTCCTGCAAGGCTGCGCCTTCCAGCTCCAGTGGTGCGGTCTGCGCAAACTCCGTGGGCAGGCTGTCGGCCAGTTCAAAGCCGCACACCGGCGCCTCCCACAGCGGTGGCAGAACCCCGTAGGTGACACAGAAATCGAGAGCGGCGAGATCAAATTCCTCCGGGCGGTGCATCATGCGCAGCAGCGCCAGGCGCAAATGCCACCAGACCGGCTCGTTTTCACGGCGGCCAGACGGTGTGCTGGCCTTCAGGCGCCGCCGGAGAACGCTGCTGCCCAGAAACCGGAAGACCACCGGCTCGCCCAGCCAGCGCTGGACCTCCGACAACAACACCTCGGCGGCGGCGATGTCGGCCGAGACGAGTTCCGTCCAGTCCAGCCACTTCACCTGGCCCGGCTGCCCGACCACGGACTTCAGCGACTGCACGGCATCGGCGTCGAGAAACGGCGGGCAGACCCAGACCGCCGCGCCAGCAGCTGGTGTGCCACCCGGCTGCGCAGACGCCCCCGCGGACGCGCCAAGCGCGGGCATGCCCGAAGGCCAGCGAGGCACCGGCACGGCAAACGCTTCCGCGTACTCCGCCGCAGTCTCCTCAAAGCGCTCCAGGTTCCCCTGGCCATGAAAGACATCCAGCAAAGCAAGCCACGCCAGCCTGGCGTTCGGCGTGTTGACTTCCTGGGCCATCAGCGCCCGCAACACCCTCTCGGCCTCCAGGTCGTCAGCGTTGGCGAACCGAACGGCGGCCTCCTCGATGGCCTGAGGCATCTGGTGGCTCGGCGTTGGCATACCCCCGCCAGAATCGTCCGGGATCATGTCGATCGGCAACGACGCGGCGGGCATGGGCCGCAAGGGCTTGCCGTCGCTGGCCTGCAAATGCGCGGGAATGGTGACGCCGCCTTCCAGCCGGTCGGGAATCGAAGTCCCGCTGCCGATACGCACCGGGGCAACAGCCCGTCCTCCGGACTCGCCCTGGCGGCTCAGCCAATGCTGGGCCATCTGCGCCTCGATCCGGGCGATTTTCTCGATGGTTCGAGCCTTGTCGGGATCGGTGGGGGGGGAACTGGACAACGGGTCCTGGCCACCCGCCTGAACGGTATTGGCCTGTTGCGCCCGCTTGCGCACCAGCGCTTCCCGCAAAAACTCAAATTCGCGCCGGCGGATCTGGTCGTTGCGCCGCTTGCGCTCGATGGCGGCCTTGAGTGCACGCCGGTCCTGCTCGGTACCGGCGCCGGGCAGCCGGTCGTCCAGCTCCGACCAGTTCGCCGTCGGATGCCTGACGAACTGGGCCACCCTGGACAGAAAACCGCCGCCGGATTCTCCCTTGCTCATGGTCGTTTCATCCGCTCACGCATGCGTATGTCTTGTTGTCGTGGCGGTAACAGGGCCTCAATCCCCGAAAAGCTTCTGTTTGAGTTCCCGGCGTTGCTGCGCTTCGATGGAAAGGCTGGCCGTCGGACGTGCCAGCAAACGGCCGACGCCGATGGGCTCGCCGGTTTCGTCGCAGTAGCCATAGTCACCGGCATCGATGCGGGCGATGGCCTGCTCGATCTTCTTGAGCAGCTTGCGCTCACGGTCGCGCGTGCGCAGCTCCAGGGCGTGCTCTTCCTCGATGGTGGCGCGGTCCGCAGGATCTGGCACCACCACCGTGTCTTCACGCAGGTGCTCGGTGGTCTCGCCAGCGTTCACCAGGATGTCCTGCTTGAGCTGCACGAGCTTGCGGCGGAAGTAAGCCAGCTGCACATCGTTCATGTACTCGCTGTCGGGCATGGCCAGCAAGTCCTCGTCGGTCAGGGCCTCCAGCGGTTTGCTCTTCCAGTTGTTGGCCAGCTTGGGGTCCTTGCGGGCGGGAGATTGGACAGTGGTTGTCATGGCTCGCTCGATCTTGGGTGAAAAAGTGACCGCTCAGGGCGGGTGAGGAACGCTGGCCTCGTGGCGCGCCGCCCCGGGAATGGCGGCTCAGCGTTTCGCCTGTTGTAGTTATACCCGCTTATACACCGGGCGGGCTTTTCGGCGGCGCCGATTGTACCCATTTGTGCCGGATTTGGCGCTTACAACGGCAAGCGGTCAAGCGAGGGACTGTTCCAGCCCTTGGATCAGGATGTCCTTGGGCAGATCGATGCCGATGAAGACCATCTTGCTCAGGCGCTGTTCGTCGGGGCCCCACAGCGGGCCCAGGTCGCTGCCCATGAGCTGGTGCACGCCCTGGAAGATCACCTTGCGGTCGGTGCCTTTCATGCTCAACACGCCCTTGTAGCGCAGCAGCTTGGGGCCATACACCTGCACGATGGCGCCGAGGAAATCCTCCAGCTTCACCGGGTCGAACGGGCGCTCTGCCCGGTACACGAAGCTCTTCACGTCATCGTCGTGGTGGTGGTGATGGCCGTGCTTGTGCGACGGGTGGTCGCAGTGCTCGCCATGCTCGTGATGGTGGTGGTGCTCGTGGCCATGGTCGTGGCCTTCATGCTCGCAATGGCCATGGTCGTGGTCGCAGTGGCTGTGGTCATGGCCGTCGTCCACCTTGAGGAAGTCGGGATCGATGTCGAGCTTGGCGTTGAGGTTGAAACCGCGCAGGTCCAGCACCTTGCTGATGGCCACCTCACCGAAATGCGCCTTCTCGATGGGCGCGCGCGGGTTCATGTGCTTGATGCGGTGGATCAGGTCGTCCAGCGCCTCGTCGTCCACCAGGTCGGCCTTGCTGATGAAGATCTGGTCGGCAAAGCCCACCTGGCGGCGCGCCTCCTGGCGGTCGTCCAGCTGCTGCTGAGCGTGCTTGGCATCCACCAGCGTCACGATGGAGTCCAGCAGGTAGCTCTCGGCCACCTCGTCGTCCATGAAGAAGGTCTGCGCCACGGGGCCCGGGTCTGCCAGGCCGGTGGTCTCGATCACCACGCGCTCGAAGTCAAGCTGGCCCTTGCGCTTCTTGGCCGCCAGCAGCTGCAGCGTGCTGCGCAGGTCTTCGCGGATGGTGCAGCAGACGCAACCGTTGCTCATCTGGATGATCTGCTCCTCGGTGTCGGCCACCAGGATGTCGTTGTCGATGTTCTCTTCGCCGAACTCGTTTTCGATGACGGCAATCTTCTGGCCGTGCGCTTCGGACAGCACGCGCTTGAGCAGGGTGGTCTTGCCGGAGCCCAGGAAGCCAGTGAGGATGGTGGCGGGAATAAGTGCCATGGTGGATCAGAAAAAAGGAAGAAATGGCCCGTTGCGGGGCCCTTGCAATCAGTGTAGTGCGGCTGTCAAGACCGGGGATCAGCTGCGCTTTACAACCACCAACCCCTTGAGGTATTCGCCTTCGGGGAAGTTCAGCGACACGGGGTGGTCGGCCGAGCCGCCCTGGCGCTGCACGATGGCGGCGTCCACACCCGCGTCCAGCGCGGCCCCGGCCACGATCTTCTGGAACAGCTCCACGCCAATGCCGCCAGAGCAGGAGTAGGTGAACAGGACGCCGCCGGGGCGCAGCAGCTTGAGGCCCAGCCGGTTGATGTCCTTGTAGGCGCGCGCCGCGCGCTCGGCGTGAGCCACCGTGGGCGCGAGCTTGGGTGGGTCGAGCACGATGGCGTCGAACTGGCGGCCTTCGGCCAGGAAGGCGCGCAGGCTTGCGTTCACATCGGCGTCCAGCCAGGTGGTGCGAGCCAGGTCGAAGCCGTTGAGGGCCACGTTCTCCCGCGCCTGCTCCAGCGCCGGGCCGGACGAGTCGACGGACGTGACATGCTGTGCACCGCCCGCCAGGGCGGCCACGGTGAAGCCGCCGGTGTAGCTGAAGCAGTTGAGCACCTCGCGCAGGCCCAGGCGGCGCACCCAGTCGGCACAGTCGCGGCGGCTGTCGCGCTGGTCCAGGTAGTAGCCGGTCTTGTGGCCGTGCGCCACGTCCAGCCCCAGGCGCCAGCCGTGCTCCTGGATGGTGAGCGCCGTCTCGCCGCCGCCACGCAGCCAGCCGGTGACTTCGGGCAGGCCCTCCAGACCACGGGCACTGGCGTCGGACCGTTCGTACAGGCGCTGCAGGCCGGTGGCTTCCAGCAGGGCGTCGGCCAGCACAGCCTTCCAGCGCTCGGTACCACAGCTGGTGAACTGTGCCACCAGCGTGTCGCCGTAGCGGTCCACCACCAGGCCGGGCAGCCCATCGGATTCGCCATGCACCAGCCGAACGCCGTCGCTGGGCAGGTTCCAGCTGGCACGCAGTTCAACGGCGCGCTTCACCAGCGATGCCAGGAAGGGCGCATCGATGCGCTGCGCCTGATCGAAGCTCCACACCCGCACACGGATGCGCGACTGCGGTGAAAAGGCGCCCCAGGCGAGGAAGTCACCATCATGGCTTTCCACGCGCACGGTTTCGCCAGGGTCCCCGCCGCCCTTGGCGATGGCGCCGTCAAACACCCAGGGGTGGCGGCGCAACAGGGACTTTTCCTTGCCGGGCTTGAGTCGGATGGTTTTCATGGGGCGCTATTGTGGCCCGGCGCACAAGCCGCCGCCCGGCGAAGGAAAAAGAAAAGCCGGGACACGCCCGGCTTGCAGCTGCCACCCAAGCAAAGGCTCAGGGCCGCAGGTAGACAAAACCTTCCTTCGCCTGCAGGCGAGCCACTTCAGCCACGCCGGAAGGCACGATCTTGGTTTCCATCAGCAGCTTGTCGGCGGAAATCTTGCGCGAGACCAGCGTGTTGTTGCACACGCGGAACTCCACCCCCTTGGACGCGAGATCGCTCACGGCGCCAGCAAAGGGCTGCTCCATCTGGTTGGTGGCGCCCTCCAGCAGGAAGTCGATGCCCAGGCCATGGGTGACCACCACGATCTTGGCCGTGGGGTCGGCCGCCAGGTGGTTGCGGATGTTCTGGATGGCACGCGATGCCTGGGGAATGCCCTCGCTCATGTGATAGACCACCTTGACGTTGTCGGCCGCGTACGCGGACACGCTGAACACCAGCCCCAGCAGCATGGCCTTGAAGGCCGTCATCCATTTCAACATCGTGCATCTCCTGTGCAAAAGGCGCCCGGCAAGGGCAAATCAGAATTCTCCAATATTGTGAAGAATCACTTCTTCAATGGTAGAGGGCTAACCCTGTCCCCCGCCGTCTGAGGGTCTTCCCCTGGGCTGGCCTCCGGGGTGGGGCGCTTGCCGGCCCTGGGGTGCGCCGCCTCGTACACCTTCGCCAGATGCTGGAAGTCCAGGCGCGTGTACACCTGGGTGGTGCCTATGTTGGCGTGCCCGAGCAGTTCCTGCACGGCACGCAGGTCGCCGCTGGACTGCAGGAGGTGGCTGGCAAAGCTGTGCCGCAGCATGTGCGGGTGCACTGGCGCCATCAAACCCGCCTGCACGGCGCGCTGTCGCAGGCGCTGGCGCAAGGCCTGCGGCGTGAGGCGGGCCCCGCGCTGCCCCACGAACAAGGCGCGGTCATCCTTGGCCCACAACGGCCGCTGCACCAGCCAATCGGCCAAGGCCTTCAATGCGGGCTGCCCCACGGGAACCGTGCGCCACTTGCCCCCTTTGCCAAGCACGTGTGCCTCGCCCGCCTCGGGGTCTATCCACCCCCGGGCCAGGGGGCTGGCCGCAACGTCCAGGCCCAGCAATTCGCCCAGGCGCAAGCCACTGCCGTAGAGCAGCTCGGTCGCGCAGCGGTCACGCGCAGCCAGCACCGGGTCGTCTTGCTCAGGTTCGTGATCGGCCAGCCGCAGGGCATCTTCCACGCCGAGCGCCTTGGGCAGCGGCCGCCCGGCCTTGGGG
Organism: Hydrogenophaga aquatica; assembly: GCF_054780915.1. Taxonomy (NCBI): domain Bacteria; kingdom Pseudomonadati; phylum Pseudomonadota; class Betaproteobacteria; order Burkholderiales; family Comamonadaceae; genus Hydrogenophaga; species Hydrogenophaga aquatica. The sequence goes on along the minus strand of NZ_BAAGVK010000007.1, from coordinate 46,015 downwards.
GCGCGCACGCCCTGCACCGGGTGAACGTTGATCAGGCCCTGCCGCCCCAGCCAGGTGTAGAAGCCCCGCCAGCTCGACAGCACCAGCGCAATGCCGCGCGGTTCGCGCCCGCTGGCACGCAATTGCGCAACCCAGCGGCGCACATGGGCGTCGCGCACAGCGGCCAGCGTCAGGTGCTCCTGGGCGCAGCGGCGGGCCAACCCTTGCAGGTGCTCGGCGTACAGGTCCTGGGTGCGGGCGGCCAGGCGCTTTTCCACGCGCACGTGCTCCAGGTAGCGGTCCAGCCAGGCCTGGTCTTCGGCAGACAGCTGCGCGCTTTCCGCATCAGGTCCCTGCGCCGCACCCGGCAGGTTTTTCGCGCGGGAACGCCGGGAAGCCGGTCGCGCCGCCATGCGGGACCTGCGTCAGGCCTCGCCGCCCTCAGGCAGCAGGCGGGTGAGCGCGGCGGCCGCCAGTTCGGCGATGCGCTCCAAAAAGTCCGTTCCCATGGAGGCGTGGAAGCGTTGCGGATCACCCGACGCCAGCACCAGCAGGCCAAAGGCGCGCGCGCCCTCGCTGGCACGCAGCGGCAACAAGGCGATGGACGCGGCGGCGGACGGGTCACCCAGCCACTGAGCAGCCTCCAGCCCGGGGTTGTTGCCGCAATAGGGCAGCGTGAGCGACACGGCAAACGCCTGCGCATCCGCACTTGCCCCCTGCGCCCAGGGTTGATCGGCATGCGCCGGGGCCACGCCCCACAGCTTGATGGCGGCCTGAGGCACCTGGAACTGCCCCTGAATCTCCTTCACGATCACTTCGGGCAGGTCCGCCGCATCGCGCGTGAGCAGCAGCTGGCGCGTCCAGCGCTGCAGCTTGTCGGCGATGCTCACGTTCTCCTGCCCATGGCGGATCATCTCGACAGCCTTGAGCTCCAGGTGACGGATCTTCTCGCGCAACATCTCGGCCTGGCGCTCCTGCAGGCTCACGGCCCGCTGGCCGTGCGGGCTGGTCAACTGCACGGCAGCCAGCAATTCGGCATGGCGCTCGAAGAAGTCGGGGGTGTTGACCAGGAACTGGGCGATGTCGTCTTCGGTGATCGGTGGCAAGGCGTTGGTGTCCAAGGCAGGCACTCCGGCTACAGGTAGGGTGTTGGGAAAAGTCAGGTCAGTTCAGGCACGTCGATGGCGCCTTCGAACACGGTGACGGCCGGGCCGGTCATCATGACCGGGGCCGACAGGTCAGCCAACCCCGCCCAGGCGATGGTGAGCCGACCGCCACGGGCGTGGACATCAACACGCTCGTCCAGCAGGCCCAGGCGTATGCCCGCCACCACGGCGGCGCAGGCACCGGTGCCGCAGGCCAGGGTCTCGCCCGCGCCGCGCTCGTACACGCGCAGCTTCACTTCGCTGCGGCTCATCACCTGCATGAAGCCGGCGTTGACCCGCCGGGGAAAGGCTGTGTGGCGCTCGATCAGCGGCCCCCACTCCAGCACGGGAGCGGTCTCTACGTCATCCACCAGACAGACGGCATGCGGGTTGCCCATGGACAGCACGGCGACCTCGGCCGATGCCGCACCGCCTGGCAGGGCCAGCGGCAAGGGCCAGACCTGCCAGCCGCCTCTGGGTAGCGGCGCCAGCCCTGTGGCATCGAAAGGCACCTGGGGCAAGTCGAACACGGGCGCGCCCATGTCCACGGTGACGCGGCCGTCATCGTTCAGGCGCAACGTCATCTGGCCGCCGTGCACCTGCACGCGCACCACAGGCTCGCGGGTCAGGCCATGCTCGTGCACGTAACGCACAAAACAGCGGGCGCCGTTGCCGCAGTTCTCCACCTCGCCGCCATCGGCGTTGTGGATGACATATTCGAAATCGACCCCTGCGTGCGGCGCAGGCCGCACGGTCAGGATCTGGTCGGCACCGACACCGAAGTGCCGGTCGGCCAGGAAACGGTACTGGGCGGCGCTCAGGCCAAAGCGGCCACGCGTCTCGTCGAGCACGACAAAGTCGTTGCCCGCGCCCTGCATCTTGGTGAATGGAATGCGCATCAGCGCATTATCGTTCCACGCACCTCAACGCGCAGGCTCGGCCATGAAGATCTCGACCCTGCGGTTGCGCGCGCGGCCATCAGCGGTGTCGTTGCTGGCCACGGGCTCACGCGAGCCTCGCCCGTCAATCGCAATCGCCGCCACCGGCACGCCTCGCGCAGTCAGGTAATCACGCACGCTGGCGGCACGGTTCACCGACAGGGGATTGTTGATGGCGTCGCTGCCCGTGCTGTCGGTGTGGCCGATGATGCTCACACGCGCCGCCGGGTTGCGCACCAGGCCCTGCGCAAAGGTGTCCAGGATGGGGCGGAAGTTGGGCTTGATGTCGACACGGCCAACGTCAAAGGAGACGTCGCTCGGGATGTTGAGCTTGAGCTGGTTGTCGGCCGTCTGCGTCACCTCCACGCCCGTGCCGCGGGTGCTGGCCTCCATCTGGCGCTTCTGCTCTTCCATGCGGGTGGACCAGACGTGCCCGCCCACGGCGCCCACGCCAGCGCCGATCGCTGCGCCCCGCACGGCGCCCTTGCTGCCGTCGGTGGCGGCGCCCAGCACCGCACCCGCCACAGCGCCGATGGCAGCGCCCTTGGCGGTGCCGCTCTTCTGTTCCTCGGACATGTTGGCGCAACCGCCCAGCACCACGGCGGCAGCCACCGTGACCAGGGTCCATTTCAAGCGTTGACCGTTTCTCGTCATCGTTCTCTCCTTGTTCTTTAGCAGCTCATTGCCGCTCTCATCATTTTGCGCCTCAACCGCTGCGGCGTACAACTTTGCCCCAGCGTGTTTACACACCTTTACGACTCTTGCACGCCTGCACGCGCGGGGCTGCACAATGGCGGGCATGGTTCGCCCCTCACAACTCATTCACCCGCAACGGGAAGCCGCGCCCACGCGCGCGGCCGCCACGGTTCTGCTCCTGCGCGACACGGCTCAGGGCCTGGAAGTTCTGATGACCCGCCGCTCCATGACGGCCAGCTTCGCGCCAGGAGCGTACGTCTTTCCCGGTGGCGGTATCGACCCGGAAGACGCCAAGGCTCACGGCCTGGCCGACCGGCGCCCCGGCCAGGACCACGAAGGACTGACCCAGGCCATCGCAGCCATCCGCGAAAGCTTCGAGGAGCTGGGCGTATTGCTGGCGCGCCATGCCGACGGACGCTGGGCCGGGCAAGAGGACATAGCCGCGCTTTCGCGCGTGGCGCCACTGCCCCCGCAATGCGCCGAACGCGGTTTGCGCCTGGCGGCGGACGAGGTGTTCGTGCTGGCACGCTGGGTCACCGACCGCGACCTGCCCCGGCGCTTCGACGTGCCCTTCCTGGTGGCGCGCATGCCCGAAGGGCAGACACCCGAAGCCGACGGCAACGAGCAGTTCGAGCCGGTCTGGGTTCGCCCGGCGGACGCCCTGGCACGCCACGCGGCGGGCGACTTCTTCATGGTGTTTCCCACGGTGCGCACCCTGGAGCGGCTGAGCGGGCACGCCAGCGTCGCCTCGGTATTGGCCGCCTGCGCCGCGAGCGAAGAACCGTTGTGGACCAGTTGCCCCCGCGCCGGATGGCTGGAGGGCAAGGAAGCGCGCTACATGGAGCACGAGGCACCATTCGGCGAACTGGCCTTGGTATGCCCGGACGGCCAGCTGCTGCACCCCCTGGACTGGCAGAGCGACCACCCCGTAAGCCTGCTGAAAAACGTGCAACGCCTCACCGCGCCCAACCCGGGTGTGATGACCGGCCCGGGCACCAACAGCTACCTGGTGGGCGACCCGATCACCGGCCACATCGCCATCGACCCTGGTCCGGAGGACGCCGCCCATCTGGAGCGCCTGTGGCGCGCCGCCGGGGGCGACATCCGCGCCATCGTCTGCACACACTCCCACCCCGACCACTCCCCCGGCGCGGCGGTGCTGCAGGCGCTTTGCGCGCAACAAGGCAGACCCAAGCCCCCCATCCTGGGGCTGGCCAGCGCCGCCACGTCGCGTGCCAACAGCCACTTCGTGCCGGAACGTGAACTGACCCACGGCGAACAGCTGGTGCTGCAAAGCCCCGATGGCACCGTGACGCACACCTTGCGCGCGCTGCACACCCCTGGCCATGCGGCCAACCACGTGTGCCTGGTGCTGGAAGAGGACGGCCTGCTCTTCAGCGGCGACCACATCCTCAACGGCAGCACCACGGTGGTCGACCCGCCCGACGGCAACATGGACGCCTACCTGCGCTCGCTGGACCTGCTCAGCCAGGCGTGCGGCGAACACGGCATCGAATTCATCCTGCCTGCCCACGGTTACGTGCTGGGCCACGCACCCGAGGCCATCGCCCAGCTCAAGGCGCACCGCCTCAAGCGGGAAGCCAAGGTGGCCGCTGCCATGCGCGCCCTGCCCCACGGCAGTCATGACGACTGGGTCAAGCTCGCCTACGACGACGTGCCTCCACGCTTGTGGCCGGTGGCCAAGCGTTCGCTGCTGGCCCATGTGGAGCGCATCGAGAGCCTGGGCGGCTTCAACCTCTGAAGCCGGGGTTCTAGGACCGGATCAGTTCCGCGAGCAGCACATCCCAGGGTCGGTTCTGGTTCCACTCACCCAGCCAGACCGGCAGCTGCCCCGCCGGCATGGGCTTGGCCAGCGCATAGCCCTGCGCGAGATAACACCCCATGGCCAGCAGGGCGCGGGCGTGAGAAAGGCTCTCCACCCCCTCTGCCACCACAGACCGGCCGAACGCCTGAGCCAGGTAGGCCACACTGTGCACGATGTTGTGGTCATCGTCGTGGGCAAGCATGTTGCGCACGAAACCCTTGTCAATCTTGACGGTGTCCAGCGGCAACGCGCGGAAGTAAGCCAGCGAGGAATACCCGGTCCCGAAATCGTCCAGCGCAAAGCGCACACCGAGCGCGCGGCAATCCGCCATCACCTGCGCGGCCATCGCCAGGTCGGCAATGGCGGCCGATTCCAGCACCTCCAGCTCCAGCTGCTGCGCCGCGCCCTCGTGGTGCCGCTCGAGCATCTGCTCCAGCCAGTCGCTGAAACCCGGTCGCAGCAGCTGCCTGCTGCCCAGGTTCACGCTCACGCGGATGTCGGGGCCGAGGCGGCGGTCCTGCCGTGACCATTCACCCACCTGGCGCAGCGCGGTCTCGATCACCCACTCGCCAACCTCAATCTCCAGATCGGTGCCGTCCATCTGCCCCAGGAAAGCGTCCGGCGGGAGCAGGCCCGCATCCGGGTGCTGCCAGCGTATCAACGCTTCCAGCCCCACCACCTCGCCGGTCTGCAGGTTGACCTGCGGCTGGTAATGCAGGACGAACTCGCCCCGGTGCAGCGCCTGGGACAGCCGCGCCAGTTGCTCGCGGTGCGTCTGCACCTCTCGGTCCTGGGCCATGTCGAACAGCTGGTAGCGGTTGCGCCCGCCCTGCTTGGCCCGGTACATGGCCTGGTCCGCGTGCCGCAACAAGGTATCGGCGTCAGCGGCGTCCGAGGGGAAGAGCGTCACCCCGACGCTGACGGAGGCGGTCAACTCGTGCCCATCGAGTACCACCGGCTGCTGCACCTGCAACATCAACCGCTGCAGCACGCCCTGCCACTCGTCGCTGTGCTCCAGGTCGTTGAGGAGCACCACGAACTCGTCGCCACCCAGCCGCGCCAGGGTGTCTTCAGTGCGCAGGCTCTGCTGCAGTCGGGAAGTGACCTCCACCAGGAAACGGTCGCCCACGGCATGGCCGAAACGGTCGTTGATGGGCTTGAAGTCGTCCAGATCAAGGTAGCAGACCGCCAGCCACTTGCCACTGCGCCTGGAGCGGGCCACGGCCTGGGCCATGCGGTCCTCCAGCAGGCGCCGGTTGGGCACGCCGGTCAGCGCGTCGAAGTTGGCCATGCGGTCCAGCTCGGCTTGGTGCGCCTTGAGGTGCGAGATGTCGGACAGCACGGCCACATGGTGGCGCTGGTTGCCACCTGCCGTCTGCACGGCAGAGATCGACATCAGACAGGGGTGCGTGCGGCCATGGCGGTCGTTCAGGGGCATCTCTCCCTGCCAGTGCCCGTCCAGGTCGATGGCGCGCTGCAACATGTAGTAGCCGGAACGGCTGCCCCCCCAGTCGAACAGGTCGTAGAGAAGTTCGCCCTCGATCTCGCCGGGTTGCAAGCCGGTGATCCGCGTGAACGCCGGGTTCACTTCACGCACGCGGTGCTTGTGGTCCGTCACCACCACCGCGTCGTAGCTGTTGTCGAACACGCTGGCCGCCAGACGCAGGCGCTCTTCCCTGGCACGCTGCTCGGTGATGTCCCGCCAGACGCCCAGGGCCTCGGCACCGCCGTTGTCGCCCGGCAGCAGCCGGATGTCGTCGTGGATCCAGTGGTACTTGCCAGCAGCGTCGGCAAACCGGAACACATGCTCGACCCGCCCAAGCACATGCAGGCTGCGCACCGTTTCCACCGCTCCGGGCAGATCCTCCGGGTGGATGTGGCGCTTCCACCAGTCCCGCTCCATCGACTGCGCAACGGAATACCCCAACAGCCACTGGATGTTCGCACTTCCCCAGGTGATTTCCGTCTGCGGACCCTGGACGCGCAGGGTGTAGGTCATCACCGGGCTGGAGGCCATCAGGTAATTGAGACGCGCCGTGGTCGCCTGCAAGGCGGACCGGTCCGCCTGAAGCGTTTTCTTGGCGGCAACCAGCCGGCGCGTGTTGATGCCCAGAACGGCCGTGAGACCGACCACGACCAAGGCGGCCAGCCCCAACATGAGAATCCACGGGCGGTAGCGCTGCCAGACATCAGCCAGATTCAGTTCCGGCGCCTGATCGAACGGCGGCATGCGGACGTCACGCATTGCCTGCTCCACCGACGAATAATCGGCCGGGATGGTGAAACCGTATATGCCCGCCGCAATCGCCGCCGCGTGCCCCCGGGGCAGGTCCAGCAAGGCGCCAGCAACCCGGTGCGACACGGCCGGTGCCACATGCGCTACGGCCAGGAACGGCCACTCGGGGTAAAGCCGCGTGGATACCCTGTACGGGAACCCGATTGGTGATTGAGGATTCACGACGGTCAGCGCGCCAGGCGCCAGGCGCCCTTCCCGCTCCAGGTCCTCCAGCACCCCGGTGCGCACGAACCCGGCATCGACCTGCCCCTCCAGCACAGCCGTGATGACGCGATCAACCGGCTGCGCCGATTCGACGAAGGTGATGGAGTCGAGGCTGACCCCGGCCCTGACCAGTTCGGCGGCAGGCGCCATGTAGGTGCCCAGGTACTGTTTGCCCGCAATGGAAATCCGTTTGCCCGCCAGGTCCAGGAGGGTCGCGATGTCGGTGCGTTCCCGGCGCCGAACCACCACACCGCCAATGCTGTGCACGGGCGTATTGCCGTCGCGCAGGACCATGGTTGCAAGCGCACCCGACAAGCGCCCGTACTCGCGCAAGCTGATGTAGTGGCTGGGATTGGTGAGGACGAAATCCAGTGTGCCTGCGGCAATCCCGCTTTCCAGCTCGGCGTCGCTCAGTGCGACGACCCGCACGCGGTAACCCGGAACATGTTCGCTGAGGTACGCCCCCAGGGCCGAGAAACGCTCTTCAATGACCGGTTTGGGCCGGAACGCGAACACCCCCAGGGTCAGTTCACGCGGGCCGACCGGCTCCCGCCCTGCAGCGGGCTGCTGTGCCCATCCCACCCCCAGGCAGACACTCCAGAGCAGAACCACGCGGAAAAGACCGGCCAGCCATTCCACAGGGGAAAGACTCCTGTGCGCTGCGCGGCCTGCCGGTTGGACGGGATTGCCCTGCATGGTCTCCTGAAAGTGTTAACTATGGGTGGGCTCCATGATAAGTTCAGAAACGGTCGTGTGCCGGCAGGTAGGCCCACAAGCCCTCAGTCAAACCCCGCAGCGGTATCCGCCCCAGCCTGAGGCGGCGCACGGCCGCCACCGCCAGGCCAGCCTGTGTGCACAGGGACTCCACCTGGCCGGGCTGCAGGCCCTTGAGCGCCAGCCGCAGGCGCCGCTCGCTCTGCCAGCTCGCCTTCACGGGCACACCCTGGCTCACCGCCGCGTTCAGGCGCTGCAAGGCATCCGGCGGCACGCTGCCCTGCACATCCACCACCAGCTCGCTTTCCATGCGTGCCCAGTCGTCGCGCAGCTTGCGCAGCACGGCCACATCCTGTGACCAGACGACCAGCCCGCTGGCTTGGGTCTCAAGGGGAGCGGCAAGGGTCTGCCGCGTGAAGTGGCGCCGCAGCAGGCGCCCGCCGGGAATGGCACCGGACACATGGTCCGCAAGCAGGCTGCCTGCATCAAAGGCGGACAGGTCCAGCCCGGCCGGTTTGTGGAACAGCAGCGTGACAGACGGCACAGGCCGCGCCACGGCCCCGGGCGCCAGCGCCACCTGCTGGCCAGGCACCACGCGGGCCTGCGGCTCCTCGACGGTTTGGCCGTCCACCAACACCCAGCCACCTTCGATGTACAGCTCCGCCTCGCGGCGCGAACACGGCAACAGGGCGGCCAGGTGCTTGGCCAGTCGAAGGGGTTCTGTCATGGGAGGGAAGAATAAAGTGTGAAGTCTGCCGATACGCCGGATTCTGTGCACTGCGGTCGCCCGCAGCGTGACCGCCATTCCTCTGGGCCGCCGGTCACCCGAGCGGCTCGGTGCCACCTACCCGCCAGCTCGCCTTGCGGAACCACAAGGTCGGAAGAGGTTGCCCTGCTCCCGTGGCTGGCCTACTTGGTGTTGCTGCGCGCAGAGATTGCCCGTTTCACCCCACAGGCTCCTGCCGCCGAAGCGGGTGGTTCCCGTGGACTCGTCTCTGTTGCTCTGATCCTCACCTCGCGGTGGAGAGCCGTTAGCTCCTGCGCTGTCCTGTGCAGTCCGGACGTTCCTCCAGCGCGCCCTTTCGGGACTTGCGCCAGCGGCGGTCTGGCAGGCTTCACGGGCGTGATTATCCCCTCATTCCGCCCGGCATGCAGCGAACGCACCAGTTAATCACCACGCTGCATAAACATATGGTCGAATGCACCACCCGGTTGTTTCAGAATAGCGCCACACCCCACACAAGAGAGGCCCCCATGAGAGCAGACAACGTCCTGGCCACCATCGGCCAAACCCCGCACATCCGAGTCAACCGCCTGTTCGGCAGCGCCAATGTCTGGGTCAAGTCCGAACGCAGCAACCCGGGCGGCTCCATCAAGGACCGCATCGCGCTGTCCATGGTGGAAGACGCCGAGAAACGCGGCGCGCTCAAGCCCGGTGGCACCATCATCGAGCCCACATCCGGCAACACCGGCGTGGGACTGGCCATGGTGGCGGCGGTCAAGGGCTACAAGCTGGTGCTGGTGATGCCCGACAGCATGAGCGTGGAACGCCGCCGCCTGATGCTGGCCTACGGCGCCACGTTTGACCTGACCCCGCGCGAAAAAGGCATGAAGGGCGCCATCGCCCGGGCCGAAGAGCTGGCTGCGCAGACGCCGGGCGCCTGGATTCCCCAGCAGTTCGAGAACCCGGCCAACGTGGAAGTGCACGAACGCACCACGGCCCAGGAAATCCTGGCCGACTTCCCCGAGGGGCTGGACGCCATCGTCACCGGCGTGGGCACGGGCGGCCACATCAGCGGCGTGGCGCGCGTGCTCAAGGCCAATTGGCCGCAGCTCAAAGTGTTCGCGGTGGAGCCCACGGCATCGCCCGTCATCTCGGGCGGGCAGCCTTCGCCCCACCCCATTCAGGGCATCGGCGCGGGCTTCATCCCCAAGAACCTGGACACGGCTTTGCTCGACGGCGTGATCCAGGTGGAGGCAGAAGCCGCCCGCGAATATGCCCGCCGCTCGGCGCGCGAGGAAGGCCTGCTGGTGGGCATTTCCAGCGGTGCCACCCTGGCCGCGATTGCGCAGAAGCTGCCCGAACTGCCCGCAGGCAGCCGAGTGCTGGGCTTCAACTACGACACGGGTGAACGCTATCTGTCGGTCGAAGGCTTCCTGCCCGCCTAATCCAGTCTGAACGCGGCCAGTCAGGGCGGGCTGGCCGTATCATTCGCGGATCTTGATGCTTGATGGACACAAGCCCGCCATGATGCGAATTTCTGAACTGAAGCTGCCCCTGTCGGCGCTGCCGGTGGAACACCGCCGCGCAGCCGACGCCCCCGCCGAAACCGACGAGGACCGCGTTCCGCCGCCCCACCCCGTGGAGGCCCTGCGCGAACTGGCGGCCCAGGCCCTGGGCATACCCTCCTCCGATATTGCCGACCTGCAGGTGTTCAAGCGCAGCTTCGACGCGCGCAAGGCCGATCTGCTGGCAGTGTTCATCGTGGACGTGACCCTGGCGGAACCGGCCCGCGAAGCAGAACTGCTGACCCGGCACGCGCAGCACCCGCACATCCAGCCCACGCCCGACATGGACTGGCACGCGCCCGCCCATGCCCCTGCGGGGTGGCCCGCCAGCGAGGCCGAACGCCCCGTGGTGGTGGGCTTCGGCCCCTGCGGCATCTTCGCCGCGCTGGCCCTGGCGCAGATGGGCCTGCGCCCCATCGTGCTGGAGCGCGGGCGCCCCGTGCGCCAGCGCACGAAAGACACCTGGGGCCTGTGGCGCAAGAAGGTGCTCACGCCCGAGTCGAACGTGCAGTTCGGTGAAGGCGGCGCGGGCCTGTTTTCCGACGGCAAGCTCTACAGCCAGATCAAGGACCCGCGCTTCATCGGCCGCAAGGTCATGCGCGAATTCGTGGACGCGGGCGCGCCGCCCGAGATCCTCTACATGGCCCACCCGCACATCGGCACCTTCAAGCTGGTGAAGGTGGTGGAAGCCATCCGCGAGAAGATCGTTGCGCTGGGGGGCGAGATCCGCTTCGAGCAGCGCGTGACCGGCGTGCTACTGGCGCCCGACAACGGCGCCGCACAACCCCACCCGGCGGGCCTGCCCGTGCCGCCGGGACAGCGCGTGACCGGGCTGCGCGTGCAGGACCTGGCCAGCGGCGACGTGCACGACATGCCCTGCCAGCACGTGGTGCTGGCCCTGGGGCACAGCTCGCGCGACACCTTTGCCATGCTTCATGACGCGCACGTGTTCCTGGAGCCCAAACCGTTTTCGATTGGCGTACGCATAGAGCACCCGCAGAGCGTGATTGACCGCGCACGCTGGGGCCGCCACGCCGGGCACCCGCTGCTGGGTGCCGCCGACTACAAGCTGGTGCACCATGCCAACAATGGCCGCGCGGTGTACAGCTTCTGCATGTGCCCGGGCGGCACCGTGGTGGCCGCCACCAGCGAGCCGGGCCGGGTCGTCACCAACGGCATGAGCCAGTATTCACGCAACGAACGCAACGCCAACGCGGGCATGGTGGTGGGCATAGACCCGCCCGACTACCCGCTGGACGCCGAAGCCTGGGTGGCCGCCTTTGGCGACGAGGCCGGTGCGCGCTACGCCGCCGAGGCGCAAGCCCTGCACGCACAGGGCCGCACCCACCCGCTGGCGGGCGTGGTGCTGCAACGTCAGCTGGAAACCCGCGCTTTCGAGGCCGGCGGCCGCAGCTACGAAGCCCCCGGCCAGCTGGTGGGTGATTTCCTGGCAGGCAAGCCATCCACCGCCTTCGGGGAGGTGGAACCTTCGTACAAGCCCGGCGTGCGCCTGGGCGACCTGGCCCAGGTACTGCCTGACTATGCCGTGCAAGCCATGCGCGAAGCCCTGCCCGCCTTCGGCCGCAAGATCAAGGGTTACGACATGGCCGATGCCGTGATGACCGGCGTGGAAACACGCACGTCCTCGCCGCTGCGCATCACCCGGGGGGGCGACTACCAGAGCCTGAACGTGCGCGGCCTGTACCCGGCGGGCGAAGGCGCGGGCTATGCGGGTGGCATCCTGTCGGCGGGGGTGGATGGCATCAAGGTGGCGGAGGCTGTGGCGCTGGCTGCTGTGGGGCAGCCAGCCACCTAACCCACCAACTCGCGTTTACTGCAACCGCAGACCCCCATCCGCCTTGCCCTTGCCCGCACGTGCCGGGGGCTTGCACAGGCCGCAGACGAAGTGGCGGGCGTTCTGGTATTCGTCCGTCACGAACATGCCCCCGCAGCAGGTGCACTTGGTCTGGGTCAGCATGCCGGCATCCATGAACTTGCTCAGGCGCCAGGCGCGGGTGAAGGTCAGCATCGGCTCGATGCCGCAGGCGCGCATCTGCTCGTCGTACAGCTTGTAGGCCTTCATCACGGCGTCGATGCTGTCCAGCGCCACCGTCTTGTTCAGGTACTGGTGGATGTTGACGTACAGCGAGGCGTGGATGTTGGGCTGCCAGGTGAGGAACCAGTCGGTGGAGAACGGCAGCTGGCCCTTGCTGGGGGACTTGCCCGTCACTTCCTTGTACAGGCGCAGCAGGCGCTCGTAGGACAGGCTGGTCTCGCTCTCCAGCACCTGCAGGCGGGCACCCAGGCCGATCAGCGCGATGGCGCGTTCGATATCCTTGCTTTCGTTGACGATGCTCTTGACGGCGGCCATGGTGTTCTCCTGGAAATCTGACGGTTGTTCGGGGGCGTGGACAGGGGGCTCAGGCAGCAAGGCGGCCGGCCATCAGGATGCCTGCGTGCAGGCGCTGCGTGGCGTCGTTGGCGGCGCGCTGGGGTGCATGGCTGCTGGTCAGCAGGCCCCACACCATCTCGTCGTCGGCGCGGAAGCTGCACAGCAGCGTGTTGGTGGCGCTGAGCTTGAGCACCTGCGCAGGCGACAGCGTCGCGATCAGCTCGGCAGACGCTTCGCTGATGCCCAGGCGGTACACGGCTTCGGCCATGTCCTGGCGGATCAGCTGCTGTGCCAGCATCAGGTACGTCAGGTTGGCTTCGCGGATCTCGGCCAGCAGTTGGTCGGCAATCTGTGCGGCGTTGTTCTGGGCGGCTGCGTTCATGTTCACACTCCTGTTTCGGGGCAACGTTCCGGGCCTAACACGGCTGGCAAAACGTTGATTCGTTGAAATGGATTGTGAAAGTCAGCCTGTTTTTCTTGAATCGGAAGTTGCCTGTTCGCGCCGTCAGCGCCGCACACCGCGCTTGTAGGAAAAATTCCTACAAGGCAGGACATAAAAAAAGCGGCCCGCTGGGGGCCGCTCTGGCACGAAAGACAAGAAGGGATCAACCCTGCTGGAGTGCCTGGATGCGCTCTTCGATGGGCGGGTGGGTGGAGAACAGCTTGCCCAGGCCACCGGCGATACCCATGGCGGCCATGCTCTTCGGCAGTTCGCCGGGGTGCAGCCCGCCCAGACGGGCCAGCGCGTTGATCATGGGCTGCTTGCGCCCCATCAGCTGGGCAGCGCCTGCGTCGGCACGGAACTCCCGCTGGCGGCTGAACCAGGCCACGATGATGGCGGCCAGGAAACCCAGCACGATGTCCATCACGATGGTGGTGACCATGTAGCCGATGCCAGGGCCGGAGCTCTGGTTGTCGCCGCGGCGCAGGAAGGCGTCCACCGCGTAGCCGATGACGCGGCTGAGGAAGACCACGAAGGTGTTCATCACGCCCTGGATCAGGGTCATGGTCACCATGTCGCCGTTGGCCACGTGCGCCACCTCGTGGCCAATGACGGCCTCGACCTCTTCGCGCGTCATGTTGCGCAGCAACCCGGTGGACACGGCCACCAGCGCCGAGTTCTTGAACGCGCCCGTTGCAAAGGCGTTGGGGTCGCCTTCATAGATCGCCACTTCGGGCATGCCGATGCCCGCCTTGTCGGCAAAGCGGCGCACGGTTTCCACGATCCAGGCCTCGTCGGCGTTGCGCGGTTGCTCGATCACGTGCGCGCCGGTGCTGAACTTGGCCATGGGCTTGCTGATGAGCAGCGAGATGAAGGCACCGCCAAAACCAATGACGAGCGAGAACCCGGCCAGCGCCGTCATGTTCAGGCCGTTGGCCGTGAGGAAACGGTCCACGCCCAGGATGCGGGTGGTGATCAGCAACACGGCCATCACGGCGATGTTGGTCAGAACCAGCAGAAGAATGCGTTTCATGTGTGTGGTTGCTCCGAATGATGGGTCAGGCTTGAGACACCGAACCGCCCCTGCAGGTTCCCCGCAGGACAAGGCGGCATGCGCATCATACTGAGGGCGAACGGCAAAAACTCAAGCCGCCGGGATGGCCTCGGCTGTAGGCTGGGCAAGGCCTTGGGAGGTTACGGTCTGCGGCCTGGGAGGGCGGAACACCGATGCATCTCCATAGAAGGCGGGGCTCTCGTTGTCAGGCCACCACCCTGGCGTGCCCAGCACTGGCAGCGGCGTGTAGGGCTTGGTGGCCAGCCAGTCCGGCGACAGCGCCCCGGCCAGCCAGGCGTCCCAAGGGTGAACAGGGGTATAGTCTGCCGCAGACAGGTCCGTGGGCACCGGCAGGCACAGCACGTGGGCGGTAATGGACTTGTAGGGGGTGACCAGCTTTTCGGTCAACGCGTGGCCGAACAGCACCAGCCGGGCCTGCGCCCACAAGGCCCGCTGACCGACGAAGAGCGAATGCCAGTCGCGCGCAAGGAGCGCCTGCCACAACGGCTCGGGAGCCTGCAGCAGGGCCACGTTCTCGTCGAACAGGGTGAGCGCGTCGCGCAGCGGCCCGCGCGTGGATTGCACACCCCCTGCTGCCTCGATGGCCTGCGCCTGCCAGCGGTTCAAGAGCCGCTTGGTCTGGGGAAAGCGCATCCAGCACAGGGCGTTGAAGAAGTCGTGCAGGCCTTCGCGCGTGGGCACGCCGCCCGTGGCGTAGATGTGGCTTTCGTACGCCACGCCATCGGGCAGGTCGGCTTGGGGGATGAAGCGCACCGGCGCCAGCCCGGCAGCGTTGAGCGCACCGGGCAGGTCCGTGCCCGCCAATGCGGCACGGGCCACCGGCTCGCCCAGCAAGCGCCAGGGGGCAAACCAGGGTCGCGGCCAGTCGATAGCCTCGGCGAAATGCAAGATGCCCTGCCCCTGAATGGTCAGACCAGCTTCCAGGGCAAGGCCTCGCCCGCGCGCAGCGGCTTGAGTTCGGCCTCGCCGAAGGCAAAGCTCTCGGGCGGTGTCCACGACTCACGGCGCAGGGTGATGGTGCCGCTGTTGCGCGGCAGGCCGTAGAAGTCGGCACCGAAGAAGCTGGCAAAGCCCTCCAGCTTGTCCAGCGCGCCCACGGTGTCGAAGGCCTCGGCGTACATCTCCATGGCGGCATGCGCTGTGTAGCAGCCGGCGCAGCCCGTGGCGTGCTCCTTCAGGTGTGCCGGGTGTGGCGCACTGTCGGTGCCCAGGAAGAACTTGGCGTTGCCGCTGGTGGCCGCGGCCACCAGGGCCTGGCGGTGCACCTCGCGCTTGAGCACGGGCAGGCAGTAGTAGTGCGGGCGGATGCCACCCGTGAAGATGGCGTTGCGGTTGTACAGCAAGTGGTGCGCAGTGATGGTGGCACCCAGGAAACGGTCAGCTTCGGCCACGTACTGCGCGGCCTCGCGGGTGGTGATGTGCTCCATCACGATCTTCAGCTCGGGAAAGTCGCGGCGCAGCGGGGCGAGTTGCTGTTCGATGAACACGGCTTCGCGGTCGAACAGGTCGATGTCGGGGCTGGTGACCTCGCCGTGCACCAGCAGCAGGATGCCTTCGCGCTGCATGGCCTCCAGCGTCTTGTAAGTCTTGCGAATGTCCGTGACGCCCGCGTCGCTGTTGGTGGTGGCCCCGGCGGGGTAGAGCTTGCACGCTACCACGCCAGCAGCCTTGGCTCGCGAGATTTCCTCGGGCGGAAGGTTGTCGGTCAGGTAGAGCGTCATCAACGGCTCGAAGCTGACGCCAGCTGGCACAGCCGCCAGAATGCGCTCCTTGTACGCCACCGCCTGGGCCGCCGTGGTCACGGGCGGCTTCAGGTTGGGCATGATGATGGCACGGCCGAACTGCGCGGCCGTGTGGGGCACCACGGTGTGCAATGGTGCGCCGTCGCGCACGTGAAGGTGCCAGTCGTCGGGGCGGGTGATGGTGAGGCTGGTGAGGGGGGCGAATGAACTCATGCGCCTATTTTCTCACCAGCGCCATCCTCAAAGGGTGTAGTCGCCGCTGGCTTCGGGCTGGAAGAGGATGTCCAGCACGCGCGCACTGGCGTCCGGCCCTGCCGGAGTGCTCCACGCAACGGTGTCGCCCTTGCGCGCGCCCAGCAGCGCAACACCCAGTGGCGACAGGACCGACACGAAGCCTGCGGAGGGTTCCGCGTCGGCCGGGTAACACAGCGTCACCTTGCGTGCGGGTTCACCGGTCTGTTCGCCCAGCAGCACCTGCGAGTACATGGTCACCAGCCCTTCGGGCACTTCGCGGGGCAGCAGCAGGTCGGCGTTGTCCAGCACGTCGCGCAGTCCATCGTGCGCCCCCTGGCGGGGCAGCAGCTTGAGGATGCGGGCGTGGTCGAGCGCACTCAGGGTGCGAATGGTCGTGGAAGAAGTCATGAACGCTCTCCGGGAGTCCGGCCTGACGGGCCGGCAGCGCCTGGGAGTGCCCGGTGGTCCAGAGGTGGCGCGATGAAGGGTTTGAGGTTGGACCGCCGGGCTCAGTACTCTGCGGGGACGAACGTCCGCCACAGACCGAGCGTCAGACGGGGGCGCACGCCCGCGCCACACCGGCAAGCGGTGTGGCAGCAGGAGGAAACAGCGTGCGCGCGTATGTGCATGAAGGGGATTGTAGGCAGTCCCGCCCGTTCATGCCTTGATGGCCAGCGGCGGGCTGCTGCGGGGCGTTGGCAGCAGGCGAACGTCCCCGCCCTGCCCGGAAGCGTGTCGGCTTTCCAGGTGGAAGGCGGAGATGGCGCGCGCCAGCCCCTCGGCCTGGTCGCGCAGGCTCAGCGACGCGGCAGCGCTTTCCTCGACCAGCGCTGCGTTCTGCTGGGTCACGTTCTCCAGGGAGTCGATCGCGGCATTGATGTCTCGAATACCCGAACTCTGCTCGCTCACGGCCGAGGTGATCTCGCCCACGATGTCGGCCACGCGCTGGATCGACTGCTGGATTTCCTGCATGGTCTGCCCCGCCGTGGCCACCAGCCCGGCGCCTGCCTCCACCTGCGCCACGGAAGTGCCGATGAGGTCCTTGATCTCGCGGGCAGCCTGTGCGCTGCGCTGCGCCAGCGTGCGCACCTCGCCCGCCACCACAGCAAACCCCCTGCCCTGCTCACCCGCACGCGCGGCTTCCACCGCCGCATTGAGCGCCAGGATGTTGGTCTGGAACGCGATACCGTCGATGACACCGGTGATGTCAGCGATCTTCTTGCTGTTGACGTTGATGCGGTCCATCGAAGTGACCACGTCGCCCATCACCTCGCCACCCTTGCGTGCGACGCTGGAAGCGCGCGAAGCCATATCGCTGGCCTGCTGGGCGTGGCGGGCGCTCTGGTCAACCGCCTGCACCAGCGTGTCCATGGTCGCCGCGGTGGACTGCAGGTTGCCCGCAGCCATTTCGGTGCGCTGGGACAGGTCGGCGTTGCCCTGCGCCACCTCGCTGGAAGCGGTGCGGATGGAGTCCACGCTCTGGCGGACGTTGCTCACCAGGTCGCGCAACGCATCCTGCATGGCGGCAATCGAGGTCAGCAGGCGGCCGGTTTCATCACGGCCTGCCACCGCCACCGAAGTGGCCAGGTTGCCTGCGGCTATGCGTTCGGAAACGCCAACCGCCTCCTGCAAGGGCCCGATCACCGAGCGGCCAATAAGCCAGGACATGAAGGCCGACAAAAGGAGCGTGAGCGCAAACACCCCCGCCAGCGTCATCAGCGCCAGACCGATGCTGGAAAACACCCGGTCTTTCACGGCCCCCACCTGCACCTCCAGCGTGCCCGCGTAGTGGGTCGCGATCTGCCGGGCCTCCTCAAAACGCGCCAGCGGCTCCTTCAGCGCCTCGAAGGCGCCCTCGGCGTCGGCAAAGCGGTTGTCGGCGAGCTGCCCCGCGAACTGATCCACCCCGCCACGGTACTGCGTCACCACGGCCCACAGGCGGTCCAGCTCGGCCTGACCAGCCGGGTCCGCCGTCATCTCGCGCAGGCGCTTGAAGGCGGCCTCGGCGCTGGTCTGCGAGGCTTCCCACAACTTCCTGTGGCGCTGCACCTCTTCGGTGTTGAAGTTGCTGGCCACCATGTCCGACTCGCTCACCCGTGCCCGCAGCAGGTGCTCCATCATTTCGGCGTGGGCCAGCCGCATCGGGTAGTAGCGCTCGGTCATGTCCTGCAGGCCGTTGCGTCCGGCCGTCAGCCCGAAGGCCGAGACCGCCACCACCAGCGCCAGGAAGAAACACGAGATGACGGCGTTGGCCGCCAGACGTGCACGGATCGAGAAGCGATTCAGCATGGCACTCTCCTGCCTTTCGGATGGAACACCAGCGGCGAACGCAAACAGCATGCCGCCACGGCCCGCCCTCATGGGGCGGGCATGGAAACACATCTGGCCAACGGGCAGGAGGCCGTCAGTGCTGGAGGATCTTGTTCAGGAAATCCTTGGTGCGCGGCTGGCGGGCTTCGGGATTGCCGAAGAACTCGTCCTTGCTGCAGTCTTCCAGGATCTTGCCGCCGACGTCCATGAAGATGACGCGGTTGCTGACCTTGCGCGCGAAGCCCATTTCGTGCGTCACGCACATCATGGTCATGCCCTCGCCAGCCAGGCCGACCATCACGTCCAGCACCTCGCCCACCATCTCGGGGTCCAGCGCGGAGGTGGGCTCGTCGAACAGCATGACGATCGGGTCCATGGAGAGCGCGCGGGCAATGGCCACGCGCTGCTGCTGGCCGCCAGAGAGCTGACCGGGGAACTTGTCCTTGTGGGCCATCAGGCCCACGCGGTCGAGCATCTTGAGGCCACGCGCCTTGGCGTCGGTGATGTTGCGGCCCAGCACCTTGACCTGTGCGAGCGTGAGGTTCTCGGTGACGCTCAGGTGCGGGAACAGCTCAAAGTGCTGGAACACCATGCCCACGCGGCTGCGCAGCTTGGGCAGGTTGGTCTTGGGGTCGTGCACGGCCTGGCCGTCCACGTAGATCTCGCCCTTCTGGATGGGCTCCAGCGCGTTGATGGTCTTGATCAGCGTGGACTTGCCCGAGCCCGACGGCCCGCACACCACCACGACCTCGCCCTTGCTGATGCTGGTGGAGCATTCGTTGAGCACCTGTACGGGGCCGTACCACTTAGACACATTCTTCAGTTCAATCATGGATGTTTCTCCAGTTCATTACAGCCCGCTCAACGGATGATGGCGATCTTCTTGTGCAGCCGCTTGACCAGCCAGGACAGCGCATAGCACATGGCGAAATAGGCGACTGCGGCCATCAGGTACGCCTCGATCGGGCGGCCGAAGTTCTTGCCCGCGACCTCAAAGCCCTTGAGCATGTCGTAGGCGCCGATGGCATAGACCAGCGAGGTGTCCTGGAACAGGATGATGGTCTGCGTGAGGAGCACCGGCAGCATGTTGCGGAAAGCCTGGGGCAGCACCACCAGCTTCATGTTCTGGCCATACGTCATACCCAGTGCCAGGCCGGCAAAGACCTGCCCGCGCGGGATGGACTGGATGCCAGCGCGCATGATCTCGCTGAAGTAGGCGGCCTCGAAGGCGATGAAGGTGATGACGGCTGACGTTTCGGCGCCGATGGGGCGCCCGATCAGGAAGGGCACCAGCAGGAAGAACCACAGGATCACCATGACCAGCGGGATGCTGCGCATGCCGTTGACATAGATGGTGGCAGGCACCACCAGCCACTGGCGGCCGGACAGGCGCATCAGAGCCAGCAAGGTGCCGAACAGCACGCCGCCGATGGTGGCCACGATGGTCAGCACCACGCTGAACATCAGGCCCTTGAGGACGAAACTGCTGATGACGCCCCAGTTGACGAAGGACCAGTCGAGATTGCCCATCATGTCAGTGGCCTCCTGCGCCGCCACTGGCGATGAAGCCCGGCACGCGGGCGCGTTTTTCGATGAAAGCCATGATGCGGTTGATGGCAAAGGCCGAAACGATGTAGAGGCCGGTGACAGCCAGGTAGACCTCGATGCCGCGCGAGGTCTCTTCCTGCGCCTGCATGGCGAACATGGTCAGCTCGGCCACCGACACGGCGAACGCGACGGAAGAGTTCTTGAAGATGTTCATGGTCTCGCTCGTCAGCGGCGGGATGACGATGCGAAACGCCATGGGCAGCAACACGTAGCGGTAGGACTGCGTGGTGGTCATGCCCAGCGCGAGGCTGGCGTAACGCTGGCCGCGCGGCAACGCCTGGATGCCGGAGCGCACCTGCTCCGCGACACGCGCGGAGGTGAAGAAACCCAGCGCAAAGACGACCAGCACGAAACCCGGCACAGCCTTGAGCGCGGGAAACAGTGCAGGCACCACGTGGTACCACAAAAAGATTTGCACCAGCAGCGGGATGTTGCGGAACAGCTCCACCCACGCATTACCAAAGCGCACCACCCAGGGGCTGTCAGGCAAGGTACGCAGGGTACCGATGACTGCTCCCACCACCAGGGCCAGCGCCAGCGCCAGCAGCGACACGGATACGGTCCACCCCCAGGCAGACAGCAACCAGTCCAGATAGGTGATGTCCCCCCCCTGGCCAAAACAACGCTCACCCACTTCTCGGGTGATGGTGTCCTCGCAGAACACCTGCCAGTCCCAACTCATCGCGGACTCCTCAATTCACGCCAACTAAAAGCCCCTTGCGGCCTTCAGACTGCAAGGGGCCAATCCATGGAAACGCGTCGTTTATTTGACGGCGTATTCCTCCATGGGCTTGTCGTTGGGGTTGGCCAGGGCTGCCTTGAGGTTGTCGCTCATGGCCAGGCCCACCTTGGCGTTGGCAGGCGGGATCGGCTGCATCAGCCACTTGTCGTAGAGCTTGGCGACTTCGCCAGACTTCATCATGGCCTTGATGCTGTCGTCCACGGCCTTCTTGAAGGCGGGGTCGTCCTTGCGGATCATGATGGCGATGGGTTCGACGCTCAGCACTTCACCCACGATCTTGAAATCGGCGGGGCTCTTGGACTTGGCGATCAGGCCGGCCAGCAGCGAGCCGTCCATGATGAAGGCGTCGGCACGGCCGGACTCGAGCAGCAGGAAGCTGTCGGCGTGGTCTTTGCCATAGACCTCCTTGAAGTCCAGACCCTGGGCGCGCTCGTTCCTGCGCAGGGTTTGCACCGAGGTGGTACCCGTGGTGGTGGCCACGTTGCGACCGTTCAGGTCCTTGATGGAGTTGATGCCGGAGTTGGCCTTGACAGCAATGCGCACCTCTTCAACAAAGGTGGTGACCGCGAAGGCAACGTCTTTCTGGCGGGTGGCGTTGTTGGTGGTGGAGCCGCACTCGATATCCACGGTACCGTTCTGCACCAGGGGAATGCGGTTCTGGGAGGTCACCGGCTGGTACTTGATGTCCAGCTTGGCCAGGCCCAGCTGCTTTTGAACATCGGCCAGAACCTTCTGGCAGATCTCGACGTGGTAGCCGACGTACTTGCCGTCGCCAAGGGTGTAGGACAGCGCGCCGGAAGATTCGCGCACGCCCATGGTCACGCTGCCGCTGGACTTGATTTTGGCCAGGGTGTCGTTCGCCTGAGCCCATGCGCCACCGGTAGCCAGCGCCAGGGTGATCGCAGCAAACATCACGTTCGGTTTCTTCATCTGTGTTTCCTCTGTGTAGTCGTCACACGCGAGCGGGTAGCCCGCGCGCCCATCATGACCCGAAGCACGGCCATTTGCAAGACGCGAAAGTACGTAGTCTTACAGCCCTGTCGGCGGGGTCCATATCCTGCAAGCACGTGGCGTGCCAACAAAGATGCGCGACTCTAACAATCTCATCGCTGAAATGCCAATACCTTTTCGCTTATGAGTCATGCAAAAAAATTATGAGCAAGAGTGTGGTCAATCGTCCAGCGCATGCGTGTTCTGCAGGAAGCTCCAAAGGCTCTGCACGGCACGCTTGGGGCGTTGTGCGTCTGTAGCCTTGCTGCGGTAGGCCCGGATCTCCATGTTCATCTCGAGGTCTTTCACGCCCGCTGGCGTGGCACTCACCAGCCTGCGATTGGCCAGTTCCTGCTTGACGGCGCTCAGCGGCAGGAACGCCACGCCGTGGCCCTCGAGCGCCATGGCCTTCAGGCCTTCGGCCATGTCGGTCTCGTACACACGGTCGAGGTGGATGGTGGTGGGCGACTGCTTGAGCAGCAGGTCCACCACCCGGCCCAGATAGGCACCAGGGGCGTAGCCCAGGTAGGGCATGGGCTGCGACGCCGCGCCCGGCGTCTGCCACATGGGCTGCCCGCCAGCGTCCGGCTTGACGTAGGGAGCGAGCAGTTCGTGTCCCAGCACAACCATCTCGTATTTCTCGGGGTCGAGCGACAGGGGCTGCGAGGGATGGTGGTACGCAATGAGCAGGTCGCAGTTGCCTTCGACCAGCCGCATCATGGCATCGTGCACGTTCAGCGCGATGAGCCGGCTTTTGATGGGACCGAAGTTCTGGCGAATGTCTGACACCCAGGAGGGGAAGAAGGTGAAGGCCAGCGTGTGGGGCACCGCGAACTCCACCACGTCCTGCCCAGCGGAAGCATAGGCGCGCAGCATGGCGCGCGAGGCCTGCAGCGACTGCAGGACTTCCAGCGCCTGCATGTAGAGGGTCTGCCCGGCAGGCGTGAGGCGCGTGGGGTAGGAGCTGCGGTCCACCAGTTCGGTGCCCGCCCACGCCTCCAGCGACTGGATACGGCGAGAGAAGGCGGGCTGCGTCACGTGGCGCAGCTGCGCTGAACGGCTGAAGCTGCGTGTCTCGGCCAGGCTGACGAAATCCTCAAGCCACTTGGTGTCCATGTGCTCCTCCGGCGTTGGCCGGGCTGGCGGCTGTTTTCTGTTCTTCGTTGTCGCCGCCGCTTTGCTGCAGCGCCCACATCTGTGCATAGCGGCCATTGGCGGCGAGCAAGTCGGCATGGCGCCCGCGTTCGACAATGGTGCCATGCTCCAGCACGATGATCTCGTGCGCATCCACCACGGTGGAAAGGCGGTGCGCGATGACGAGCGCGGTCTTGTTGCGTGCCACGCTGCGCAGCTCTGCCTGGATGGCGCGTTCGTTGGCGGAGTCGAGTGCGGAGGTGGCTTCGTCGAAGATGAGGATGGGCGGGTTCTTGAGCAGCGTGCGCGCGATGGCCACACGCTGCTTCTCGCCGCCGGAGAGCTTGAGGCCGCGTTCACCCACCATGGTCTGGTAGCCCTTGGGCAAGCGCTCGATGAAGCCGTGGATGTGCGCGGCACGGGCTGCCTTCACGGCCTCGTCGTGCCCGGCTTCGGGGCGGCCGTAGAGGATGTTGTATTCGATGGTGTCGTTGAAGAGCACGGTGTCCTGCGGCACGATGCCGATGGCACGGCGCACGCTGCCTTGCGTCACGGCTCGGATGTCCTGCCCGGCGATGGTGATGCGCCCGGTGTCCTCGTCAGACGGGTCGCCCGGGCGGCCCACGTCATAGAAGCGGTAGAGCAGGCGCGCCAGCGTCGATTTGCCTGAGCCGGACGGCCCGACCACCGCCACCGTCTTGCCCGCAGGCACGGTGAAGCTCACGCCATGCAGGATTTCGCGTTCGCGTTCGTAGGCAAAGTGCACGTTCTCGAAACGCACCTCGGGTGCCCCGTCCAGCTGCAGGTCCTGAGCGCCCGGCGCATCGGCGATCTCGCGCTCCTTGTCGAGCAGCGTGAACATCTTGTCCAGGTCGGTCAGGCCCTGCTTGATCTCGCGGTAGAGCACCCCCAGGAAGTTCAGCGGGATGTAGAGCTGGATCATGAAGGCGTTGATCATGACGAGGTCGCCCAGCGTCATGCCCCCCTGGGTAACGCTGGCAGTGGCGCGCCACAGCATGGCCACCAGCGCGGTGGCGATGATGAGCTGCTGTCCGGCATTGAGCAGCGACAGCGTGACCTGGCTCTTGAGACGGGCGCGGCGCAGTTTCTCCAGGCTTTCGTCGTAGCGGCGGCTTTCGAACGCCTCGTTGTTGAAGTACTTGACGGTTTCGTAGTTCAGCAGCGAGTCGATGGCCTTGGTCTGGCTGATGGACTCCATCTCGTTCATCTGGCGGCGGAACTGGGTACGCCATTCCGTCACCTTGACGGTGTAGGTCACGTACAGCACCAGCGCCGCGAGCGTGGTCCACACGTACCACATCTCGAACTTTGCGCCGAGCAGCGCCAGCACCAGCGCCACCTCCAGCAGCGTGGGCAGGATGCTGTAGATGGAATACGAGATGAGTGACTGCACGCCCCGGGTGCCGCGCTCGATGTCACGCGTCATGCCGCCGGTCTGGCGCTCCAGGTGAAACCGCAGGCTGAGCTCGTGCAGGTGCCCGAACACCTGCAGGGCGATGTGCCGCGTGGCCCCTTCGGTGGCCTTGGCGAAGATGAGTTCACGCAGCTCGGTGAACAGTGTGGTGGAGAAGCGCAGCAACCCGTACGCCAGCAGCAGGCCCACCGGCACCACGAACAGTGCCTCACTGCCCGCAGGCAGGCCCAGAAGCGAGGTGCCGGGCTGAGGCGTGAGCGCGTCCACCAGTTCCTTGAGCAGCAGGGGCACGCCCACGTTGGCCAGCTTGGCGGCCACCATGAAGCCCAGCGCCGCCGCGACACGCCAGCGGTAACCCCACAGGTAAGGCAGCAGCCGGCGCAGCACGGCCCAATCGCCGCGGGGCTGGGTGCCGGGTGGCGCGTCAGGAGGCGCACCCGTGGCGGGTGCGGCGGACGAAACGGATAGATGACGCATGTGAGACAGGTATCGGGGAGAATGGGGGCATGAACTCAGCGATTTTGCCCCCAAGCCAAGGCCCTGGTGCAACCCAGGCCGTGCCGCACGACCCGTCGGACAAGAGCCTGGTGCTCAAGGTCATCCCCATGCCGGCCGACTGCAACGCCAATGGCGACATCTTTGGCGGGTGGGTGATGGCCCAGGTGGACCTGGCTGGCGCCGTGCTGCCCGCGCGAATTGCGCAAGGCCGCATCGCCACCGTGGCGGTCAACCAGTTCGTGTTCAAGCAACCGGTGCGCGTGGGCGACATCCTGAGCTTTTACGCGCACGTGACGCGCATCGGCAACACATCCGTCACCGTGCAAGTGGAGGTGTTTGCCGAGCGGCTGGGCAACCAGGGGCAGTTTGTGAAGGTGACCGAGGCATCTCTGACTTACGTCGCCATCGACGAGACCGGCAAGCCTCGCCCCGTGACCCAGGCCTGACGGCCCCCCCCGCGGTCAATCGCCCAGGCCCCCAGCGGCCATGACGTCCCAGCACGCCCCCATGGTGTGGTAGTCCGTCTTGCCCGCGGGGGACTTGGTGTCTTCTAGCTTGCGGCCGTCGGCAGCCAGGATGCGGTACCACGCGCCGTGGTGGTGGTCCACCAGGTGCTGCCAGCTCCAGGCCCACAGGTCCAGGTACTGCTGGCGGAAGGTGGCGTCACCCGTGACACGCCACAGCCGCCAGGCGCTGGCAAAGGACTCGGCCTGCACCCAGAAGTATTTGTCGGTGTCGCAAGGTGATCCGTCGGGCGCGAAGCCATAGATCAGGCCGCCGTGCTGTGCGTCCCAGCCGTGGCGCCAGGCACTCAGCTGCAGCGTGGCGGCGCGGTCCACCCAGCGCTGCTGGGGCCGGTGCGCATGCGCCTGCAGGATGAGCTTGGCCCACTCGGTCTGGTGCCCCGTCTGGTAGCCCCAGGGCTTGAAGATGTCGCCCGGGTTGTCGCGGTTGTAGTCCCAGTCGGGCTGCCACGCGGTGTTGAAATGTTCCCAGATGAGGCGCTCGGCACCCGTGGCGGCTTCGAAGGCAAAGCGCTCGATCAGCGATTCGGCGCGGTCCAGGTAGCGCTGATCGCCGGTGGCCTCGAAAGCCGCCAAGCAGGCCTCGCAGGTGTGCATGTTGGCGTTCTGCCCCCGGTAGGCGGCCAACTCGCCACGGGGGCTGAGTTCGTCGGCGTAGGCGCTGTTCGCGGATTCGTAGAACACCGCCTCCATGCGGTCGAAGGCGTCGGCCACGTCCTGCTGGCTGGCCAGCCCCGCCATGTGCGCGTGGCTTTGCGCCAGCAGCACGAAGGCTTGGCCATAGGCCATGGCGCGCTCGTCCTCCAGGCGGCCGTCCTGCAGCGTCCAGGCGTACAGGCCCGCGCCAGGGTGGCCTGCCGGCCGACGGAAGGACTCCAGGTGCGCCAGGGCATGGCGCGCCCAGTCACGCCAGGTGGCGCAGCCCGTGTGCCGCCAGGCCTGGCACCAGTTGAAGACAAAACGCGTGGCACTGACCAGGTGGCGGTGCCCCCGGTTGTAGACGGTGCCATCGTCCAGGAAGTAGTGGAAGAAGCCCCCTTCGGGGTCGTAGGCCGACCGTTCGTAGAACCCCAAGGTGTCGTCCACGTGAGCGGTCAGGAAATGCCGGCTTTCAAAGTTGGCGGGGGGCAGTGAACTCATGGTCTTGGCTATGGGCAATGGGCGTTGTCACAGGCGGCAGACGGCATGGGCGCGCAGCCTGCACTGCTCGATGAGGCGGGCATTGGGTTCGTCGGTCTGCGCCACCCAGGCCTGAGCGGCCTGCGGCGTGCGGCCGAACCGCACATGCCGGTCGGCCAGCCGCTGCCTGCGCAGGTTGTCGTCCACGTCGACGTACCAGACCTCGTCGAGGCAGGCGGCAACGCAGTTCCAGGGAAAGGTGTCGAGCAACAGGTAGTTGCCTTCGGTGATGATCAGCCGGGTCTGAGGCTGTACGGCGATGGCGCCTGCCACGGGTTCCTCGATTTCGCGCCGGAAGGCCGGGGCATAGATCACTTCATCCGGCGCCTGCTGGCGCAGCCGCCGCAACAAGGCCACGTAACCGTGTGCGTCGAAGGTGTCGGGGGCTCCCTTGCGGTGGGCCCTGCCCAGCCGCTCCAGTTCAACCTGCGCCAGGTGGAAGCCGTCCATGGGCACCACCTGGGCCTGCGGCCCGAAGCGGTCGAGCAGCTGCTCGGCCAGCGTGGACTTGCCCGCGCCGGGCGGCCCCACCAAGCCCAGCAGGCGGCGCTGGCCACCCGTCAAAAGGGCCTGCAGGCGCTGCGCCAGTTCGTCTGAGGAGAACGTTTCAGGTGCCATGGGTTGCATAGGTTCCACCGGCCTTGGCCGAGCGCCTTAATGTAACCCGGTTACCAGCAGTTTGACTGCTTTCGTTCTGGTACAACCATGGACATTCCCTTGCTGTCACACGCCTCGCACACCATGGCTGCCACCACCCTCCTCGCGCTGATCGACGACATCGCCTCCGTCCTGGACGACGTGGCCGCCATGACCAAGCTGGCGGCGCGAAAAACCGCTGGCGTGCTGGGCGACGACCTGGCCCTGAATGCCCAGCAGGTGACCGGCGTACGCGCCGACAGGGAGCTGCCCGTGGTATGGGCGGTGGCCAAAGGCTCGCTGGTGAACAAGGCCATCCTGGTGCCGGCCGCCTTGCTGATCAGCTGGTTGGCGCCCTGGGCCATCACGCCGCTGCTGATGCTGGGAGGCGCCTTCCTCTGCTACGAAGGCTTTGAGAAACTGGCGCACAGGTTCCTGCACGCCGCGCCGGAGGACGCCGCCAAGCACCAGCAGACCTTGCAGGCCCTGGCCGATCCGGCGGTGGACCTGGTGGCTTTCGAGAAAGACAAGATCAGGGGCGCCGTGCGCACCGATTTCATCCTGTCTGCCGAGATCGTGGTGATCACCCTGGGGGCGGTGGCAGACGCTGCGCTGGGGCAGCGGGTAGCCGTGCTCGCAGGCATCTCGCTGCTGATGACAGCAGGCGTCTACGGGCTGGTGGCAGGCATCGTGAAGCTGGACGATCTGGGCCTGCACCTGCTGGGCAGCGGGCAACGCTGGAAGAGTGCCTTGGGCAAGGGGCTGCTGCAAACCGCCCCCTGGTTGATGAAGAGCCTTTCCGTGGTGGGCACGGCCGCCATGTTCATGGTGGGAGGTGGCATCCTGCTGCACGGCTGGCCCGCCTTGGCGCATGCGGTCGAGGGCTGGGCGGCCGCCTTTGGCGGCTGGACCCAGGCCATCTTCAGCACGGCCGCCGGAGCCACCCTGGGTGTGGCAGCCGGTGCGCTGCTGCTGGCGGCGGTAACGGGCGCACAGAAACTG
The DNA here is from genome assembly GCF_054780915.1 of Hydrogenophaga aquatica. Taxonomy (NCBI): domain Bacteria; kingdom Pseudomonadati; phylum Pseudomonadota; class Betaproteobacteria; order Burkholderiales; family Comamonadaceae; genus Hydrogenophaga; species Hydrogenophaga aquatica. Next base: position 17,986 of record NZ_BAAGVK010000007.1, on the reverse strand, counting down.
CGGCGCTGACGCTCAGGCCCTGGCCGCCTCGATCACATCCCATGCCTTGAGGGCTTCGGCGGTGTACATGAGGGCCGGCCCGCCCCCCATGTAGACGCACACCGCAAGCATCTCTTCCAGCTCGGTACGCGTCGCCCCTAGGCGGTGCAGTGCCTTGACGTGAAAGCCGATGCAGCCCGAGCAGCGCTGGCTCACGCCGATGGCCAGTGCGATCAGCTCCTTGTGCTTGGCACTGATGGCACCTTCTGCCATGGAGGCCTGCGCCAGTTGCGAGAAGCCGCGCATGGCTTCGCTCTGGGCCTTGCGGAACGGGGCCAGGCATTCGTTGATGTCCTGCATCAGGCCTGCGTGATCGAACGTGCTCATGGGTCATCCTGTAAAGACTGGAAGCCCCTCAGTCTGAACAGGCAGGCCCTGGCTTGCCTTGACACAGGTCAAGCCACCCGCATACCCCCAATGGTATTCGGCAAAAACACCACAGCGCGTTGCGAGAGGGCCGACTCACCGGCCCGCAGCGCGGCTGTCGAGCACACAGGCCGTGCCTGCCAGCGCAGGCGACTGGGTGGCGGTGATGACCCACACGGGGATGTCTGCGAGGTAGCCGCGAAAGCGCCCCTTGGACTCGAAACGCTCGCGGAAGGCCGTGCCATCGAACCACGACCCCAGGCGAGGCACGATGCCGCCGCCGATGTAGATGCCACCCTTGGCGCCCAGTGTGAGCGCCAGGTTGCCCGCCACGGTGCCCAGGAAGGCGCACATCATGGCCAGCGCCTCGGCGCAGCGGGCGTCGCCCGCCCGCGCGGCTTCGCTGATCTGCGCGGCGCTGAGTGACTGGCTGGGGGCGGCATCGGCCACACACAGCGCGCGGTGAATGTCCACCAGCCCCATGCCGCTGACGGCTCGCTCCGCTGACACGTGGCCGTGCTGGCTGGCGAGCCAGTCCACCACCACCTGCTCGCGCTGCGTGATGGCAGCCAGCGTGACATGCCCGCCCTCGCCCTGCAACGGCACCCAGCCGCCGCGCCCGTCGGGCAGCAGACCGGAAACGCCCAGCCCCGTGCCCGGACCGATGAGGCCGATGGCCGCTCCCGCCATGGGTGCGTTGCCGCCCACCTGACGCTTGTCGCTGGCGGGCAGGCCCGGCAAGGCCAGCGCCAGCGCAGTGAAATCGTTGAGCACCGACAGGTGTTGCAACCCGACGGACTGGCGCAGCGCCTCGATGGAGAACGACCAGTGGTGGTTGGTCATGCGCACCTGGTCGCCCGTGACGGGATTTGCGATGGCGATGGCGCCCAGCTGCGGGCGCGGGCGGTCCAGCCCGCTCAGGTAGGCCTGGATAGCGGCGTCGATGGTGGGGTAGTCGGCGCAGGGCAGCGTGCGCTGCGCCTCGATGGGCGCGCCAGGGCCGGCTTGCCACGCAAAGCGTGCGTTGGTGCCGCCCACGTCGGCGAGCAGGCGTGGCAGGGAATCGTCGGAACGGGTCATCTTGTCGGAAAAGTCAGGCGTAGCGCTTGTTCTGCAGGTTGGTCTTCATCTCGCGCAGCAGCGGCTGCAGGGTGGACGTGCCGATGCGCAGTGCCAGGCAGGTGGCCAGGATGTCGATCACCAGCAGATGCAGCAGGCGCGATGTCATGGGGATGTACTGGTCGTAGAACTCGGTGTGGTCGGCGGCCAGGTGCAGGTCGGTCGTCAGGGCCAGCGGCGTGCGCGTGGCGGTGATGGCCACGGTGGTGGCGCCGTGCTTGCGCGCAATGTCGGCGGCGTCGATCAGATCGCGCGTGCGGCCGGAGTTGGAGATGATGATGGCGACGTCACCCGGCTTGAGCAGCGCCGCGCTCATGACCTGCATGTGGCCGTCGCTGTAGGCCACGGAGTGCACGCCCAGGCGGAAGAACTTGTGCTGCGCGTCCTGCGCCACGATGCCGGAGTTGCCCACGCCATAGAACTCGATGCGGCGCCCGTCGCGGTAGGCCTTCTCCAACGCATCCACCACCTTGCCGATGGCCACGTTGGAGGACTCGTTGCGGTACTTCAGGAACGCGGCGACCGCGTTGTCGATGACCTTGACCGCCACATCGGGCACCTTGTCCTGCGCGTCCACGCTGCGGTGGATATAGGGCACGCCTTCGCTCACCGTGCCCGCCAGCTTGAGCTTGAAGTCGCTCAGGCCGTCGTAGCCCATGCTGCGGCAGAAGCGCACCACGGTGGGCTTGCTCACGTGCGCCATGGCGGCCAGTTCGCCCACCGGCAGTTGCGAGAACTGCCGGGGGTTCTTCAGCACCAGCCTGGCGACACGCTGTTCAGCGGCCGGCAGGGTGGACAGGGAAGCCTCGATGCGGTCGAGCATGGTCAAACCCTTTAACCGGTGTTGCGCAGTCCTGCAGCAATGCCGTTGATGGAGATGTGGATGCCGCGCTTGACCTTTTCTTCCTGGCTGCCCGCGCGGTAGCGGCTGATGAGCTCGACCTGCAGGTGGTGCAGCGGGTCGATGTAGGGGAAGCGGTGCTCGATGGAGCGCGCCAGCGCACGGTTGTTGGCCAGCCGCACCTCGGCCCCGGTGATGCGTTCCAGGGCTTCGTGGGTGCGGTGCCATTCGGCCTCGATCATGGCAAAGACCTTCTTGCGCAGCTTGCCGTCGGGCACTAGGTCGGCGTAGCGCGCGGCCAGCGACAGGTCGCTCTTGGCCAGCACCATGTCCATGTTCGACAGCAGCGCCTGGAAGAAGGGCCACTTGCGGTGCATCTGCTGCAGCAGCTCGGTAGCCTTCTGCTCACCCATGTCCTTCATGAGGCCCTGGACCGCGCTGCCCAGGCCGTACCAGCCCGGGAGCGTGACGCGGCACTGGCCCCAGCTGAAGCCCCAGGGAATGGCACGCAGGTCTTCGATGGCGCGCGTGGCCTTGCGCGACGCGGGGCGCGAACCGATGTTGAGTTCGGCGATTTCGCGGATGGGCGTGGCGTTGAAGAAGTAGTCGGTAAAGCCGGGGGTCTCGTACACCAGCGCGCGGTAGGCGGCCATGCTGGCACGCGAGAGCGTGTCGGCGGCCTGCAGGTATTTGACAGGCACAGGCTTGGTGGGCGGCAGCAGCGTGGCTTCCAGCGTGGCGGCCACCAGCGTTTCCAGATTGCGTCGGCCAATGTCGGGGTTGGCGTACTTGGAGCCGATGACCTCACCCTGTTCGGTCAGGCGGATCTGGCCGCGCACGGTGCCCGCAGGCTGCGCCAGGATGGCCTGGTAGCTCGGGCCGCCGCCACGCCCCACCGTGCCGCCACGGCCGTGGAACATGCGCATCTGGATGGGGAAGCCCAGGTCGTGAGAGAGCTGGTCGAACAGGGCCACCAGCGCCACCTCGGCACGGTACAGCTCCCAGTTGCTGGTGAAGATGCCGCCGTCCTTGTTGCTGTCGGAGTAGCCAAGCATGATGTCCTGCTCGGCGCCGCTGCGCTGGACCAGGGCGCCCACGCCGGGCAGGCGGTAGAAGGCGTCCATGATGCTGGCCGCGTTGCGCAGGTCTTCGATGGTCTCGAACAGCGGCACCACGATCAGCTCGGCGCAGGCGTCGTGGTCCAGCGTGCCGTGCATCAGGCCCACTTCCTTTTGCAGCAGCAGCACTTCCAGCAAGTCGCTCACCGTTTCGGTGTGGCTGATGATGGCGTGACGAATGGCGGCCTTGCCGTAGCGCTGGCGCATCTCGCGCGCGGTCTCGAAGATGGCCAGCTCGCTGAGCGTGTGGGCGGTGTACTGCGCGTCAATCACTCGCAGCGGACGCGCGTCGTTGAGCAGGCGCAGCAGCAACTGCTGCTTGGCGTTTTCGTCCAGTGCGCTGTAGCCGGGCTCGATGCGCGCAGTGGCCAGCAGGTCGGCCACGGCCAGTTCGTGCTGGTCGGAGCTTTGGCGCAAGTCCACCGTGGCCAGGTGAAAGCCGAACACCTCCACCGTGCGGATGAGCGGGCGCAGGCGCTGGATGGCCAGCGCTTCGCAGCCCTGCTCTGCCAAGGCCGCGTCGATGGTGCGCAGGTCTTCGAGCAATTCGTCGGCGCTGGCATACGGGTCTTGAGGTGCCACGGCGTGGCGCGCGGCCTCGCCGCCAGTCAGCTCGTGCAGCGTGGCGGCCAGGCGCGCGTAGATGCCCGTGAGCGCGCGGCGGTAGGGCTCGTCCTGACGGTGCTCGTTGGTGTCGGGCGAACGCTCGGCCAGGGCCTGCATCGCTTGGGGCACAGGGATCAGCATGGCCGACAGCGACAGCTCAGCCCCCAGCAGGTGGACCTGCGTGAGGCAGTGGCGCAGGGCCACGTCGGCCTGCCAGCGCAGTGCCAGACGCAGGGTCTCGGCCGTCACGTTGGGGTTGCCGTCGCGGTCACCGCCAATCCACTGCCCCATGCGCAGGAAGGGCGCCACGTGGCGGCCTTGCAGCGCGGCTTCGATATCGGCATAGATACGCGGAATTTCCGGCAGAAAGGTGTTCTGGTAGTAGGTGAGCGCGTTCTCGATCTCGTCGGCCACGGTGAGCTTGGTGAAGCGCAACAGCCGGGTGTGCCACAGCTGGGTGATGCGCGCGCGCATCTGCGCTTCGTTGGCGGCCAGCTCGCGGTTGAGCAGGTGGTCGCGCTTGGCACCGCCAGCCTCGGCGCTGGCGTGGATGGCATCGCGTTCGGCCAGCAGGCGCGCGATGGCGCGCTCGGCGTCCAGGATGCTCTTGCGCTGCACTTCAGTGGGGTGGGCCGTGAGCACGGGCGAGACATGGCCGTGCGCCAGCGTCTCGCCGATGCGGTCGGCGGACACGCCCGCGCGGTGCATGCGCTCCCAGGTGTGGGCCAGGCTGCCTTCCTGCACACTGCCTGCGCGCTCGTGCACCTCGCGGCGGCGGATGTGGTGCCGGTCCTCAGCCAGGTTGGCCAGGTGGCTGAAGTAGGTGAACGCACGGATCACGCTCACCGCCTGGTCGTCGGTCAGCCCCTTGAGGAGCTTCTTGAGCTGGCGGTCGGCGGCGTGGTCGGCCTGGCGGCGGTAGGCCACCGAGAGCTGGCGGATCTGCTCGATCAGCTCGTAAATCGCCACGCCCTCGTGTTCGCGAATGACATCGCCCAGCAGGCGGCCGAGCAGGCGGATGTCGTTGATGAGGGGCTGGTCCTTGTCGGGCGCGGCGGCGGGGCGTCGTGGCATGGCGAGGGCTAAGGGAGGGTTGATGAAAAGAAAGGCATTGTCCCGTATGCCGGGTATCAGGCGGCCGCTTCCATGGCCTTGGCCATGGTCTTGCCCAGCTCCACTCCCCACTGGTCGTAGGCGTGGATACCCCACAGCGCAGCCTGGCAGAACACCTTGTGTTCGTACAGCGCCACCATGGCACCCAGGGTGCGGGGGGTGAGTTCGCGCAGCCAGAAGGTGGTGCTGGGCACGTTGCCGCGGAAGGTGCGGTGAGGCAGCAGTTCGTTGATGCGTTCTTCGCTCAGGCCGTTGGCGCGCAACTCGGCCACGGTGGCGGGCTCGTCGCGCCCCAACGCCAGGGCTTGCGCCTGTGCCCGCAGGTTGAGCAGCGCCACGCGGTGGTGTTCGGCGGCCAGCGGCAGCGGGGTGTCTTCGGTTTCCACGCCAATGAAGTCCACCGGCACGCGGTGCTGGCCTTGGTGCAGCAGCTGGAAATAGGCGTGCTGCCCTTCGATGCCCAGACCGCCCCAGACGATGGGGCCGGTGCCCACCGACACGGCGCTGCCATCCACGTGAGTGGATTTGCCGTTGGATTCCATGTCGAGCTGCTGCAGGAAGCGCGCGAAGTGGAACAGGCGGCTGGCGTAGGAGGCGATGAGGTGCGTGGGGCAGTCAAGGAAATTGCGGTTCCAAACGCCCAGCAGCGCCATCAGCAGCGGCATGTTTTTTTCGGGCGGAGCGGTCCAGAAATGCCGGTCCATCTCGTGGCCGCCGTCCAGGAAGGCGCGGAAGTGCTCGGCACCGATGGCGATGGCCAGCGGCAGACCGATGGCCGACCACACGGAGTAGCGGCCGCCCACCCAGTCCCAGAAGCCAAAGGTGTTTTCCGGCAGGTAGCCCTGCGCAGCCGAGATGGCAGGCGACGCCGTCACCGCGATCAGGTGCGGCGCCTGCTGCTCGGGGGTGACCAGACCGTGGTCGGCCAGCCAACGCTTCACCGACGCGGCCAGGGTCATGGTCTCTTGCGTGGTGAAGGTCTTGCTCTGCACGATGAAGAGCGTCTGCTCGGGCTTGAGCCAGCGCAGCGTGCCGTGCAGGGCCCAGGCATCGGGGTTGGAGACGAAATGCACGCGCACGTCCTGATCGGCGTAGGCGTCGAGCGCCTGCACCGCCATGCGCGGCCCCAGGTCGGAGCCGCCGATGCCGATGTTGATGACGTTGGTGATGCGCCGCCCAGTGGCGCCGCGCCAGCGCCCGTCACGGATGCGTTCGGCCGCGTCGAGGAAGCGGTCCAGCTCGGCACACACCTCTTTCGACACGGCTTCGCCCCAGGGCGGGTTGGCCATCTGGCAACCGCGCAATGCCACGTGCAGCACGGCGCGGTCTTCGGTGGCGTTGATGTGCTCGCCCTTGCGTTGCGCATCGGCGTAAGCCATCACACCACTCTCTTCGGCCAGGGCCAGCAGGGCCTGCAACACCTCAGGGGTGACCGGCTGGCGGCTGGCATCCATGCGCAGGCCAGCGGCTTCGACCTGCAGGCTGGCATGGCGTGCGTCCTCACCAGCGGCAAGCAGCTCGCGCAGGTGGGGTTGGGGTTGCTGTGCGAGCGCTTGCAGACGTTGCCAGCTGGCGCGCTGCTGCGGAAGCTTGAAAGTGGACATGATGACTTGCAAAAGAGCGTTATGCGGTCAGACGGCGGCGGCCAGTGCCATGGCTTCGGCGGCCAGGCGAGTGATGCCAGCCCAGTCGCCAGCCTTCACCAGCGCGGCGGGCGTGAGCCAGGAGCCCCCGGCCATGGGCACGTTGGGCAGCGCCAGGAACTTGCCCAGGTTGGCGGGCGTCACGCCCCCGGTGGGGCAGAAGCGCAGATCGGGCAGCGGGCCGCCCCACGCCTTGAGGACTTCCACACCACCCAATTGCGCGGCGGGAAAACATTTCATCAGCGTGAAGCCTTCGTCGCGGGCGGCCATGGCTTCGCTGGGCGAGCCCACACCGGGAATGAAGGGCAGGCCCACTTCCTTCACGCGCTGCAGCAGCGCGGGTGTGTAGCCTGGTGACAGCGCGAAGCGCGCACCGGCGTCACGCACGCGGTTCACCTCGTCGGCACGGGTCACCGTGCCAGCGCCCACGACCATGCCGGGCACCTCGCGGGCCACGGCCTCGATGGCCGCCAGCGCGGCGTCGGAGCGCAGGGTGATTTCGATGACGTCCACGCCACCGGCCAGCAAAGCCTGGGCCATGGGAACCGCCTGGGCCGGATCGCTGACGACGACCACGGGTACGACGCGCGAGCGGAAGACCGGCAGGCTGGCGGGAAGGGTTTGGGATGCAATGTGACTCATGATTTGGGCAGGGAGGATATCAATGGTTGCCGAAGAGGGGCGAGCCGCCGCGCTCGGCCAGGCCTGCGTTGCGGCGGAACAGGGCGAACAGTTCGCGGCCCATGCCGTGCTCGTTGCCTGACAGATCGGGTTGCGATGCGCTGCGGCTGGCGAGTTCCTCGTCGGACACTTCGAGCTGCAACACACCGGCCTCGCAATCGAGCAGGACCATGTCGCCGTCGCGCACCTTGGCGATGTTGCCGCCCTGCAGGGCCTCGGGGCTGACGTGGATGGCTGCGGGCACCTTGCCCGAAGCGCCAGACATGCGCCCGTCGGTGACCAGCGCCACTTTGAAGCCCTGGTCCTGCAGAATGCCCAGGATGGGCGTGAGCTTGTGCAGCTCGGGCATGCCGTTGGCCTGCGGCCCCTGGAAGCGCACCACGGCCACGAAGTCGCGGTTGAGCGCGCCCTGCTTGTACAGGTCGCTCAGAGCCTGCTGGCTTTCCACCACCACGGCGGGGGCGTGCACGCGGCGGTGCTCGGGCTTGACGGCCGAGACCTTGACCACCGAACGCCCCAGGTTGCCCTGCAGGCGTTTGAGACCCCCGTCACGGCTGAAGGGGTTGCTGACCGGGCGCAGCACCGACTCGTCACCCGACGCAGCTGGCGCGGCGCGCCAGGCCAGCGTGCCGTTGTCCAGCCACGGTTCCTGCGCAAAGTTCTGCAGGCCCGGCCCGGCGATGGTACGCACGTCGCCGTGCAGCAGGCCAGCGCTCAGCAGCTGGTCGATGAGGAAACCCATGCCGCCGGCAGCGTGGAAGTGGTTCACGTCGGCCTTGCCGTTGGGGTACACGCGCGCCAGCAGCGGCACGGCATCGGACAGTTCCGAGAAGTCATCCCAGTCGATGATGATGCCCGCTGCACGAGCGATGGCGACCAGGTGGATGGTGTGGTTGGTGGAGCCGCCCGTGGCCAGCAGCCCGACGATGCCGTTGACGATCGCTTTCTCGTCCACGATGTCGGCGATGGAAGCGGCATCAGCGCCTTCGCGCAGGCGCAGCACGCGCTCCACGGCATGCTGTGTGAGGGCCTCGCGCAGCGGCGTGCCCGGGTTCACGAAGGAAGAACCCGGCAGTTGCAGCCCCATCACCTCCAGCAGCATCTGGTTGGAGTTGGCGGTGCCGTAGAAGGTACAGGTACCCGCACCGTGGTAGGCCGCTTCTTCGGCCGCCAGCAGCGCAGCGCGGTCCACCTTGCCTTGGGCGTAGAGCTGGCGCACCTTGGCTTTTTCGTCGTTCGACAGGCCCGAGGTCATGGGGCCGGACGGCACGAACACCACGGGCAGGTGGCCGAACTGAAGCGCACCAATCAGCAGGCCCGGCACGATCTTGTCGCAGATGCCCAGCAGCAAGGCGCCGTCGAACACGTTGTGCGACAGGCCCACCGCCGTGGCCATGGCGATGACGTCGCGCGAGAACAGCGACATCTCCATGCCCTCGTAGCCTTGGGTGACGCCATCGCACATGGCGGGCACACCGGCGGCCACCTGGGCCGTGGCGCCCAGCGCGCGCGCGGCCTCGCGCAGCTTCTGCGGGTAGTGCTCGTAGGGCTGGTGTGCCGAGAGCATGTCGTTGTAGGCGTTGACGATGCCGATGTTGGGCTGGCGCTCTTCGCGCAGCATCAGCTTGTCGCTGGCAGGCATGGCGGCAAAGGCGTGTGCGGCGTTGGCACAGCCCATGCCTGCGCGGTAGGGGCCGGGCTTGCGCGCGGCGGCCGTGGTGCGCAGGTAGGCGGCGCGGGTCTCACGGCTGCGCTCGACGATGCGCTCGGTCACCCGGCGCAACACGTCGGAAATGGGGGTATGTGCAAAGGTAGTCATGGCAACGGTCTCAATCGGAAATCCAGGCCTGCAGCGAACTGGCGCGCGCCAACAGGGTGTGGATGGGTTTGTCGGTGGCCACGCCCTGGCGGGCGGCGGCAAACACCTGTTTTTTGACCTGCCCGGCAATGGACAGGTGGCGCTGGCGGCAAGCCAGCAAGGCATTTAGCGTGAGGGTGAGGCGCAGGTGCGGCGCCTGCGCGGGACGCACCCAGGTGAGCGGCGCACTGGCGGCCAGGGCCACGGCCAGGCCCGGACTGTCGGGAAACCAGGACGCAGTGTGGCCGTCCTCGCCCATGCCCAGCACCGCCACGTCCAGGGGCCAGGGCAGGCCTTGCAGGCGGGCCTGCGCCTCGTCCACCAGGGCGGAAGGCGTCAGGCTCTCGGGTTCTTCGACGCCCTCGAGCCAGTCGATGAAGGTGGCGTCGGCTGCCCCGTCCTGCATCAGGTGCTCCCGCACCAGGCGGGCGTTGCTGTCGGCGTGCGAGCCGGGCACGCAGCGCTCGTCCACCAGGGTCACGGTCACGTTTTTCCAGGGCAGCGGCTGCACGCGCAGGTGTTCAAAGAACGCGATAGGGGAACGGCCGCCCGACACGGCCAGGCTGGCCGCGCCGCGTGCGGACACGGCTTGACCGAGCTGGCTGGCCACGGCGGCGGCCAGAGCCTCGGCCTGTGCCTGTGGCGTCGCAAACCGGCGTTCGTCCACGGCGCAGGCAGGTGACACGGCAGTCATCACGCTTCCTCGAACCAGGTGCCGCCCTCGCGCGCCATCAGTGCCGACGAGGCTGCAGGCCCCCAGGTGCCCGCCACATAAGGGCGGGGCCGGTCGCCCAGTTGCTTCCAGCCTTCCAGGATGGGATCGGCCCAGCGCCAGGCGGCTTCCAGTTCGTCGCGGCGCATGAAGTGCGTCAGGCGGCCCTTCACCACGTCCACCAGCAGGCGTTCGTAGGCCTCGGCACGGCGGCCTGCCAGCGCGGACTCCAGGTCCAGGTTCAGGAACACGGGTTTCATGTTCATGCCCGAGCCAGGCTGCTTGGCCATCATCTGCAGCTGGATCGACTCTTCGGGCTGCAGCGTGATGATGAGCCGGTTGGGCTGCGACATGTCAGACGAATTGGATTGCCCGGCGAAGATGGAGAACGGCGGCTGGGCAAAGTCGATGATGATCTGCGAGCGGCGCGTCTGCATGCGCTTGCCGGTGCGCAGGAAGAAGGGCACACCCGCCCAACGCGCGTTGTTGACCTGCGTGCGCAGCGCCACAAAGGTTTCGGTCTGGCTTTCCGGCGGAACGTTTTCTTCTTCCAGGTAGCCGGGCACCGATTCGCCCGTGACCGCCCCTTCGATGTACTGTCCACGCACCGTGTGCTGGCGGATTTCGGCCAGGTTCATGCGCTGCAGCGAGCGCAGCACCTTGAGCTTTTCGTCGCGCACGTCGTCGGGGTCGAGTGAAATGGGCGGCTCCATGGCGACGATGCACAGCAGTTGCAGCAGGTGGTTCTGCACCATGTCGCGCATGGCGCCGGTCTGGTCGTAGAAGCCCGCGCGGCTGCCAACACCCACGGTTTCGGCCACGGTGATCTGCACGCTCTTAATGTACGGCGCGCGCCACAACGGTTCGAAGATGGCGTTGCCAAAGCGCAGCACCATGAGGTTCTGCACCGTTTCCTTGCCCAGGTAGTGGTCGATCCGGTAGATCTGGTGTTCCTTGAAGTGCCGCGCCACCGCCTGGTTGATGACCTGCGCAGACGGCAGGTCGTGCCCCAGCGGCTTTTCCAGCACCACGCGCGAGTCGTCGCGGATCAGACCTGCATCGTTGAGGTGCTGGCAGATGTGCGTGAACAGGCTGGGCGCGGTGGCCAGGTAGAACACCTTGGTGGAGCCAGACGTGCAGATGGCTGCCAGGTGCTGGTAATCCCCGGCAGCGGTCGCGTCCATGCGCACGTAATCGAGACGGCGCAGAAAGTCTTCCCACACATCGGGGCGCAGTGCGTCCTTGGCGATGTACGACGGGGAATGTTCGTTGATGAACGCCACATAGGCCTCACGCGACCACTCCTGGCGCCCCACCCCGATGATGCGGCAACCCGCCGGCAGGCGCCCGTGGGCATGCGCCATGTAGAGCGCGGGCAGCAGCTTGCGCCAGGACAGGTCGCCTGCACCGCCGAAGATCACGATGTCCAGAGGAGGGGTGTGGTTTTCGTTCATGGGAAGAAGAAATGGAGAAGCCCGCGAATTGTAATTTGGTTACTTCGGATTTTCAACAGAAAAGTAACCGTGTTACCCCAACCTGCTCAAGCCTGCCAGTGTTTCTGCCAGCGTGGGGGGCTGGCAACCCTTGCGCTCGCAGTTGATGGCGGCGGCCGTCATGGCACGGCGCAAGGTATCGTCCGCGCGTTCAGGCGCACGTTCCGGGCGGGTGGCCCAGTCGGCCAGGCACGCCCCCCAGAACGTGTCTCCGGCACCCACGGTGTCCACCAGCGCCACGGCGGGTGCCTGGGCGCGCGCCAGCCGCCCCTGCACCTGCAGGCACGCCCCCGCGCTACCGAAGGTGATGGCCACCCGGCTTGCCCCCAGGCGGGTGAAACGCTCCACCGCTTGGGGGGCCTCGTCCATCGTCAGTCCGGGCAGACCCAGCACCTCCAGATCCTCTTCGCTGGCCTTTACCCAGTCGGCCAGTGCCACGGCCTGCCAAACGGCCCGCCGGTACTCGTCCAGGTCGCGCGCCATGCGCGGGCGCAGATTCACGTCCACGCTGATGGTCCAGCCCATCTCGCGCGCACCCTGCAGCACCGCCACGGCCTTGTGGTGGTCGGGCGGCATGAGCACCAACGAGCCGCTGTGCAGCACACCGGGCGGCCATTCGCGCAGGCGCTCCAGCACCGCTTCGGGCGTGTAGTCGCGGTCGGCAATGCCTTCACGGTAGAAACCGTAACTGGGCTGGCCGTCGCGCAGCGTCACCACGGCCAGCGAAGTGGGATTCGGGCTGTCGGGCATCAGCGCCTGGGCGCCGTCGGCCTGCAAGGTGGCTTTGAGCTGCTGGCCGAACAGGTCCTGCGAGAACGGGCACAGGTAACCCACACGCGCGCCCTGCCGCGCAGCGGCGCGCGTGAGGTTGTAGGGGCTGCCACCCTGCAGGGGCAGCAGGCTGCCATCAGGCTGCATCACGCAGTCCATCAGGGCTTCACCAAGGATGAGGATAGGAAGTGTCATGGCGGCTAGTGTCACCCCAAGCCCTTTTACCGGGGATTAGGGAAAGCACTAAGTAAATCTCATTGATTTAATTTATCCGCTTGCACAAAATCCAACCCACGGACCGACGCATGGGGCGTTGGCCGCAAACACCGTCGAAATTCCTCCAGAGGAGACACCATGTCAGTCGCATCCAAGTTCCGCCTGGGCCTGCTGGCCGCCGCTGCCACCGCGTTCACTGGCGTCTGCGCCGCCCAGCCCGTCATCGGTCTGATCACCAAGACAGAGACCAACCCCTTCTTCGTGAAGATGAAGGAAGGCGCCGAGGCCGAGGCCAAGAAGCTGGGCGCCAAGCTGCTCAGCGGTGCGGGCAAGTCCGACGGCGACAACGCCGGCCAGGTGACCGCCATGGAAAACATGATCGCCGCCGGTGCCAAGACCATCCTCATCACCCCGAGCGACTCCAAGGCCATCGTGCCCGCCATCAAGAAGGCACAGGCACAGGGCGTGATGGTGATCGCGCTGGACAGCCCGGCCGACCCCGAGAACGCCACCGACGCCCTGTTCGCCACCAACAACTACAAGGCGGGGGAACTGATCGGCGCCTACGCCAAGGCTGCCCTGGGCGGCAAGGCCCCCGTGATCGCCACGCTGGACCTGTTCCCCGGCCACCCGGTGGGTGCGCAGCGTCACAACGGCTTCCTCAAAGGCTTTGGCCTGCAGTCGCTGGACGCCAAGAGCAATGAACTGGCCAAGCCTGCCGAGGTGGTGTGCATGGCCGACAGCTTCGGCGACCGCGCCAAGGGCCAGACCGGCATGGAGAACTGCCTGCAGAAGAACCCCAACATCAACCTCGTCTACACCATCAACGAACCGGCAGCCGCCGGTGCCTACAACGCGCTCAAGGCCGCAGGCAAGGAGAAGGACGTGGTCATCGTCTCGGTGGACGGCGGTTGCGAAGGCGTGGCCAACGTGGGCAAGGGCGTGATCGCCGCAACCAGCCAGCAGTACCCGCTGCGCATGGCCGCCATGGGTGTGGCCGCGGGTGTGGAATACGCCAAGAGCGGCAAGAAGGTGAGCGGCTACACCGACACCGGCGTGACCCTGATTGCCGCCAAGGCCCTGCCTGGCGTTGACAGCAAGGACGTCAAGACCGGCACCGACCTGTGCTGGGGCAAGAAGTAAGCAGCCGCGCAGCGGCGCAGTCCGGCACGCCAGTGCCAGCCGGGCTGCGCCGCCCGCCCGAGTGTCTAACCCCTCCGTCTGCCCGGACACCCGCCATGAACACATTCGCCTCCAAACTGCCCCCCATTGCCACGCTGGGGCCATTCATTGCGCTGCTGATCGCCTGCGCCTTTTTCGCCACGCAGAGCGACCGCTTCCTGTCCGCGCAGAACTTCTCCCTCATCCTGCAGCAGGTCATGGTCGTGGGCGTCATCGCCATCGGCCAGACGCTCATCATCCTCACCGCGGGCATTGACCTGAGTTGCGGCATGGTGATGGCGCTGGGAAGCATCGTCATGACCAAGGTGGCCGCCGACTTCGGCCTGCCCGCCCCCGTTGCCATTGCCTGCGGCATTGCCGTGACCACGCTGTTCGGCCTGCTCAACGGCCTGCTGGTCACCAAGATCAAGCTGCCTCCCTTCATCGTCACGCTGGGCACGCTCAACATCGCCTTTGCCATCACCCAGCTGTATTCGTCGTCGCAGACCATCACCGACATCCCAGACGGCATGACCTGGCTGGGCAACACCATGCGCTTTGGCGACACCGCCGTGGCCTACGGCGTGCTGCTGATGCTGGGGCTGTACTTCATCACCTGGTTCGCCCTGCGCGAAACACAGCCCGGCCGCCACGTGTACGCCGTGGGCAACAACCCCGAGGCCACGCGGCTGACCGGCATTGCCACCGACAAGGTGCTGCTGGGCGTGTACGTGCTGGCGGGCGTGTTCTACGGCATCGCCTCGCTGCTGAGCGTGGCGCGTACCGGCGCGGGCGACCCGAACGCTGGACAAACCGAGAACCTGGACGCCATCACCGCCGTGGTGCTGGGCGGCACCAGCCTCTTCGGCGGACGCGGCGTGGTGCTGGGCACCCTGGTGGGCGCGCTCATCGTCGGCGTGTTCCGCAACGGGCTCACCCTCATGGGCGTGTCCTCCGTCTACCAGATCCTGGTGACCGGCATCCTCGTGATCCTGGCCGTGGCCACCGACCAACTTTCTCGCAAAGGAGCCCGTTGATGAACGCTCAAGCCCCCCTGGTCATGCAGGCACGCGGCCTGGTGAAGCGCTACGGCCAGGTCACCGCGCTCGACGGCGCCGACTTCGATCTGCGCGCGGGAGAGATCCTGGCCGTCATCGGCGACAACGGCGCAGGCAAGTCCTCGCTCATCAAGTGCCTGTCCGGCGCCACCATCCCCGATGAGGGCGAGATCCGGCTGGACGGCCAGCCCGTGCACTTCCGCAGCCCGATGGACGCGCGCCGCGCCGGCATCGAAACCGTCTACCAGGACCTGGCCGTGGCGCCCGCCATGACCATCTCGGAAAACCTGTTCCTGGGCCGCGAGGTGTTGCGCCCTGGCTTCCTGGGCAAGGTGCTGCGCATGGTCGACAAGAAGAAGATGCTGGAAGAGAGCATCGCACGCATGCAGGACCTCAAGGTCGGCATCCGCTCCATGGTGCAGGCGGTGGAAACGCTGTCCGGCGGCCAGCGCCAGTGCGTGTCGGTGTCACGCGCCGCGGCATTCGCGCGCCACGTCGTCATCATGGACGAGCCCACCGCCGCCCTGGGCGTGAAGGAAGGCAACATGGTGCTGGAGCTGATCCGCCGCGTGCGCGACAAGGGCCTGCCCGTGGTGCTTATCTCGCACAACATGCCGCACGTCTTCGAGATCGCCGACCGCATCCATGTGGCCCGCCTGGGCAGGCGCATCGCCGTGCTCAACCCGAAGAACATCTCCATGTCCGACACGGTGGCCGTGATGACTGGCGCCATGCCCGCCGAGCAGATCCCCGCCGAGGCCCTGGCCCACTGACCCCCACTTCAACCGGACACACCCCACCATGCTCAAGGGTATCGACCCCCTGCTCACCCCGGACCTGCTCAAACACCTGTGCGCCATGGGCCACGGCGAATGGGTGGCCGTGGTAGACGCCAATTTCACCGCCGACTGGCTGGCCAAGGGCAAGCCGGTGATCCGCCTGCCCGGCCACAGCCTGGAGCGTGTGTCGCAGGCGGTGCTGTCCGTGTTCCCGCTCGCGGTGGACGTGGCCCAGCCCGCCGCGTACATGCAGCACAGCGAACTGCCTTTGGGCAAGCGCACCTCTGCCCAGCAGGCCTTCGTTGACACTGTGCGTGACATGGAAGGCCGCGACGCATCGCAGGTGGAGCCGCTGGAACGCTACGAGTTCTATCGGCGCGTGGACGGCGCCAGCCTGATCGTGCAAAGCGGCGAGGTCACCGCCTTTGGCAATGCGTTACTCTGCAAGGGTGTGATCCTGCCCTGAACCCCACCCGGTACCCGAGACGATGAACACCGCCATGCTGCCCGCCGACGACACGCCCTTGCAGGTGCGCGGCTCCAACCACCAGGGCATGCGCCAGTTCAACGAGCGCACCGTCCTGCAGGCCTTGCGCCTGCACGGCGCCACACCCAAGGCAGAGCTTTCGCGGCTGACACAGCTTTCCAAGCAGACCGTTTCGATCATCGTCGAGCGCCTGCTGGACGACGGGCTGCTCGTCAAGCAGGACCGCATCCGGGGTGGCATAGGCCAGCCTTCGGTGCCTCTGGCGCTGAACCCTGACGGCGCCTTCAGCGTGGGCGTGCAGGTGGGCCGGCGCAGCCTGGAAGTGCTGGTGGCCGACTTCGTGGGACGCGTCCGCCAGCACGACACCTTTCACTACGATCATCCGGACCCGCTGGTGCTGCTGCCACGCATCGGCACCATGCTCGACAAGCTGAAGCAGGACTGGGCAGCCCATTGGCACCGCGTGGTGGGCCTTGGCCTGACTGCACCGCTGGACATGCACCAATGGGCCGACGTGCTGGGCCCCGACGCCGCCCCCGTGCTGGCCCGCTGGCAAGGCATCGACCTGCGGCAGCGGGTGCAGGCCATGACAGACCTGCCGGTCGTCTTCGCCCGGGACACCATTGCTGCCTGCACGGCGGAACTGCTGCAAGGCCATGGCCAGCAGTGCGCCAACTTTCTGTATGTGTTCGTCGGCACGTTCGTTGGCGGCGGGCTGGTGCTGTCGGGCCACCTGCTCAACGGCCCGCGCGGCAACGCAGGGGCCATCGGCTCCATGCCGCTGGGACTGGCAGGCAAAGGCGTGGCCGCCCAGTTGCTGGAGATCGCATCAGGCTGGCCGCTGGAACGGGCCCTGATGCAGCGCGGACACGACCCGCGGCTGGTGATGAGCGAAGGCATCATGGCGGCAGAGCATGCACAGGACGTGGGCACCTGGGTTGCCGACGCCAGCGAAGCTCTGGCCATGGCGGCCACGTCCGCCACGGCGCTGCTGGACCTGGATGCCGTGATCATCGACGGCACGCTGTCGCCGGGCCTGTTGAAAAAGCTTTCGGACGCCACATCCCAAGGCCTGGAGCGCCACCGGCTCGCGGGCATACAGGTGCCCAGGATCATGCTCGGGCGTGTGGGCAGCCACGCGCGCGCTCTCGGCGGCGCCCTGCTGCCCCTGCACACGGCCTTCTTCCCAGACAAGGACATCTTCCTCAAGCAGGACCTGGCCTGACGCCCCGCCTGGCCCACCACAGCCCAAAGTTACGTAACCGCATTGAAACCAGAGTTCAAGGCATGAACAGCGCGCCCTATTCTTGTAACTATGTTACTTATTGACTAAGATGTCGATGTAACTCCAGTCACACCACACCCTCACACACGGAGACCTTCATCATGACCATCAAAGTAGGCATCAACGGATTCGGCCGCATCGGCCGCATGGTGTTTCGCGCGGCGGTGCAGAACTTCGCCGACGACATCGAGATCGTGGGCATCAACGACCTGCTCGAGCCCGACTATTTGGCCTACATGCTCGCCTACGACAGCGTGCACGGCCGCTTCAAGGGCAGCGTCGCCGTCGAAGGCTCCACCCTGGTCGTCAATGGCAGGAAGATCCGCCTGACGCAGGAGCGCGATCCCGCCAACCTCAAGTGGAACGAGGTGGGTGCCGACGTGGTGATCGAATCCACCGGCCTGTTCCTGGACAAGACCACCGCCGAGAAGCACCTGGCCGCAGGCGCCAAGAAGGTGGTGCTCTCCGCCCCCAGCAAGGACGACACGCCCATGTTCGTCTATGGCGTCAACCACGACAAGTACGCTGGGCAGGCCATCGTCAGCAACGCCAGCTGCACCACCAACTGCCTGGCCCCGGTGGCCAAGGTGCTCAACGACAAGTGGGGCATCAAGCGCGGGCTGATGACCACCGTGCACGC
>NZ_BAAGVK010000006.1:0-8308 GCF_054780915.1 Hydrogenophaga aquatica | reverse complement strand
GATCTTCTCGGTGGCCGACTACGGGCTGGAGGCCGACCTGTTCACGGCTGTGCCTGAGCTGGTGAAGGCGAACTGATGAACACCGCAGACACGCAACACATACTGGTGACCGGGGCCACCGGCGGTATTGGTCTGGGCATTTGCCATACTCTGGCCGAACGCTCGCGCCGCGAGGGGCGCGGCCTGCGCCTGACTGTGGCCAGCTCCCGGCCTGGCGAAAAGCTGGACCGGCTGGTGGGCGAACTGCGCGCCGCAGGTGTGCATGCGCATGGCGTAGCCAGTGATGTGACCGACCCTGGCCAATGCGACGCCTTGGTGGCGCAGGCCTTGGCGGAAGGGGGTGACCTGTCTGCCCTGGTGTGCGTGGCTGGCGCGTCCGGCCCTGGACGCCTGGCCGACCTGCCCGTGGCGCAGTGGGTCCTTACCTTCAATCTCAACACGCGCTCGGTCTGGCTGCTGGCGCGCGCCGCGCGCGAGTCGCTCATGCGCACGCACGGCAGCATCACGGCAGTGGCGTCCATGTCGGGCCTGCACCCTCACCCTGGGTATGGCGCATATTCGCCCGCCAAGGCTGCACTGGTGATGCTGTGCCGCCAGTTGGCACAGGAGTGG
This sequence comes from Hydrogenophaga aquatica, assembly GCF_054780915.1. Taxonomy (NCBI): domain Bacteria; kingdom Pseudomonadati; phylum Pseudomonadota; class Betaproteobacteria; order Burkholderiales; family Comamonadaceae; genus Hydrogenophaga; species Hydrogenophaga aquatica. The sequence continues at coordinate 7,696 of NZ_BAAGVK010000006.1, read as the reverse complement.
GGGCCGGACGGCATCCGCACCAACAGTGTGTGCCCAGGCATGATCCGCACGCCGCTGACCGAAGCGGTGTACCAGGACGAAGACACCTTGCACCGCCGTGAGGCGCTGGTGCCGTTGGGACGCATTGGCCGCCCCGACGACATCGGCCAGGCCGTGGCCTACCTGACGAGCGAAGCCGCGTCTTATGTGAACGGCATGAACCTGGTGGTGGATGGCGGCGTGTCGGATCACATGCTGTCGATGATCCCCGGGCGGCCAGGCAAGGCGCCTGTGGGGCAGAGCTGAACGGTGGACGGACGCCTGTAAACTGCCCTGATGCATATAGACGCGCTGATATTTGATTCGGACGGCACGCTGGTGGACAGCGAAGCGCCGGGCTTGGACGTGCTCCACCGCCTGGCCGTGGAGCACGGTTTGGCCATCTCCCGGGAGGAGGCGCATGACCGCTTCCGTGGCGTGCGCATGGCCGAGGTGGTGGCCTGGATTGCCGAGCGGCTCGGGCAGCCCGGCCCGGTGTTCGAGGAACGCTTCGTCGATCTGGCGCGCGAGGGCATGGCGGAGCGTTTCCGGCAAGGGCTGGACCCGATGCCTGGCGCGGCAGAGTTGATTGGCCGTTTGACCGTGCCTTATTGCGTGGCCACCAATGGCCCGCGCGAGAAGGTGGAGTTGACGCTGGCGGTGTGCGGGTTGCGACCGTTGTTTGGCGACAGGGTGTTTTCGGCCTATGAGGTGGGTATGTTCAAGCCCGAGCCCGGGCTGTTCCTGCATGCGGCGCAGGCGCTGGTTGCTGTGCCCGAGCGTTGTGCCGTGGTGGAAGACAGTGCCACCGGCATTGCGGCTGGGGTGGCGGCAGGGATGCAGGTGTTTGCGATGTGTCCGCCGCGGTTGGTGCCTGAGGTGTTCCATGCGCGGGTGACTTTCATCGACGCGCTGAGCGACCTTTTGCGGCTGCTGCCTGCGCAGGCGTTGCGCTGATTCTTTGCTTGCTGCCGCAGCCAACAAGAGCGCTGGAATGCCACCGGTGGTGCTCCAAAAATGCTTCTGCCAAGGCGTGTGCGCCCAGGGGCTGGCGCTTCAACGAGGCGACCGGTGCACAGCACCGGCTCCCCTGCGATGCTCGATGCCGTGGCCACGCGGCAGAAACTCCCTACGCGTTTCTGCGAAACGCTCCGGTCGGACATCTGCCGCAAGTCAGTTACGAAGCGCGCTAAAGCGCGCAGCCACGGCACCTGCGCTTCTCGGCACCTCGTAAGGCGCGCCAGCCCCTGGGCGCACACGCCTTGGTCGCCAACACCTCAGGCCATCCACACCAGGAGCAACACACACCTCAACGCCGCGCAGCCAGCCACCCCTCAGAGCATAGGCCGCATGCTGCGCGCCGTCTCCTGCAGCACAGGCAACACGCGCTTGATGGCCGCTTCGCTGCTCTCGTTGTTCATCGGCATGGTGATGCTCAGCGCCCCCACCAGACTGTCGTTGTGGTCGTACAGCGGCACGGCAATGCCCCGGTAATTCATCTCCAGTTGTTGCTCCGAGATGTACCAGCCCTGCGCGCGGGCGCGTTCAAGACACAGCCGCAACTCCGCCTTGTCCATCACCGTGTGCGATGTGTAGGGCCTAAGCGTCTGCGCGGCCAGCCAGTCGTCCCAAACTGCGGGGCCCGTCATGGCAATGATGACGATGCCTGCAGCCGTCACATGCGCCTGAACGCGCGAACCCAGCATGTACCCCGTGTTCATGTGCCGGTGCGTGCCGCTGCGTGCCACGTACACCACATCGTCCTGGTCCAGCACCGCCACATAGGCCGTTTCGCCCGTGCCCGCAGTGACCCGCTGCAGATACGGGTACACCGCGCGCGGCAGCCTGGCAGACTCCAGGTACGCCTGGCCCAGCCGCAGGATGCGTGGCGTCAGCCAGAACAGCTTGCCGTCGGTGCCCACGTAGCCCAGGTGTGCCAGCGTCAGCAGGTGGCGCCGCGCGGCGGTGCGCGTCAGGCCACAGCGCTGCGCCGCCTGGCTCGCGGTCATGCGCGAATGCTCGGCGTCGAAAGCCTCGATCACGGAGAGGCCTTTCTCCAGGCCGGCGATCCAGTCGCGGCGCTCCAGGTTGACGGGAGAAGGTAGCATTTGAGTCCAGCGAAAACCCTGATTACGTTCGTCAATCGAACCATTGCGCATGATTATCGTACGATGCGCGGTAGGCGTGGCGAGCCTTGAACGGAGCTGCGACGTACATTCGGTGGACGATGGAGCAACCACATGAGTGATTTTCTGACCCGGCCGCTCGATGGCCGCGAACCCCTGCAGGCGTCCTTCAGCGACGCGGCCAACCCGGTCGGCCTGGATGGCATCGAGTTCATCGAATACGCCACCAACAAGCCCCAGGCCCTGGGCCAGGTGCTGGAGATGATGGGCTTTCGGCCCGTGGCGCGCCACCGCTCGCGCGAGGTGCTGCTGTACCGCCAGGGCCACTTGAATGTGGTGGTCAACGCCCACCCGGCCGAAGCCCACGCGGGCGGCCATGCGGGTGATGTGCCCCGCCTGTCGGCGATTGCCCTGCGCGTGCGCGACGCCCGTGCCGCCTACCACTACGTGCTGGAGCGCGGTGCCTGGGAGGTGCCCACCCATGCCGAGGTGATGGAGCTCAACATCCCCGCCATCCACGGCGCGGGCGGCAGCCGCATCTACTTCGTCGACCGGTACAAGGAATTCTCCATCTACGGTGTGGACTTTGTGCCCATTCCGTCCGTGGACCAGAACCCGCCTGCCACCGCAGGCATCCATTTCTTTGGCGTGGTGCAGTACATCGGGCCCGAGCGCAGCTACGACTGGATCGAGTTCTACACCGAGTTGTTCGGCGCACGCCTCATCCCCGACGAAGAACGCTTCGGCATCATGCCCAAGGGCAAGCTGATGGAGCTGCCTGCGCTCACGCCCCGCAACGAATTCATGCTGCAGCTCATCGAGCCCGAGCCCAACGTGCTGGATGCCGACGAGCGGCTGCAACGCATCGGCCTGGGCGTGCCTGACGTGCTGGAAGCCGTCAAGGCCCTGCGCACGCTGGGCGTGGAGTTCGTGGAAACGCAGGCGGCGCACACCGAGCAGCGCGGCGCCATCACCAAGACCTACCTGGGGTCGGTGGTGTTCGAGCTGGTGCACAGCGAAAAGGCCTGAGCGATGGAAGCGCAACGCAGAACGGCGCAGGCCATCGGGTCCTTCGGCATGGACACCATCACGCTGGCGGGCCCACTGGAGGCCAAGCTGGCGGCCATGAAGGACGCGGGCTTCTCGCAGGTCATGCTCAAGGCCAACGACATCGTCGGCCACCCGGGCGGCGTGAAGGCCGCCGTGCAGGCGGTGCGCGACAGCGGGCTGCGCGGCACGGGCTTTCAGGTGCTGCGCGACTTTGAAGGCCTCAGCGGCCACTTGCACCACTACAAGGTGGATATTGCCAAGTCCATGCTGGAGATGTGCGCCGCACTGGAGTGTAAGGTGCTGCTGGTGTGTTCGTCCACCTCGGCGCATGCCAGCCAGGACCTCGACCACATCGCGCGCGATCTGCGCAAGCTGGCCATGCTGGCCATTCCCTATGGCATCAAGATCGCCTACGAGGCGCTGTCCTGGGGGCGCACCGTCAACGAGTTCACCACCGCGTGGGACGTTGTGTGCCGGGCCGACTGCCCCAACCTGGGCATGGGCATCGACTCCTTCCACATCTTCGCCGCCAAGACGCCGCTGGAAGAGATCGACTACCTCGACCCGTCGAAGATCTTCCTGGTGCAGCTGGCCGACTTCATGTGGCAAGAGACCAAGACCTTTGAAGAGCGCATGACCACCGCGCGCACCTTCCGCGTGTTCCCGGGCGAGGGTGTGCACAGCGAGCAGCTGGTGGACCTGGTCCTGAAGCTCGATGCATTGGGTTACGCGGGAGACTACAGCTTCGAGGTCTTCAACGACGACTACGTGCAGATGCCGCTGCCCTTCGTGGCCGAGCGTGCGCGCAAGTCGGCGCTGTGGCTGGCCGAGGACGTGTTGCAGACGTCCGTGCCATTGCCCAACCAGATGCGCTTGAAGGGTGCGCGCTGAGAGGGCCTGCGAGGCAGGGCGGCTTTAGCCCTGCTTCACCCGCACGCCCAGCCCGCCGCACAGCGCAATGAGCGCTATGCCGATGACGGTCCAGCGGTCGGGCGTGTGGCCGAACACGGCCCAGCCCGCCAGCGTGGCAAAAGCAATCTGCGCGTACATGTAGGGCGTGAGCCGCGAGGCAGGCGCCTGGTGATAGGCCTGTATGAGCAGATAGTGGCCCAGCGAGCCGAAGATGCCCAGCAGCGCCGCCAGGGCCCAGAGCGTCCAGTCGGTCATGGGCGCCCAGGCCCACGGCAGCACGGCGCTGCAGCCCACCAGGCCGATGACACCGGTGTAGAAGTGCATGGCGCCCGGGTCTTCGGTGCGCACCATGCGGCTGGTCACGATCTGGTAGGTGGCATTGATCAGCACCAGCAACAGGGGCAGCAGCAGCGCACCATGAAAATCGCTGCCTTTGGGGCGGATGACGATCAGCGCGCCCGCCAGGCCGCCTGCCACCAGCAGCCAGGTCAGCGGCGCGATCCGCTCGCGCAGCATGAGCGCAGCCAGCAGCGTCACCACCAGGGGGATGAGCATCATGATGGCGGTGAATTCACCCACCGGCACATGCCGCAGCGTGATGAAGGCGACCGCGCTGGAGCCGAGCATCAGCAGGCCGCGCCCCAGCTGCCAGCCAGGGGAATGCATGCGCAGAAGCCGGCGGCCCTGCTGCGGCCAGAGCAGGGCCGTGGTCATCACCGTCTGGGTGACGTAGCGCATCCAAACCGCCATGACCACCGGCACCAGCGGGCCGACGTATTGCGACGTGGTGTCGAGCAGGGCAAAGCACAGCGTGGCGCAAACCACGAGGGCAATGCCCCGTACGGGGTGGGTAGGGTCTGGTGCGGGGGGCAAGAGATCAGTAGCTCAGGCGTGCGACCGACCGCAGCACATCTGCGGACGTGGTCGGGAACCCGAAGTATTCCAGATATGCCGGAATCTGTTCGAACAGCATGTCAGAACCCACTTGAACCCGGCAACCTCTGGCCTGCGCGGCTGTGAGGAAGGCGGTCATCTCGGTCTTCATCACCACCTCGCCCACGAAGGTGCTGGGGGCCAGGCGAGAGACGTCGAGCGGTAGCGGGTCGCCCTCGTTCATGCCCATGGGCGTAGCGTTGACGACCAGATCGAAACCTGCCGGGTCGTTGCTGCCGGTGCGCACGTCGATGGCGGGGTATTCGGTCTTCAGCCGCTGGCCCAGGGCCTCGGCGGATGCCGTGTTCACGTCGAACAGGCTGATGGCGGCGATGCCCGCGCCCGCCAGCGATGCGGCGATCGCACAGCCCACGCCACCACTGCCCACCACCAGCACCCGCGCGCCTTGCAGTTCCAGGCCTTTGCGGCGTACACCGCGCACAAAGCCCTCGCCGTCGAACATGTCGCCCACCAGGCGGCCGTCTTCAGTGCGCTTGACGGCGTTGCAGGCACCGGCGACCTTCACGGTGGGGGTGACATCGTCCAGCAGCCCCACGGTGGTGACCTTGTGGGGCATGGTGATGAGCGCGCCCCGGATGTTGGTCAGGTTGAAGACCGAGCGCAGCAATTCGGGGTAGGCGTCGGGCTTGCAGCCCATGGGCACCACCACCGCGTTGACCCCGATGGATTCGAAATAGGGGTTGTAGATCATCGGCGACTTGAAAGTGTGCGTCGGGTAGCCGATGTGGGCGATGATTTCGGTGTTGCCGTTGATCATGGTGGACTCGTGGAGGCTCGGGTGGGTCTTGGGCGAAACTCTAGGCGCTTTGCAGGGAAGTCCAGTGTTTGTGGGCTCGACGAATGATCGATAATCGAACAGTTTTGCTCGATGATGGATCTATTTCCGGGTAATCCCCTGCCGGTGCATTGCGCCGTGGGTTCAGGCCTGGCGGGCGCGGGCGTGGTTGACCGCCGTGCGCAGTGCCAGCAGGTAGCTGTCCACGCCAAAGCCCGCTACCTGGCCCTGCACGATCTCGGCGAAAACCGAGTGGTGGCGGAACGCTTCGCGGGCGTGGATGTTGGACATGTGGAGTTCGACGATCGGGCAGGTCAGGATGGCCAGCGCGTCGCGGATGCCGTAGCTGTAATGCGTCCATGCGCCAGCGTTGATCAGCACCGCGTCCACGTTGTCGAAGTAGGCCTGGTGGATGCGCTCGCACATCTCGCCTTCGTGGTTGGTCTGGAAGTGCTGCACCTCCACACCCAGTTCCTGGCCCAGCGAGGTCAATTGCGCGTTGATCTGGTCCAGCGTGATCGTGCCGTACTGTTTGGGGTCGCGCTTGCCAAACATGTTGTGGTTGATGCCGTGCAGCATGAGGACTTTCATGGTCTTCCTTCGGTAAACGATAAAGGGTGGGTGGTCAGTGGGGCAGCTCGATCACGCGGCCCGATTCGGCTGCCGCGGCAATGGCTTCAGTGACCTGCAGGTTGCGCAGACCGTCGCGCGCCGTGACGAGAGGCTCGGCCTCGCCACGCACTACGGCGCCAAAGTGTTCGATCTGGTGCTTCAGCGGGTCGTCGCGCACCATGCCCACGGTGCCCGTCTCAAACGGTTTCCACCACGAACGGTCTTCGGGCCGCGGGTAGGTCTTGAGCCGCATGGTGGGCACCGACAGGCTGCCGTTGGTACCGGCGATGACGTAGCAGTCCTCGTCGTCGTAGCTGGGGTAGGCCTTGTTTTCCTGGCTGGTCTGCTCCCAGCTGCGCGGGCAGGCAGCCGTGTCGGAAAGCATGAAGGTGCCCAGCGCACCGTTGGCGAAACGCAGGTTGATGGCGACGGTGTCTTCCACCGGAAAGCCGCGCGCGGCATGTGACTTGAAAGCCTGCACGGCCACGATCTCGCCGCAGAGCATGCGCAGGTTGTGCACCTCGTGGATCATGTTCAGCAGGATCGGGCCGCCGCCCGGTTCGCGCCGCCAAGGCGCGTCGGCGAAGTAGTGGTCAGGCTTGAAGAAGGTGGCGCTGCCCATGACGGCAACAAGCTGCCCCAGTTGCCCGGACTGCACCACCTGCCGTGCCTTGGCCATGATGGGGCTGTGGGCGCGGTGGTGTCCGATGAGCACGCGTGCGCCGGTGCGCTCGACCTCGGCCAGCAGTGTCTCGCCCTCGGCCACGGTGGTGGCGATGGGCTTTTCCAGCAGGATGGGCAGACCCGCCGTGATGCACTGCAACGCCTGTGGCACGTGCAGCTGGTTTGGGGTGGCCAGGATCAGGCCGTCGGGCCGGTCCTGTGCCAGCAGTTCCTCGATGGAGGGGTAGAGGGGCACACCCGCGCGGGCGGCCACGGCGGCCGCTGCCGGTGACGGGTCCACCACGGCGCACAGGGTGCAGGTGGCGCTGTTTTGCGCCACGCCCATGTGGGCCTGACCGATGTAACCGGCACCGGCCACGGCTATGCGGGTTTTGTTCATTCGGTTTCCTTGGGCAAAAGACAGCCCCTGCTGCCCAGACGGCAGCATGGCAATGGGAACGCGCTGGTCACTGGACAGTGACGGTGCTGAAGCTCCCCGGGGTGCCCGACGGTCTACCCCGGGGAGAGGTGCGGCGGCTTACTTGCGCAGCTTGGCCAGCTCCAGCATCACTTCCTTGACGGTCTC
>NZ_BAAGVK010000005.1:0-62452 GCF_054780915.1 Hydrogenophaga aquatica | reverse complement strand
TGGACATCGGGCCGCAGACGGCAGCCAGGCTGGCCGCGCAACTCAAAGCAGCGGGCACCATCGTGTGGAACGGGCCGGTAGGCGTGTTCGAATTCGCCGCGTTCGAGAACGGCACCAAGGTGATTGCGCAGGCGATTGCCGAGAGCCCGGCGTTCAGCATTGCGGGCGGGGGCGACACGCTGGCGGCCATTGCCAAGTACGGCATCGACAAGCAGGTGGGCTACATCTCCACCGGTGGCGGTGCCTTCCTGGAAGTGCTGGAGGGCAAGACCTTGCCCGCCTTCGAGGTGCTGGCCCGCCGCGCCAGCCACGACTGAATCAAACATCAACGGAGACCACTCATGGCACTCATTTCCATGCGCCAGTTGCTCGACCACGCCGCCGAGCACGGCTACGGCCTGCCTGCCTTCAACGTGAACAACATGGAGCAGGTGCAGGCCATCATGCAGGCCGCCGCCAAGGTCGACAGCCCCGTCATCCTGCAGGGCTCCGCCGGTGCGCGCTCCTACGCGGGCGAGCCCTTCCTGCGCCATCTCATCCTGGCCGCCATCGAGATGTATCCCCAGATCCCGGTGTGCATGCACCAGGACCACGGCGCTTCGCCAGGGGTGTGCTTCCGCTCCATCCAGTCCGGCTTCAGCTCGGTGATGATGGACGGCAGCCTGCTGGAAGATGGCAAGACCCCCGCTAGCTACGACTACAACGTGCGCGTGACCCGCCAGGTGGCCGACCTGGCCCATGCGTGCGGCGTGTCCGTGGAAGGCGAACTGGGCTGCCTGGGGTCGTTGGAAACCGGCAAGGCTGGCGAGGAAGACGGCCACGGCGCCGAAGGCGAACTGGACCACTCCATGCTGCTCACCGACCCCGACGAGGCCGCCGACTTCGTGCAGAAGACCCAGGTGGACGCGCTGGCCATCGCCATCGGTACCAGCCACGGGGCTTACAAGTTCACCAGCAAGCCCACCGGCAAGGTGCTGCGCATCGACCGCGTCCGCGAAATCCACCAGCGCATTCCCAACGTGCACCTCGTCATGCACGGCAGCTCCAGCGTGCCCGAGGACTGGCTGGCCATCATCAACCAGTACGGCGGCGACATGGGCACCACCTACGGCGTGCCGGTGGAAGAGATCGTGGAAGGCATCAAGAACGGCGTGCGCAAGGTCAACATCGACACCGACCTGCGCATGGCCAGCACCGGCGCCATTCGCAAGCACCTGGCCGAAGACCGCAAGAACTTCGATCCGCGCAAGTTCTACAAGGAAGCCACCAAGGCCATGAGCGCCATCTGCGCCGCCCGCTATGAAGCCTTCGGCAGCGCAGGGATGGCCAGCCGCATCGGCAAGATCCACAGCCTGGAAGAGATGCAAAAGCGCTACGACAAGGGGATGTTTGATTCGCGCGACAATCGGGTTCCATGATCCCCATCAAGATAGATTCCGCCTGGAAAGGCACGGTCAACTGCAAGGAATGCGGCATGCGCGACATGGTGCTGTTTTCCGATCTGAACGAGCACGACTTCAGCCTCATCCATGCGCCCATCGACGACCTGAGCTTTCATGCCGGGCAGACGCTCTACCAGGAAGGTGAGAACGCGCCCGGCATCTTCACCCTGCGCACGGGCCTCATCAAGCTCATGCGCGTCACGCCCGACGGACGCCAGCGCATCTTGCGCATCCTGCGCCCGGGCGACGTGGCCGGACTGGAAGCCCTGGCCACCGCCACCTACGACAGCGAGGCCGTGGCCCTGACCGAGGTGTCGGTCTGCCGCATCCCCAACGACGTGATCCACCGCCTCAGCCAGAATTCGCCCCGCCTGCACTGGCGCCTGCTGCAGAAGTGGCAGCAGACCCTGAAAGAAGCCGACGACTGGCTGGCCGCCATCAACTTCGGCACCGCGCGCCAGCGCGTCAGCCAGTTCATCCTGAAGATGCGCCATGCCACCGATCCACAGGTCTCCACGCTCTTCTCTCGCGAGGACATGGGCGCCATGATGGACCTGAAGCTGGAGACTGTGAGCCGCGAGGTCAGCGCCCTGGTGCGCGAGGGCGCCATCGAGCCGCTGGACAAGCAAGGGCGGCTGTACCGGGTGGTGGATGAGAACCTGCTCATGCCTGCGGCGCGGGACTGATCACACCCCACAATACATGCCATGGACAACAGCACGGCAACCTTGACTTCGGCAGACCCCGCCTCGGCGCACGAGGGGCGCTTGCTCCCCCCGGACGACACCCAGCGTGTCTTGCTGCACAACGAGGTGCATGCGCGTCCGCCAGCACGCATACGCCTGCCGGCGCTGGTGGTGTTTGTGGCCGTGAGCAACGAGGGCGTGACTCGCCAGCAGGAGTGCGAGCACCTTCGCCGCCTGCCCGGGCAGGAAGCGCTCACCGTTGAGCAACTGCAAGGCAACTTCCTGCGCCTGCGCCTGCCCGGCTACACGCTCAAGTGGGAGCGCCACACCGAGTTCACCCGTTATTCGCTGGTTCAGCCGCTGCCTCCCGGTGCCCTGCTGGGCAGCCGCGACCCTGACCTGCTGCCGCACGTCGTGCTGCCTGACGCCTGGCTGGCTGGTGTGCCTGGCCGCACGTTCTGCGCCATCAAGCTGGCCATGGTGCATGGCGACCTGAGCGACCCTGCGGCACGGTTGGCGCAAGCCCGTGAATGGTTTGGAGACCAGCCCGTGGTCGCCTCGCTCATGGGCAACAACGGGCACTCCATGGTGGTCACCGATTTCCGGCTGCGCGAGAACGGTTTCGAGCGCATGCTGGTGATTGCACCACCCGACACCACCGAGACTCGGGCCGGGCGCATCTCACAGCGCGTTCTGGAACTGGAAACCTACCGGTTGATGGCCTTGCGTGGTTTGCCCGTGGCCAAGGAGCTGGGGCCGGAACTGTCCGAGACGGAAAGGCAGCTGGCCGACATCACCGCCGATCTGGAACACAAGGCCTCTTCCGACCAGGTGCTGCTGGATACGCTCGTGGCGCTGGCCGCGCGCGTGGAAAAGGCCATGGCACGCCACGTGTACCGTTTCGCGGCCACGCGAGCCTACGACACGCTCGTCGGGGAGCGCATAACCGAGTTGCGTGAGCAGCCCGTGCCCGGTACACAGACCATAGGCGAATTCATGCGCCGCCGGCTGTCACCCGCCATGGCCACCGTGATGGCCACGGAACGCCGTCTGTCATCGCTGTCGGAGCGGGTGGCGCGCGCCAGCGCCTTGTTGCGCACGCGGGTGGACATTGCCGCAGAAGGGCAGAACCAGCAGCTGCTGGAAAAGCTCACGCGTGGGCAGGAATTGCAGCTGCGCTTGCAGAGCACGGTGGAGGGCCTCTCCATCGCGGCCATCTCGTACTACGTGATCAGCCTGCTGCTCTACGGTGCCAAGGCGCTCAAGAGCGTGGGGGTGCCCATCCACCCCGAACTGGCCGCTGGCGCCCTGATTCCCGTGGTGCTGTGGGGCGTGTGGCGTACCACGCGCCGCATCCACGAAAAGCTCCACGCCGGCCACTGAGCGGCGCGCATTGGCCGCATCGGCAGGGCAGGCTTTACTTGCCGCTCAGGTACTCGGCCACGGCCACCATCTCCAGCTCGGTCATCTGGCTGGCCACCGAGTGCATCACGGCGTTGTCGTTGGTCCGCTCCCGCTTGCCGAAGTTCTTCAGCTGGGTGGAGATGTAGCCTGCGATCTGGCCGGAAAGCCTTGGCAGGTTGGCTGCGCCTTCGCCGGTCAGGCCATGGCACGACACGCAGGCGGGCACGCCGCTGTACTTGTTGCCGTTGTGGTAGATGTAGCGCCCCATCGCTGCCAGCTGGGGTTCTTTGGCCTCTGTGGCAACCATGGGCATCTTTTCATAGTACTTGCCCAGCGCCAGCATCTCGTCGGGTGTCAGCTTGGCCACCATGTCTGCCATGGCCGTGCTCTTGCGCTGCCCGGACTTGAACGCTTCCAGCTGTTTGGCAATGTATTCCGCGTGCTGGCCAGCCAGCTTCGGGAAGATTTCGCTGGTCGACTCACCCTGTGCGCCGTGGCACAGGAAGCATGAGCCGCCTGCGATCTTCTTGGCGCGGGCCTCGTCGGCCTGGGCCAGCGCATGGCCGCTGGCAAGAAGCGCCGCGCAAACGGCAATGAAGCCGCGCAGCGTGGACAGGGAAGGGCGTTGGGCGAGCGTGTTCATGAGAATCGCAAAAGGGTGTTGCAGAAGAACGCTCCGCCCGGCAGGACGGAGCGTTGCACGGCAGTCGCGCAGGATCAGGCCAGCGTGTCGGCCCAGATGTTGCGCGCCCAGGCCAGGGCGTAGCGGCCTTCCAGCTCGCTGGCGGCCGACGACACGCCACCGGAGCCTGGCACCGTCAGCATCGTCTTCTTCTCGGCGTCGTAGCGGTGCACGCTGGCCACGTGCACCACGTCCTCGTCGGTCACGAAGCTGTAGCAGGTGTTGGCGTAGATCGGCAGCTGCGGCGGTTCCTTGCCCATCAGCAGCGACACCACTGCGGCGGCACAGGTCTTGCCATGCTGGTTGGCCATGTGCCCCGACTTGGGCATGGCAGGTGCGATCTGGATCGCGTCGCCCAGCACGTGGATGTTCTTCGCCGCCTTGGACTCGAAGGTCAGGAAGTCCACCTCGCACCAGCGGGCGTTGGCGGTGGCCAGGCCCGACTTCACGGCGATGTCACCTGCGCGCATGTCGGGCACCACGTTGGCCACGGCGGCCTTGAAGTCGTCGTTGAACTCGAACTTCAGCGTGTTGGTGGCCGCGTCCACGTCCACCACCTTGTGCTTGGGCCGGTACTCGATCATGCCCTTGTAGTGCTCGTCCCAGGCCTTCATGAACAGGCCCTTCTTCGACTGGATGTCGTCGTTGGCGTCGAAGATCACGACCTTGCTCTTGGGTTTGGCCTTCTTGAAGTAGTTGGCCACCATGCAGGCGCGCTCGTAGGGGCCGGGCGGGCAGCGGTAAGGTGCCAGCGGAATGGACAGCGCATACACGCCGCCATCGGGCATGGCTTCGAGCTGCTTGCGCAGTGCCAGGGTCTGCGGGCCCGCCTTCCAGGCGTGCAGCACCTTGTCCTTGGCGCCTTCCTTGGCCATGCCGGGCAGGGTGTTCCACATGAAGTCCACGCCAGGGGACACGATCAGCCTGTCGTAGGCGATGTCGCTTCCGCTGGCCAGCTTGACGGTGCGCTTCTCGGCGTCGATGCTGGCCACCATGTCGCGCACGATCTGGATGCCGTGGCGCTTTTCCAGGTTGTCGTAAGGCGTGGTGATGTCGGCCATCGTCTTGGAGCCATTGATCACCAGGTTGGAGATCGGGCAGGAGACGAAGGCGGCGTTGGGTTCGATCAGCGTGACGCGCACCTTGCCTTCAGAGAACAGGCGCACGTACTTGGCAGCAGTGGCGCCACCGTAGCCACCACCCACCACCACAACGTGAGGGCCGCTGCCGCCACCGGTGGTGGCGCAGCCGGTCATCAGACCCAAGGAGCCCAGCGTGGAGCCAGCGGCGATCGTTTGTACAAACTGACGGCGTTTCATGGCTGGGTCTCCTTATTTCTTCTGGGCGGCGAAGTAGGCCGCGATGTCCTTGAGCTGTTCGTCGGTGTAACCCTTGGACAGCTGGTGCATGATGGTTGCGGGCTTGCGGCCGCTCTTGAAGTCGAGCAGCTTCTGCACCATCTCGTCCTTGTCCTTGCCCGCCAGGGCTTCCATGCCAGGTTGCGCGCGGCCATCGGTACCGTGGCAGTTGGCACAGGCCGCAGCCCATACCTTCACTTGGGATACCTGGGCCTGGGCGCCCAAGGCGGCCATACCCAGCAGCGCCGCTGCCAGCATCTTGTAGGAAGTTCTCATCTGTTATTGCCTCCTGTGGCATGGGTTGAACGAGGGCGTTACCGGCACGCCCATTGCATAATGAAATGCTAATATAAGCATCGCATTTCAATTCTATGCATACACTTTGCCTGCAGCTTACAGGGGAAACCCTTCCGTTGCAGCAGGTTTTTCAGGTGTCTCAGGCCAGGAGCGCCTGCGCGAATTCGTCTGCGTCGAAAGTTTGCAGGTCTTCCAGCTTTTCGCCCACGCCGATGAAATAAACCGGCACGCTGCGCTGGTTTTCCTTGCCCCACATCGCAATGGCCGCAAGCACACCGCCCTTGGCCGTGCCGTCAAGCTTGGTCACGATCAGGCCAGTCAGGCCCAGCGCCTGGTCGAACGCCTTGACCTGGGCGAGCGCATTCTGGCCGGTGTTGCCATCGATCACCAGCAGCACCTCGTGCGGAGCGGTGACATCTGCCTTTTGAACCACACGTTTGATCTTCTTTAGCTCTTCCATCAGGTGCAGCTGCGTGGGCAGGCGGCCTGCTGTGTCCACGATCACCACGTCCTTGCCGCGCGCCTTGCCTGCCGTCACGGCGTCAAAGCTCACCGCGGCGGGGTCGCCGCCTTCCTGGCTCACGATGTCCACCGTGTTGCGGTCGGCCCAGACGCCGAGTTGCTCGCGCGCGGCGGCGCGGAAGGTGTCGGCCGCCGCCAGCAGCACCGAAGCGCCCGCGTGCGACAGGTGCCAGGTGAGCTTGCCGATGGTGGTGGTCTTGCCCGCGCCGTTCACGCCGGCCACCATCAGCACGGTGGGGCCGTCTGGCTGGGCGCCAATGGTCAGAGGCTTTTGCAATGGGCGCAGCAGGTCGGCAATCGCGCCCGCAAGCAAACCCTTCACCGCTGCTGGTTCGGTCGCCTTGGCGGCCTTCACGCGCTGCTTCAGGTCCTGCAGCAGGTGCTGCGTGGCTTGCGTGCCGGTGTCGGCCATCAGCAGGGCGGCCTCCAGTTCCTCGTACAGCTCATCGTCGATGCGGGTGCCCGTGAACACCGTGGTCAGGCTGCTGCCCGTCTTCTTCAGGCCCTGGGTCAGGCGGCCCAGCCAGCCCTGGCGCGGCACGGCTTGCACAGGCGCAGTGACCTCAGCCTGGGGCGCTGGCGCAGGGCTGGGGGCCGGTGCGGCAGGAGCAGGAGGCAGGGGGACCGCTGGCGGCGCAGACGGCGCTGGGGCCTCTGGCATGGCCAAGGGCGTTTCGGCCACGGGTGCAGCCTCGGCAGCAGGCGTTTCGGCGGCCGGTGAAGACGAAAAGAATTTTTTCTTGAGGAAGCTGAACATTTGGGGTGTTTCTAGAATCAGGTGCATTCTATGAAACCCAATCATCTTGTTCACGCCGGGGTGCTGGCTTTTGCCGCCTGGCTTCTTCCCCTGGCCCCGTCCGTGGCGCAGGTTCCGGTGCCGGGTGCCCGTCTGGCTGAACTGGCGGGTGCCGCCCAGACCGGTGTCACGGCCCAGACCTTCACGCTTTCCAACGGCATGACGCTCATCGTCCAGCCAGACCGGCGCGCGCCCACCGTGGTGCACATGGTCTGGGTGCGTGTGGGTTCCGTCGACGAGGTGAGCGGCACGTCCGGCGTGGCCCATGTGCTGGAGCACATGATGTTCAAGGGCACACCCACCTTGGCAGAGGGCGAGTTCTCGCGTCGTGTGGCGGCCCTGGGTGGGCGCGACAACGCCTTCACCAGCCGGGATGTGACCGCCTACCACCAGCAGGTGCCCGCCGACAAACTGGCAGACGTGATGGCGCTGGAGGCCGACCGCTTCGCCAACATGCAGTGGGCAGACGATGCCTTCCGCCGCGAGATGGGTGTCATCCAGGAGGAGCGGCGCCAGCGCACCGAGGAGTCGCCCCAGGCGTTGATGTTCGAGGCCTTCAATGCCACGGCTTTCCTTGCGCACCCTTACCGGCGCCCCATCATCGGCTGGATGAGCGATCTCAAGTCCATGACGCCCGACGACGCGCGCGACTTCCACCGGCGCTGGTACGTGCCCGCCAATGCTGCCGTGGTGGTGGTCGGCGACGTGGACGTGGACCAGGTCCGCACGCTGGCAGAGAAGCACTACGGTGCCATTCCCGCCCGTGCCGTGCCCCAGCGCAAGCCGCAGGTGGAGCCTGAACAGACCGGCCCGCGCCGCATCACCTTCCATGGCCGCACACAGCAGCCTTACCTGCTGATGGGCTACAAGGTGCCCCAGTTGACCGGCCCTGACGCCACCGACGCCAACAGCCAGGACGCGCTGGCGCTGCTGCTGCTGTCTGGCGTGCTGGATGGCAACAGCGCATCCCGTTTGGAGCGGCGCCTGGTGCAGGGGCAGGGCGGCAAGCGGCTGGCCGACAACGTCGGTGCTTCCTATGGGTTCATGGGCCGGGGGCCGCAGCTCTTCATGCTCAGCGGCGCCCCGCGCGATGGCATAGCCCCCGAGCAGCTGGAGGCCGCCCTGAAAGCCGAGGTCCAGCGCATTGCCCGCGAAGGTGTGAGCCAGGCGGAGCTGCAACGCGTGAAGAACCAGTGGACCGCCAGCGAGGTTTTCCAGCTGGACTCCATGTTCGCCCAGGCGCGCGAACTGGGCAGCCACTGGTCGCTGGGTTGGCCGGTGGACGCCGGGCAGACGCTGATGCAGCGCCTGCGCGAAGTCACCCCCGAACAGGTGCGCAGTGTTGCCCAGCGCTATTTCGATGACCGTCAACTCACCGTTGGCCTGTTGTTGCCGGAGGTGACCCGATGACCCCCCTTTTTCAGACCTTGCGCAAGGCTTGTGCGGCCTGTGCCTTGATGTGCCTCGGCCTTCAGGCGGCATGGGCGGCCTTGCCCATTGAGCATTGGAGCCTGGACAACGGCGCCAAGATCTATCTGGTGCGTTCACCGGGCTTGCCCATGCTGGATGTGCAGATCGACGTGGACGGCGGTAGCCGCCGCGATCCGGCGAACCAGGCAGGCCTGGCGCAGACCACCGCGCTCATGTTCGGCAAAGGCGTGGCGGCACAGGGCCAGAACGCGGCCCTGGACGAAAACGCCCTGGTCGAGGCCTGGGCGGACCTTGGGGCGCAGTTCGGCGCCAGCGCCAGCAGCGACAGGTTGACCTTCCAGTTGCGCACGCTCACACAACCCGATTTGCTGCAGGCAGCCGTGACGCTGGCTGCGCGCCAAATGGCTGCCCCGGCCTTTGCCGAGCCCGTGTGGGTGCGCGAACGCGAGCGCCTGTCGGCCGCGTGGCGTGAGGCGCAGACCCAGCCCGGCACGCTCGCCGAGAGGCGTTTTGCCCGCGCGGTTTATGGCACACACCCGTATGGCGCCGATGCCAGCCCGGATAGCTGGAAGCGCATCAACGCACAAGCCATGCGCGCCCATTACCGCCGCCACACCCAGGTTTGCGATGCCCGCGTCACGCTGGTGGGCGCCATCGACAGGGCAGGCGCGCAGGTGCTGGTGGAACGTCTTCTGGCCGGGTGGCAGGCACACGGTTGCACACCCCTGCCAGCGGTGCCCGAAGTTGTTGCACTCAAAGAGGCCCAGCAGATCCGCGAGCCGTTTGCGGCGGCCCAGGCGCAGGTGCTGGTGGGGCAGCCCGGCATCGCCCGCTCCGATCCCGACTTCCTGGTGCTCACCGTGGGCAACCACATTCTGGGCGGTGGCGGCTTCAATTCACGCCTGATGCGTGAAATCCGCGAGAAGCGCGGCCTCACTTACGGTGTCTACAGCTACTTCTCTCCCGGGCGGCACGCAGGTGCCTTCACCGTGGGCCTGCAGACGCGGCCCGACCAGGCTGCACAGGCTGTGGCACTGGTGCACGATGAACTGCGCCGCTTCGTGCAGGACGGCCCCACCGACGTCGAACTGGCCGAAGCCAAGGCGTCGCTGATCAACGGCTTCGCATTGCGGCTGGACAGCAACCGCAAGCTGCTGGACAACGTTGCCTCGCTGGCGTGGAATGGCTTGCCGCTGGACTACCTGGATACCTGGACCACGAAGGTTCAGGCCATCACGCGCGAGCAGGTCGTGCGCGCCTTCCAGCGTGTGCTCCAGCCGGACCGCATGGTCACGGTCGTGGTTGGGGGCGCGCAATGACGGCGCCCGGCGAAGTCCGCATCATCGGCGGCCAGTGGAAGCGCAGCAAGCTTGCCGTGCCCGTGCGGCCCGGCCTGCGCCCCACGCCCGACCGCGTGCGCGAAACCCTATTCAACTGGCTGGGGCAGGACCTGACCGGCCAGCGTTGCCTGGACGCCTTCGCAGGCAGTGGTGCGCTGGGCTTCGAGGCCGCTTCGCGCGGCGCCGTGGAGGTACTGCTGTGCGAGCTGGATGCCACCCTTGCGGCCAGCCTTCGCGGCCATGCGCAGCGCCTCAAGGCCAGCCAGATCACCGTGCGCCAGGGGGACGCCTTGGCCGCCCTGCGCTCGGCGCGGCAGGGCGCCTGGGACGTGGTGTTCCTCGACCCCCCCTTCGGACAAGGCCGCAACGATGCCCTGTTCCAACAGGCGCTGGAGGCGGCCGCGCCCCTGCTCACGCCGCTGGGCTACCTCTACCTGGAGGCCCCGCGCGAGTGGCAGGATGACGACGTGGCAGCCCTGGGCCTGCAGCGCCTGCGCCATGGCAAGGCGGGGCAGGTGCATTACCACCTCTTTGAACGCAGGCAAGAGCCCTCCGGCGATAATCCGGGGCCATGAGTGCAACACCGTCCACAACCTCTCGGCGCGTCGCCGTCTACAGCGGCACCTTCGACCCCATCACCCTTGGCCACGAGGACGTGATCCAGCGCGCTGCGGGCCTGTTCGACGAGTTGATCGTGGCCGTGGCCGTGGCGCACCACAAGAAGACACAGTTCGCGCTGGAGCAGCGCATGGCCATGGTGACCGAGAGCATGCGCCATTGTCCGCAGGTGCGGGTGTTGCCCTTCGAGGGGCTGATCATGGATTTCTGCCGCGAACACGGTGTCAGCGCCGTGGTGCGCGGTATCCGCAACGTGGCCGACTTCGACTACGAGGCCCAGATGGCCGCCATGAACCGCAAGCTGCTTCCCTCGGTGGAAACGGTCTTTCTGCTGCCCCAGGCGCAGCTGCAATGCATCTCCAGCACCCTGGTGCGCGAGATCGCCAAGCTCGGTGGCGACGTATCCGAGATGGTCAGCACAGGCGTGGCGCGCCAGTTGCTTGCAGCCACCGGCGCCGTGGCCCGCTGAGACCGGAAGGAGTCAGACCATGGCCCTCATGATCACCGACGAGTGCATCAACTGCGACGTCTGCGAGCCCGAATGCCCGAACCAGGCTATTTCCATGGGCCCGGAGTTCTACCAGATCGACCCCGCCAAGTGCACCGAATGCGTTGGCCACTTCGACGAACCTCAGTGCGTGCAGGTGTGCCCGGTGTCGTGTATTCCGGTCAATCCCGAGCACGTGGAAAGCCGCGAAACCCTGTGGCAGAAGTACCAGCGCCTGCAGAAGCTCACGGCGCCCTGATCACCCCACCCTGATCACCCTTGTGTCAGGAAGGAAGCCTGGCACGCAGCGCCAGGTTCAGCTGGTCCACCACCTCTGCCCAGTCGGCGTCCACCAGCAGTTGTTCCCGCAGCAAGGCGGCTTGGGCAGATGTCCAGAACGGGGCTTCGTACAGGTGAACGGCATCGCTCAACGGCGAGTGCTGCTCAATGAACGCGCGGATATCCGCCTCACCATTGGGCAACCCCAACTGGGCGAACAGTTCCGAGAAGCGGTGGAAGAACTTGTCCATGTCCGGCTCCTTTGCTTGATCTGCCAGCGCCTTACTCTACCGTAACTGCAGGTTTTGGGGGCTTGGGGCGCGGTGGTTTGGTCGTGTGCATGGCGGCGGTGGCCTTGTCCATGCGGTCGGCCAGCAGGTCGGGCAGCGCCTTCAGGGCACGGTCGATCGATTGCTGCAGCGCTTCGCGCTGGTCGGGCGCGGGTTTCTTGAGCACCCAGTTGGCCACCTCGCTTTTCACCCCCGGGTGGCCGATGCCAATGCGCAGGCGCCAATAGTCTCCGCTGCCCAGTTGCGCGTGAATGTCACGTAGACCGTTGTGGCCGGCATGGCCGCCACCTTTTTTCAGCTTCAACTCGCCGGGCGGCAGGTCAAGCTCGTCGTGCGCCACCAGTATCTCGTCGGGCGCAATCTTGAAAAAGCGCGCCAGCGCGCCCACGGCCTGACCCGAGCGGTTCATGTACGTCATCGGCTCCAGCAGCCACAGCGGGCGGCCCCCCACATTGGCCCGTGCCACCAGGCCAAAGTAGCTGCGCTCCGGTTGCAGATGCACCTTCAGTTCGCGCGCCACCGCCTCCAGCCACCAGAACCCGGCGTTGTGACGTGTTTCTTCGTATTCCGGCCCGGGGTTGCCCAGGCCCACCAGCAATTTGATCATGGGGCTTAGCTTAAACGATGACTGAGGCAGGGCGAGACACGGTCTTCAAGCCAGACAAGACACTTTCCGTTCAAGTGGTTATTGCGGTTGAAATGCATGTTTGTCCTAGACAAAATAGAATAGACACACCACGTTCCCTGTTTGGAGAAGACCATGTCCAGCTCAGCCATCAACTTGCAAGCCAGTGGGCTGGAGGCGCAACGGCACAACGCCGAGAAGTTCTTGCTGGCAGCGTCGGTGGTCTATGTGCTGGCCGCAATCGCGCTTGCCGTGGTCTTTGAACGCCCTGGACTCAGTCCTTTGGCTGGCATGGCATTGGCCGTGTTGCTGGCCCTGCCGGGCTGGCTGGGGTGGTGGCTTGCGCCGGGGCGTCTTGTGGCGCGGCTGCTTCAGGCCGCCTCCCTCACCGCGCTGGTGGCTTTGCACATCCAGCTCGCCATGGGCATGCGTGAGTTCCACTTCGGGGTCTTCGTCACGCTGGCTTTGCTCCTGGTCTACCTGGACTGGCGTCCTGTTGTCCTGTCTGCCGCCCTTTTCGCGGTGCATCACGTGGGTTTTGACCGTTTGCAGGCCTTGGGGTGGGGCGTCTACTGTTTGTCCGAACCTGACTTTGGTCTCATCCTCATCCACGCGGCTTACGTCGTCGTGCAGACGGCTTTCGAGGTGATGTTCGTTGTGGCGCTGGCGCGCCGTGTCCGGGACAACGCAGAAGTCGCCACGCTTGCAGGCGGCCTGCAGCAAGGCGGGCGTATCGTGTTTGATGGCGCTACCCAACTCAAGGTGAACGCGCCGGTGGCACTGCGTCTGCAGGAGGTCTTGGGCAGGATTGCACAGACGCTTGCGTCCGTCAGGCAGACCGCCGCCAACGTGCAACTGGCCAGTGAAGAAATTGCACGCGGCAACCAGGACCTGAGCGCGCGCACGGAGCAGACGGCGAGCAACCTGGAGGAGACGGCGTCGAGCATGGAGGAGCTGACCTCTACGGTGCGCCAGACGGCAGACGCGGCGCGTCAGGCCAACCAGCTGGCGTCCAGCGCGGCGGAAGTGGCGCAGCGCGGTGGTTCAGTCGTGGGCCAGGTGGTCACGACGATGGACGAGATCAACCACAGCAGCCAGAAGATCAGCGACATCATCAGCGTGATCGACGGCATCGCGTTCCAGACCAACATCCTGGCGCTGAACGCGGCGGTGGAAGCGGCGCGCGCGGGCGAGCAGGGCCGGGGCTTTGCCGTGGTAGCGGGCGAGGTGCGCACGCTGGCGCAGCGCAGCGCGCAGGCGGCCAAGGAGATCAAGGAGCTGATCAACACCAGCGTGGAGAAGGTGCAAAGCGGCAGCCGGCTGGTGCAGGACGCGGGCACGACGATGCGCGAGATCGTGGAGAGCGTGCAGCGGGTGACGGACATCATTGGCGAGATCACGGCGGCGGCTGGGGAGCAGAGCGACGGGATAGCGCAGGTGAACACGGCGGTGAACCAGCTGGACCAGATGACGCAACAGAACGCGGCGCTGGTGGAGCAGAGCACGGCGGCGGCCGAGAGCCTGAGGGAGCAGGCGGCGTCGTTGATGCAGGCTTTGGCGATGTTCGAGGCCTCAGGGGGCGCGCAGCGGCCGCGTCTGCGTTGACCGCAAAAGCAAAAGGCCCACCGAGGTGGGCCTTTTGCTGTGCAAGGAAGAATTACTTCTTCTTCTTGCCTTTCTTGTCGTCGGCAGCGGCGGCGACCGGCGCAGCGATCACTTCCTCGACCGGCTCCACCACGGTAACGATGGTGGGGTTCGGCTTGCCGTGGGTCACCAGCTTGATACCAGCAGCCAGCTGCAGGTCGTTGGCGTGGATGCTCTGACCCTTGGTCACGTTGCCCAGGTCGACTTCGATGAACTCGGGCAGCTTGGTAGCCAGGCACTCGATCTCCACTTCGGTCACGATGTGGTTGATCACGCACTTGTCCTGCTTCACAGCGGGAGAGTTGTCGGCGTTCACGAAGTGCAGGGGCACTTTCTTGTGCAGGCGGGTGGTTTCGTCCACGCGCTGGAAGTCCACGTGCAGGACCAGGGGCTTGAACGGGTGGTACTGCACGTCACGCAGCAGAACCTTCTCGACCTTGCCGTCGAGTTCCATGTCGAGGATGGAAGCGTGGAAAGCCTCTTTCTTCAGGGCGTGCCACAGGGCGTTGTGGTCCAGCTCGATGGTGGCGGGGGCAACGTTGCCACCGAAAACGATACCGGGCGTGCGGCCGGTGTTGCGCAGGCGGCGGCTCGCACCCGTACCCTGCTTGGCGCGCTCAAATGCGACGAATTGCATGGTTTTACTCCATTGTGGGGGCCTGCCGCGACCAGCGGGCCCCAAACTTAAAAAGCGCCCCTGGGCCAAAACGGCTTGGGGCGCCACGACATGTTGCTGTCAGGAAAGTGGCCTCAGGCCGGGTTCTCCTGCTCAGCGAACAAACTCATCACCGACTCACCGCTTGCAATGCGCGCGATGGTTTCGGCCATCAGCGGCGCCACGGAAAGTTGGCGGATCTTGGAGCAGGCCTGTGCGGCCTGGCTCAGCGGAATGGTGTTGGTGACCACCACCTCGTCGAGCGCGTCGCCCTTGGCGATACGGTCGATGGCGGGACCCGAGAAGATCGGGTGCGTGCAGTAGGCGTACACCTTCTTGGCGCCCCGCTCCTTCAGCACCTCGGCGGCTTTCACCAAGGTACCGGCAGTGTCGATCATGTCGTCCATGATGACGCAGTTGCGGCCTTCGATGTCGCCGATGACGTGCATGACTTCAGACACGTTCGCCTTGGGGCGGCGCTTGTCGATGATGGCCATGTCGCAGTTGAGCTGCTTGGCCAGTGCACGGGCACGCACCACGCCGCCCACGTCGGGTGACACCACCAGCAGGTCGGGGTAGCTCTTGGCGCGCAGGTCGCCCAGCAGCACGGGGGACGCGTAGATGTTGTCCACCGGGATGTCGAAGAAGCCCTGGATCTGGTCAGCGTGCAGGTCCATGGTGAGCACGCGGTCCACACCGACAGCCTGCAGCATGTTGGCCACCACCTTGGCGGAGATGGGCACGCGGCTCGAACGCGGACGGCGGTCCTGGCGGGCATAACCGAAATAGGGGATGACGGCCGAGATGCGGGCAGCAGAGGCGCGCTTGAGGGCATCGACCATGATGATGAGTTCCATCAGGTTCTCATTGGTCGGTGCACAGGTGGACTGGACCACGAAAACGTCGCGTGCGCGAACGTTCTGTGTGATCTCGACGGTGACTTCACCGTCGGAGAAGCGGCCTACATTGGCTGCACCCAGCGTGGTGCCGAGATGGTGCGCAATTTCAGCTGCGAGTACCGGGTTTGCGTTACCGGTAAAGATCATGAAATCCGGTGCTTGCACTGGCGTGGAAATTTGCATGAGATACCCGGCGCAGGAAAAATGTTTTGGCAGGGGAGGAAGGACTCGAACCCTCGCATGCCGGAATCAAAATCCGGTGCCTTAACCAACTTGGCGACTCCCCTACACTGGTTCGTTGCTGGCGCAACGCACCGAATGCAGTGTTTGCTCATCTCGTTTCGAGCAACGCCCGGTATTGTAACCGCTAACGCCACCCAATCAGAGGATGCTCATTCAAATTGCTGCAAATTTTTGCTTGCCAGCCTGGGGGCAGATCGGACGTGTCCGGCTCCTGCAAAACCCGGGCAAACAAGGCACTTCCTGAACCTGTCATTCGCCCGTTGAAACCACGGGCTTGCAACCACTTCAGGCCTTGCTCGATGTCAGGGCACAGTGCTTGCGCAACAGGTTGCAAGTCGTTATGTCCGAATCCGTAGATTCCGCACCCCGTACCGCAGTTTGCGGTGCTTTGAACATCGTTTGCAACAAAGTCTGCCATTGTAGCGTGTTTTGTGGCTCGTTGCAAAGTCGGGCTGGAAAAAATTTGCGGTGTGGATGCACCGGTGGGTGGTTTGATGACCAGGAAGCGCGCAGGCGGAAGGTCTATCGGAGTGAGTTGTTCGCCAATACCTTCGACCCAGGCGTTGCGTCCACCCAGAAAGAAGGGCACATCGGCGCCCAGCGCCAGACCGATGGGCAGGAGTTTTTCCAGTGGCCAGTTCAGTCCCCACAGCTGGTTGAGCGCGAGCAGGGTGCTGGCAGCGTTCGTGGAGCCGCCACCCATGCCGGCTTGCACGGGGATGCGTTTGTCGAGCGCAATGTGGGCTCCCAGTGTGCAGCCGCTGGCCTGCCGCAGCTGCTGGGCCGCGCGCACGACCAGATCGTTGCCGGGCAGGGGTGGTGCGTCCGCGTTCAGGTCTTCCCGGCTGATGCGGCCGTCGTCGCGCCGCTCGAAGTGCAGCGTGTCTGCCCAGTCGATCAGCATGAAAACCGACTGAAGCAGGTGGTAGCCGTCATCACGCCGCCCAACCACATGCAGGAACAGGTTGAGTTTGGCCGGGGCGGGTACGTCGAGCAGTTGGCGCAGCGTCATCGCGGTTCACTGAAATACAACGCGCAGGTGTGCGCCGGGAAGGGGGAACAAGCGGCGTGCGCTCAAGCGGCCTTGCGGGTGTTGCGTCAGGTCTGCCTCCCACCCATCCAGGGTCGCGGGCAGGCCCTTGAGCCAGTCGAACAGTGGCGAGATGGGCAGGGCCGTGCCTGTCAGTTCCGCGGTCAGGCTGGCCATGTCGGGGTAGTGCCGCGTTTCCTCGCCTTGGTGCAGGGCTGCACCGGTGTTTGTCCAGGTCGCGCTGGCAACGGTCTGCCCGAAGGGCGAGAACAGCTTGATCTCGCCCTGGGCCGGGTTGCCGCTGAGTTCAAAGCCGGCGGAGAAACTCTGCGCCGGGTTGCCGTCGATCTGCAGTGTCAACCGGCCTGTCCAGAATTCGCTGCTGCCGGTGGGTGGCGGGGGCGGGGTGGCGCAACCGGCCAGCCACAGGGCTACCGACAGCGCACTGGCCGAAAGCAGGGTGCGCCTGCTGGGAAGAAGCGCCTTCATGGCCTCACGTTCAAGCGGCGGAGTGTGGACAGCAGGGTTTCGTTTTCGGGATTCAGCAGAAGGCCTTCGCGCCAGACCTTGATGGCGTCTTCCTGCTGACCTTTCACCCAGTAGACCTCTCCCAGGTGGGCGGCGATCTCGGCGTCCGGGCGGCGGCGGTAGGCGTCCTGAAGCACCCGCAGGGCTTCCGGCAGGTTGCCCATGCGGAATTCCACCCAGCCCAGGCTGTCGAGGATGAAGGGGTCTTCCGGGGCCGTGCGCAGGGCTTGCTGGATGAGGGCCTTGGCTTCGGGCAGGCGCTCGTTCCGGTCGGCCAGCGAATACCCCAGCGCGTTGTAGGCGTGGTGGTAGTCCGGCCGGCGGGCGATCAGGCTGCGCAACAGCTGTTCCATGTCCTCAAGGCGGCCCGCTTTTTCGGAGGCCATCGCCTGCTCGTAGACGAGGTCGGGGTCGTCGGGGAAGCGTCGAACGGCTTCTGCGTAGACTTCAAGCGCCGCCGGGTATTGCTCCAGGTCACGCAGCAACTGGGCTTCGGCCAGGAGCTTGCGGCGCGAGTCTTCCGGGCTGCGCTCAGGCTGCTGCCGCAGCAGGGCCCGCGCTTCGTCGACCCTGCCCTGGCGGCCAAGCAGCGCGGCTCGGCGCAACTGGGTGCTAAGGATGTCCTGTCCGTCTTCGATCCGGTCCAGCCAGGCATTGGCAGCCGCGTAGTCCTTGCGCTGCTCCGCTATCTGGGCCAGCTGCAGGAATGCCTGTGTCTGCCCCCGCCGCACGGCGTCGGCAGGCAGTTCGCGCGCCAGCACCAGGTAGTGTTCAAACGAGGTCTGCGCGGCGTTGTACTGCCGTTCCTGCATTTGCAGCGTGCCCTGCAATAGCCAGCCGTCGGCGAGTTTCGGGTCCTGGGTGAGCAGGATGGCGAGTTCCTGGCGGGCAGGTGCGAACTGGCGCTGGTCGATCAGCGTGCGGATGAACCCCAGGTGCAACGGGCGTTGTGTCTCGCGGCGGTTGCGCTCCAGGTAGCTGCGCACGAGCGCTTCCGCGCCGGGCTGGTCCCTCTCCATCAGTTCCAGGCCAAGCACGGCAGGCATCACGGCGCGGGTGTCCGCTGCCATGGCCTGTTTCGCCGAGGCCAGCGCCTCAGTGTTGAGCTGCTGGTCTAGTTGCATCCGGCCAACGGCCGACCATGCCGCGGACGCAGTTGCCGGGTCGTTCAGGAAGGGTTGCAGAGCCGTGCGCGCGGCCTGCATGGCGGCGGCTTTGTCGCCGGTGCGCGCCAATGTCTGTGGGATGGCACCGATCACTTCGGGCCGGCGTTCTGGCGGCGCCAGCTGGATCAGCGTGCGCAAGGTCTGTGCAATCTCGGCAGGGCGGTTGAGCGCCAGCAGAATCTGCAGCACGTAGCGGTGCGGCTCATCGGACTGTGGGTGCGTACCCGCCCACTCCCTGGCAGCACTGAGCGCCGCGTTGCCGGAGCGCCCCTGCAGGGCGATCTCCACGGCGCGGCGGTACAGCTCCTCGCGGCCGGTCCGGCGTCCGGCGTCCAGAATCAGCGAGTAGGCCGTTCCTGGTTCCTCGTTGCGCAGATGCAGTTCACCCAGAAGCAGCTGGTAGAACAGCTCGGCGTCGATTTCCGAGTTGTTCACCGGTGGCGTTTCGGCAGCCGCATCCTGAGCATGGGCTGGCGAGAGCCACAGCGTGGCGGAGACCAGTGCAGACAGCAGCAAGCGTGGTGCTGCTGCAAGGCGCAATCGGCCCTGTGCCGTTTCCATTCTTGCGCCCAGGGGCGCGAGGTCACGGCGGGCGAGGTGGGGGGCATGCGGATGCATTGGCCGATCATAATGGAAGGCCCGTAGTCTTACCCACTGTCAGAACATGCCCGAATTGCCCGAAGTGGAGGTAACCCGACTGAGCTTTGCCGACCGCATTCGTGGAGCGGTGGTGCGGGCAGTGCGTCTGGGCAAGCCGTTGCGCTGGCCGCTGGGGGTGGAGCCCGGGTCGTTGGCGGGACGCCGGGTCACGGGGGTGCGCCGCCGCGGCAAGTACCTGTTGATCGACCTGGACGAGGGCATTCTGCTGTTGCATCTGGGCATGTCGGGCAGTGTGCAGTTTGCAGGCCATCTGCCGCCCGCCGGGGTGCATGACCATTTTGATATGGAGACGAGCCAGGGGGTGCTGCGACTCAACGACCCGCGCCGCTTTGGTGCCGTGGTGCATGTGCAAGGCGAAAGCGACCCGCTTGCCGTCAAACTGCTGGGCGGCCTGGGCGTGGAGCCTTTGACCGACGCCTTTGAACCCGAGGCCTTTCACTGTGCCTTGCGGCAGCGTCAGGCCAGCATCAAGCAGGTGCTGATGGCGGGCGATATCGTGGTGGGGGTGGGCAACATCTACGCTTCCGAAGCGCTTTTCCTGGCGGGCATCAGGCCCACGGTGCGTGCCAGCAGACTCAGCCTGCCGCGCGTGCGCAAGCTGCACCGGGCCATACGGCAGGTGCTGGACAAGGCCTTGAATTCCGGCGGCAGCACGCTGCGCAACTTCTCGAACGCGCACGGGCAAAGCGGGCATTTCCAGCAGGAGGTGATGGTTTACGACCGGGCGGGCGAGCCTTGCCGGGTCTGCGGCACGCCGATACGCATGCTGCGTCAGGGGCAGCGGTCCACCTTCTACTGCCCCCACTGCCAGAAGGCTTGAAATGCGACAGGCGGTGCTATATTGCCCGCAGAACATCCATACCATGAACACGCAGGGCCCCATGTCTTTCAACCAGGAATTCGACGAGCACAGCGTCTGGCGGCGGCAGTACGCCGCACGATTGAAGACCCTGGCGGACTGGCTGGACGCCGAGGAGCTGCTGGACGCCGGCACGCGAGAGCGGCTGGAGCAGCTGCAGGCGCAGCTCAAGTCGGACAAGGTGATGGTGGCCTTCGTCGCGGAGTTCTCGCGCGGCAAGTCGGAACTCATCAATGCGGTGTTCTTCGCGGGCTACGGGCGGCGCATCATGCCCGCCAGCGCCGGGCGCACCACCATGTGCCCGACCGAACTGGGTTACGACCCCGACGTGCCTCCCTGCCTGCGACTGCTGCCCATCGATACGCGCCTGCAGCCCCAGTCCCTGCTGGAGTGGCGCAGTGCCCCAGAGCAGTGGGAGCGGATCGATCTGGACGTGAACGACCCGGCACAGCTTGCCCAGGCCATAGAGAAGGTAGCCGAGGTGCGCCGTGTGAGCGTGGACGAGGCGCGGGCGCTGGGCTTCTGGCATGACGACGCACCCGACGACAACCCGCTCACCGGGCCGGACGGCTTGGTGGAGGTGCCGCAATGGCGGCACGCGCTCATCAACATGGCCCACCCGCTGCTGAAGCAGGGGCTGGTGATTCTGGACACGCCTGGGCTGAACGCTATTGGCGCGGAACCCGAGCTGACGGTGAGCCTGCTGCCGCAAGCGCATGCGGTGGTGTTCATCCTGGCGGCAGATGCGGGAGTGAGCAAGTCCGATCTGGCCATGTGGCGCGAGCACCTCGCGCCCGCTGCCGAGCGCAACGACACGCGGCTGGTGGTGCTCAACAAGATAGACACGCTGTGGGACGAGCTGAGCACGCCCCAGTACATCGAGCAGCAGATTCAGCACCAGCGCGAGACTTCGGCCCAGGTTTTGGGGCTGTTGCCGCAGCAGGTCATTGCTGTTTCGGCGCAGAAGGGTTTGCTGGCCAAGGTGCGGCAGGACGGTGCGTTGTTGCGCGAAAGCCGCCTGCCTGACCTGGAGCGTGCTTTGGCGGAAGACGTGCTGGCGCAGCGCAGGCAGATACTGCAGGCCAGCGTGGCCGGTGCTTTGCAGGCCTTGCGGGCGGACGTGGGCCAGCAACTGCACGCGCGCACCCGCGAGATGGTGGAACAGGTGCAGGAGCTGGAAGGCTTGCGCGGCAAGAACACCACGGTGATCAAGCAGATGCGCATGCGCATCGAGCAGGAGCAGAACGAATTCGACGCCAGCGGCGCTCGCATACAGGCGGTGCGATCGGTGCACCTCAAGCTGCTCAAGGACGTGTTCGCTCTGCTGGGCACCAACCACCTGAAGACCGAAGTCGCGCAGTTGGGCGAGGCCCTCAGGCAACCGGGCATCAAGCTGGGGGTGAAGAAAGTGTATGGCGATGCGTTCGACCGCTTGCGTGCTGGCTTGCAGCAGGCTCAGCGCCTGGCGGACGAGGTGCAGGACATGCTGGGCAGCAGCTTCCGCAGCCTGAACGCGGAGTTCGGCTTTTCCCTGCAGTTGCCGCAAAAGCTCGATGTCATGCGCTTTGCGCAGGAACTGGACGTGATCGAGCGCAACCACCTACAGTACCTGGGGCTCACGAACATCTTCCGCCTTGCGCAGCCCGAGTTCGCGGAGAGGCTGGCCAAGGCGGTGATGTCTCGCTTGCGTGGCGTTTACGACGATGCGTCGAGCGAGGTGGAACTGTGGAACAAGTCTGCCGCCGCTCAGCTGGATGGGCAGTTACGTGAGCGCCGCAAGAACTTTGCACGGCGCATCGAGGCGGTGCACCGCATCCAGCAGGCCGCTGGCGGTCTGGATGAACGCATTGCAGAACTGCAGCAGCGCCTGACCACGCTGGAAACCGACCGGGCCGAGCTGGAACGCCTGACCAGCGAGCTGGGACAAAGTGACGAGATGGCGGAAGAGGCAGTCACCGAGTCCTGGCCCGCCGTGGACAGTGCCGCTGCATCTCATGGCACGGCGGCCTGACCGGGAGGCGGGAAGACAGGCCGTTCCCGCAGCGTTTTTCCCTACCCTGGTGGCCTGGCAGAAAGTGCACGGGCGGCATGGCCTGCCCTGGCAGGGCACGCGCGACCCTTACCGCGTGTGGCTGTCCGAAATCATGCTGCAGCAGACCCAGGTGAGCACCGTGCTGGGCTACTACCCGCGCTTTCTGGCGCGTTTCCCCGACGTGCGCGCGCTGGCCGCTGCGCATCAGGATGACGTGCTGGCGTTGTGGAGCGGCCTGGGTTATTACAGCCGGGCGCGCAACCTGCACCGTTGCGCCCAGGAGGTGGTTGAGCGGTGGGGCGGGGCGTTTCCGCACACGGCCGAGTCTTTGCAGACGCTTCACGGGATCGGACCATCCACGGCGGCAGCCATTGCGGCTTTCTGTTTCGGGGAGCGTGTGTCCATACTCGATGGCAACGTGCGGCGTGTGTTGACTCGTCTGCTGGCCTTTGAAGGTGACCTGGCCGACGCCACGCAGGAGCGCCAGCTGTGGCAACTGGCCCAGGAGATGCTGCCACCGAACCCCACGGCAGACGACATGGCAGCCTACACACAGGGGCTGATGGACCTGGGGGCTACCCTGTGCACGCGTGGCAAGCCGCAATGCCTGCTTTGCCCGGTGGCGCCACTTTGCCAGGCGCGGGTGCAGCAGCGGCCGGGCGACTTCCCCGTCAAGACCCGCAAGCTCGTGCGCCGTACAGAGGAGTGGTGGCTTGTCGTGCACCGGCGCGGCGATGGCGCGATCTGGCTCACCCAACGGCCGCAGCAGGGCATCTGGGCGGGCTTGTACTGCCTGCCGGTGCACACCACGCGTGCTGACGCCTGGGCGTCGGTGGCAGGCGGTTCCTGCAACGAGGTTGCGCCCATGCGGCAGGACACCCTTCGGCACGCGCTGACACACCGTGATCTGGTGCTGCAGGTGGTGGAGTGGCAGGGTGCACTGCCCGAAGTCCGTGCGGCTGCCGAGGCGGGATTGTGGGTGCGCGGACCGCAGGATCTGGAGATAGGCCTGCCCGCACCCGTGCGGCAGTGGTTGCTTCAGCAGTGGTGAAGCATCACGCGCCGGTCAATGACCGGCGGCGTGCCTGAGCGCGTCGAGTTCGCGGTGGCGGCGCTGGACGGTCCAGGCCTTGCCGAAGACGCTGGCCAGCTGCTCCACCAGGTAGACCGAGCGGTGCTGCCCGCCGGTGCAACCCACCGCCACGGTCACGTAGCTGCGGTGGTCCTGCACCATGCGCGGCAGCCAGTGCTCCAGAAATGCCGTGATTTGGTCCTGCATGGCCTGCACTTCCGGCTCCGCGCGCAGGTAGGCTGCCACCGGGGCGTCCTGCCCGGTCAGCGGCTTGAGCTCGGGCTCGTAATGTGGATTGGGCAGCATGCGCACGTCGAACACGTAGTCGGCGTCCATGGGTATGCCGCGCTTGAAAGCAAAGGACTCGAACACCAGCGTGAGCGTGGCTGGCGCCCGGTGCAGCAGGGCCTTGACCTCGCTGCGCAGGTGCGATGCCTTGAGCTGGCTGGTGTCCAGCACCTGCGCCAGCTCGCGCAGTTCACCCAGCATCTCGCGTTCCAGTTCAATCGCATCCACCAGCGCGCGCCGCTGGTCGGCCGTGTCCTTGAGGGAGAGCGGGTGCATGCGCCGTGTCTCGGAAAAGCGCCGGACCAGGGTGTCGGTGGTGGTGTCCAGGAACAGCACGGTCAATGCCTGGCCCTGTTCACGGATGCGCTGCAAACGCTCCGGCAAGCCGGGCAGGGACTTGGCACTGCGCACGTCGATGGCGACGGCCACGCGCTCGGCGCGGTGCTCCTGCTCGACGGCGATGAAAGCTTCGAGCAGTTCTGGCGGCAGGTTGTCCACGCAGTAGAACCCAGCGTCTTCCAGCGCGTGCAGGGCCACCGACTTGCCGGAACCCGACATGCCGGTGATCACCACCAGCTGCATGTTCGAGGCAGGCAAGGTGTTCATGTCTGCAGCATCTCGCGTGCGTGGGCGAGTGAGGTGTCGGACAGCCGGTCACCCCCGAGCATGCGTGCCAGTTCGCGCACGCGGCCGTCGGTGTCGATGATGCGCACTTCGCTGGCAGTGCCTTGCGCATCCTGCTGTTTGGAGACGAGCAGGTGGTGGTCAGCGCAGGCGGCGACCTGCGGCAGGTGCGTTACGGCCAGCACCTGGCGGTCGCGGCCGAGCTGGCGCATCAATTGCCCCACGGTCTGGGCCACGGCGCCGCCAATGCCGCTGTCCACCTCGTCGAAGATAAGGGTGGGGGCCTGCCCCAGCTGGCTGGTGGTGACGGAGATAGCCAGCGCGATGCGCGAGAGTTCGCCGCCCGAGGCCACCTTGCCCACCGGGCGGGGTGTGGTGCCAGGGTGGCCTGCAACCAGGAATTCCACGTTTTCCAGGCCATGGGCCTGCGGCTCGTCCAGCGGCAGCAGCCGCACTTCAAAGCGGCCGCCTGCCATGCCCAGGCCCTGCATGGCTTCGGTGATGGCCTTGGACAGGCGCTGCGCGGCGGTCGAACGGTTCTTGCTGACCTGCTTGGCCGAACGCACCAGCGCCTGGTGGGCGGCACGTTCGCTTTGCTGAAGCGCATCAAGATCGGCGCTGCGCTCCAGTTCCGCCAGGGACTGCTTCCACTCGGCCAGACGCAGCGGCAGCTCTTCAGGCGCACAGCGGTAACGCCGTGCCAGAGACAGCCATTGCCCCAGCCGCTGGTCCAGGGCCTCCAGGGCGGTGGGGTCCACTTCTGTGTGGTTGGCGTGGTGTTGCAGGTCGTGGCAGGCGTCTTCCAGTTGCGCCAGCGCACCTTGCAGCACCTCGGCCAGTTCGCCGTAGCGCGGCTCGATGTGCTGCTGTTCCTGCAGCGCCTGGATGGCGCGGTTCACCAGACCAGTGGCGCCCGGTTCACCCTCGTCGAGTGCGTGCAGGGCGCTCTGGGCGGCATCGATCAGGCCTTGCGCATGGGCCAGGCGGCCGTGCTGCAGGTTGAGTTCATCCCACTCACCGGGTTGCGGCGCCAGCTTGTCCAGTTCGCCGATCTGCCATTGCAGGCGTTCGCGCTCCTGCTGCAGTGTGGCCTGGCGGGCGCGGGCTTCGTCTAGCACGCGCAGGCTGTCGCGCCAGGTGTTCCAGAGGTTGCGCAGTTCGGTCGTGGTGATTTGCGCGTAATCGTCCAGCAGCTGGCGCACCGCGTCGGGCCGCGTCAGGCTTTGCCACGCGTGCTGACCGTGGATGTCCACCAATTCGTCGGCCAGCGCCTTGAGCTGCCCGGCCGTGGCCGTGCTGCCATTGATCCACGCGCGGCTGCGGCCCTGGGTGTCTATGCTGCGGCGCAGGAGCAGCGGCTCGCCTTCTTCGGCGGCAAAGCCGTTATCGTCCAGCCAGCGGCGCACAGGGGCGCTGGCCAGGAATTCGGCGCTGATCTCGCAGCGCTGCGCCCCTTCGCGCACCACGCCAGCGTCACCACGTGCGCCCAGCACCAGTTGCAAGGCGTCAATCAAGATGGATTTGCCCGCACCGGTTTCACCCGTAAGCACGGTGAAGCCGTTTTCCAGGTCCAGATCCAGGCTGCGCACGATCACGAAATCGCGCAGCACCATGCGCTGCAGGCTCACGTCACCACCCCCTCGTTCCAGTGCAGTTTCTTGCGCAAGGTGTCGAAATAACTCCAGCCCACGGGGTGCAGCAGGCGCAGCTCGTGGGCAGACCGCCGCACGGTGATGCGGTCGCGGTGCAACAGGCTGGTGAAGGTCTGCATGTCGAAGTGCGCGCTGGCGTCGCGTCCGGCCACCACTTCCACGGCAATTTCGCCGGTGGACGGCAGCACGATCGGGCGGTTGGACAGCGTATGCGGTGCGATGGGCACCATCACCCAACCATCGATGGCGGGGTGCAGCAGCGGGCCGCCAGCCGACAGCGCGTAGGCCGTGGAGCCGGTGGAAGATGCAATGATGAGACCGTCGGCGCGCTGGTTGGCCACGAAGTGCCCGTCAACCTCCACGCGCAACTCCACCATGCTCGGGGCGCCGCCCCGGTTGACCACCACGTCGTTCATGGCAATGGTTTCGAACACGCAGTGGCCGTCGCGCCAGACCCCTGCCTGCATCAGTGCGCGCTGGTCTTCCTCGTACTCGCCGCGCAGCATGGGTGCCAGCAGCGTTTCGAAAGTATTGAAGGGGATGTCGGTGATGAAGCCCAGGCGACCCTGGTTGATGCCCACCAGCGGCACGTTGTAGCGGGCCAGCTGGCGGCCTATGCCCAGCATGGTGCCGTCGCCGCCCATCACCAGCGCCAGATCGCACTGCGCGCCGATGCCTTCCACGTCCAGCACGTGGTATTGGGTCAGCCCGGTGTTGAGGGCCGTGTCGTGTTCGATGACGACGTCGCAGCCCTGGTCGTGCAGGAAGTGGGCAATGCGTTCCAGGGCATCCTTGGAGCCCACGGCGTTGTATTTGCCCACTATGGCGACATGTTTGAACATGGTTAAATTACAGCACAAGCTTTTTACAATGACCTGATGTTAGACGACCGCGCCAAGCTGCTGCTCAAGACGTTGGTGGAGCGCTACATTGCCGACGGGCAACCGGTCGGCTCCCGCACGCTTTCCAAGGCGGCCGGGCTGGAGTTGTCGCCCGCCACCATACGCAACGTGATGAGTGACCTGGAGGACCTGGGCCTCATTGCCAGTCCGCACACGTCGGCCGGGCGCGTGCCCACGGCGCGTGGCTATCGCCTGTTCGTGGACACCATGCTCACCGTGCGGCGCGAGGAGATTTCAACGCTGGAACACCTGCCCGCGCCCAGCCTCGCCGCCGACCAGCCGCGCCAGGTCATCAGCCAGGCCGCGCAGATGCTTTCCAGTCTCTCGCAGTTCGTGGGGGTGGTGATGGCGCCCCGGCGGCCTACGGTGTTCCGCCACATCGAATTCCTGAGCCTGTCAGACCGTCGGGTGCTGGTCATCCTGGTGTCGCCCGAGGGCGACGTGCAGAACCGCGTGATCCACACCGAGGCTGCCTTCACGCAGTCGCAGCTTCAGGAGGCCGCCAACTTCCTCAATGCGCACTACTCGGGGCTGACCATCGAGCAGGTGCGCGAACGGCTGCGCACCGAGGTCGAGGCCCTGCGCAGCGAGATCGCCAGCCTCATGGTCAAGGCGGTCGATGTGAGCTCGCAGGCCATCGAGACGCAGGACGAGGTGGTGGTGGCCGGGGAGCGCAACCTGCTTTCTGTCAGCGAGTTCTCGCACGACATGGGCAACCTGCGCAAGATGTTCGACCTGTTCGAACACAAGACGCAGCTCATGCGGCTGCTGGAAGTCTCCAACCAGGCCGAGGGCGTGCGCATCTTCATCGGCGGTGAGAGCCAGGTGGTGCCCTACGAGGAACTGTCGGTGGTGAGCGCGCCGTACGAAGTGGACGGCAAGGTGGTGGGCACGCTGGGTGTGATCGGCCCGCAGCGCATGCCTTACGACCGCATGATCCAGATCGTGGACATCACGTCCAAGCTGGTGAGCAACGCACTGAGCCAGCAGCGCTGAAACAGCACCTGCGGCGGCTACAATCTCGGGCTTGGTCAGGGCCGTTAGCTCAGTTGGTCAGAGCAGAGGACTCATAATCCTTTGGTCGTTGGTTCAAGTCCAACACGGCCTACCAAAAAATCTTGTTCGAAAGAACGAGGGGGTTGAAAGAAGGCCGAAAACGGTGTTATACTTTCAGCTTCAGCAAGCGGCTGTAGCTCAGTTGGATAGAGTACTTGGCTACGAACCAAGGGGTCGTGGGTTCGAATCCTGCCAGCCGCGCCAAATCTGTAAGCCTCGCAATCGGAAACGGTTGCGAGGCTTTTCAGTTTCTGGCGTTGTGTTTTCCCGCATTCTCAATGGCAATGCACGCTTCCAGCCTTGTTGTCCATGTGGCAACACTGGCCAGGTGGTGAACTCTTGCGGCAACCGCCGCCATGTTCCAGTAGGCCAGAGAGATTGCCCGGGAGTGGTGTGTAAACGATTGAACCCGCATTGGCTATCGAAGATGCGAGTGCGACGGTCGCGACAGCAAGCAGCCACTTCATCATCAGCCTCCCTGTGGGTGCACAAGAGTTGCAATTTGGCATAGATCACATCTCTTGTAAACACATGGATTGCCTGACGGATGCCATTCCTCGGGCAGCAACGGCATCTCGCGCCGAATGGCTGTGCCGTGGTCAGCGTGCCAGTGCCCGGCGTGCCGCGTAGCTGATGCCGTCCACCAGGCCCACCATAAGCAGCATGGCTGCCAGCACCGTGGCGGTCTTGCCCATGTGGAAAAGCCCCATGTGAAAGGCCAGCAACTGGCCCAGGCCGCCTGCCCCCACCACGCCAAGCACGGCGGCGGCGCGGATGTTGTTCTCCCAGCGGTAGAGGGTGTAGCTCAGCACCTGCGGCAGTACCTGCGGCAGTGTGGCGTACAGGAACACGCGAACGGTGCCGACGCCCTGCGTGCGCAAAGCGGCGGCAGGCCCCGGCGGGGCGTTTTCAAGCGCCTCGGCAAAGAGGCGGCCCAGCACGCCGCTGGTATGCAGCGCCAAGGCCAGTGTCCCTGCCAGCGGCCCCAGGCCCGCAGAGATCAGCAGCAGGGCGGCCCACACCAGTTCTGGCACCGAACGCAGGGCGTTGAGCAGCCAGCGTGTGGGTGCCCGGCCCCAGGCCCGGTCGGCCTCGTGCAGGCGGCTGGCGGGCAGGGCCAGCAGCAGTCCCCCTGCCACCGCGAGCAAGGTGCCCAGCACGGACATTGCCAGTGTCTCCCAGGCCCCCAGTGCCACCTTGCGCAAAAACGCGGGCGAGGTGTCGGGTGGAAAAAACTCCCCCAAGAACCGGCCCATGCTGGCCAATGCGTCGGCAGAGAGAAACTGCGCCCACTGCAGATCGAGTGACCAGAAGCTGGCTACCACCAGCAGTAAAAGCCCCGCCATGAACCAGCAGGCCTTGCACCGAGCATCGAACAGCGGCGGCGGCAGCTTGTAGGGCGGGTTGGCGGCGCGGGGTTTGTTCATCGGATCAACCCAGGGTGCGGCGCAGCCAGGCGCTGGCCCGGTCGGCCAGGGCCACCAGTGCCACGAAGACCAGCAGCATGGTGGCCACTTCACCACCGGCAAACATCTTCATGGAGTTGTCGAGCTGCTGGCCCAGCCCGCCCGCGCCAACGAAGCCCAGCACCACTGAAGAACGAATCGCGCATTCCCAGCGGTACACGGTGTAAGAGGTGAGTTCTGCCGCATTGGTGGGCAGCAACCCATAGAAAAACGCTTGCAACCGGCCGCTGCCATTGCGCAGCAAGGTTTCTGTGGCGTGGGTTTCGCCGCTTTCCAGGATGTCGGCATACACCTTGCCCAGCATGCCCCCGTAGGTCAGGGCGATGGCGAACACGCCCGCCGTGGGGCCCAGGCCCACAACACGCACGAACACCAGCGCCCACACCAGTTCGGGTACGCTGCGCAGGACGATCAGCGTCCACCGCACACAGCGGCGGCCCCAGGCGGGCAGCAAGGCCATGCGCCCGGACAGGGCGGAGATGGACAGGACACGCACCGACAGCAAGGCCATGGGGGCCGCGATGAGCAGACCCAGCGTGATGCCCGCTGTGGCAATGGCGACCGTGCGCCAGGTTTCCCGCACCACGAGGGCAAGGAACTCACCGTCCAGCCGCAGGGGCCAGAAGCTGCCCAGGAACTGCGCGCTGGCCTTGAGGCTTTCGGCTTCCAGCAGTATCCACGGCCGGAACTCCGAAGCCACCGCCAGCGGCCACAGCAGCACCAGTGCGGCGCTCATCCAGAACACGCGGCCAGCCCAGGCAGGGTCTCGGCTCGGGGCGGCCCTGGCGGAGTTTTGGGCGATCGCTGTCATGGCCTCGACCCGTTCTCTCAGCGGCAGGTCATCACCACCGGGGCGGCAGGCAGCGGAGCTGCCGCATCCTGGGCGCCCACGCCGTCGCTCAGCTCGTCTTCGTGCTGGTAATAGAGCCTGTCGATGTGCTGCTGCGTGACCTGGGCCGCAGGCAGGTCGAACGCGATCGCGCCTTCGCGCAAACCCACCACGCGAGGGAAATGGGCAAGCGCTGCGTCTACCTGGTGCAGCGTGGACACCAGCGTGATGCCGCGCTCGCGCGCCACGTCGGTCAGGGTGAGCAGGGCCTGGCGGGCTCGCACCGGGTCGAGGGCCGACAAGGGTTCGTCCACCAGCCACAGGCTGGCAGGCGACAGCAGTGCTCGCGCCAGCCCCACGCGCTGGCGTTCCCCACCCGAAAGGCGGTCCACGCGGTCGAAGAGTTTGTCAGCCAGGTCGAAGCGGTCGAGCGCGTCGAATGCGGCCGGTATGTCAGAGGGGTAGAACAGCGATCGCACGCTGGACAACAGGCCCATGGCAGGCAGGCGCCCGGCCAGCACCGATGTGACCACGCGCTGGCGTGGCGGCAGCGGAGGCACCTGCGGTGCAAGGAACAGGCGGCCACGCAGCTTCTGCAACTCAGGCCTGGGCAGGCGCCAGGGGCTTTGGCCGCCCAGCCGCAACTCGCCGCCCGACAAGGGCAGGGCACAGGCCAGCACCTGCAGCAGCGTGGTCTTGCCCGCGCCGGACGGGCCGATCACCGCAACCTGTTCACCCGCCTGCACCGTCAGGCTCAGGGACTGCAGGATGGCCGCCGTGCCTGGTCGTGCTGCCGGGTGACGGGCACTGGCGCCCGCAAGTTCGATGTTCAAGCGCGCAGCCTCGCGTCAGAGCAGCTCGGCGCTGCGGGCAGCGGCCTCGATGCCCTTGTAGTTCTCGGCCTTGGTGGGCACGAAGCGCGTGGCGCGTTGCAGGTCCAGGATTTCCTTGCCCTCGGGGGTGTTGCGGTTGAGCGAGAGCAGGGCATCGGCCAGTTTCTGCCGGAGCGCGGCGGGCATGTCAGCGTGGACCGACCAGTTGTAGTCGAAGTAGGGGGGCGTGGTGTAGAAGG
Source organism: Hydrogenophaga aquatica (assembly GCF_054780915.1). Taxonomy (NCBI): domain Bacteria; kingdom Pseudomonadati; phylum Pseudomonadota; class Betaproteobacteria; order Burkholderiales; family Comamonadaceae; genus Hydrogenophaga; species Hydrogenophaga aquatica. The sequence continues at coordinate 31,518 of NZ_BAAGVK010000005.1, read as the reverse complement.
CGCGGACCTTGGTGGTGTCTACCTTCTTTTCGGTGACGAACTTGTCCCACACCGAGATGTTGAGTGCACCTGCCTGCACCTTGCCCGAGGCCACGGCCGCGATGGTGGCGTCGTGCGCGCCGCTGTAGGCCACGCGCCGGAAGTCCTTTTCCGGGTTGATGCCTGCCTGCAGCAGGAAGCTGCGCGGCATCAGGTGGCCCGACGTGCTGCTCTGCGAACCGAAGCTCACGTCCTTGCCCTTGAGGTCGGCCAGGGTCTGGATGGCCGGGTCGGCGGTGATGAAGACGGATTTGAACTTCTCATCTTCCTCGCGCTGCACCAGGGGCACGACCTTGCCACCCGAACGCACGTTGGCCTGCACGAAGGTGAAGCCGCCGAACCAAGCCAGGTCCACCTTGCGGTTGACCAGTGCTTCCACCGAAGCAGCGTAGTCGGTCACCGGCGTGTACTCCACCTTCACGCCCAGCTTGGTTTCCAGGTACTTCATCAGCGGCGCGGCCTTGCGCGCCAGCTCGGTGGGGGATTCATCAGGGATGGCGGTGACCCGCAGCACCTGCTGTGCAGAGGCCAGGGTGGAAACGGCGAGCAACGCGATTGCGGTGGCCGCGCGCAGCGCGCGCGTCGGAAGAAAACGGGACATGGTGGCTCCGGTCAAGAGGGAGGACAAAAAACCCCGGTGCCGGGTGACCATGCGCCCCGTGATGAAGGACGGGGCGGGCACGCATTGAACAGCGGGGCAAGGCTCTCAATTTTAGGCCGCGTGCCAAGGCCGAGTTGGCGCGACAAGGTATAAGAGCGGAAACTGCAGGGAAATGACCATGGGTTCCATCTCGTTGTTCGACTTCCACCAGCACCACCACGGCGATGCCGCGCAGGTGCGTGCCGAATTGGAGGAGGGCCTGCGGAGCGTGCCTGCGCAGATGGCCCCCAAGTATTTCTACGATGAATTGGGGTCGCGCCTGTTCGATGCGATCACGGCCTTGCCGGAGTACTACCTCACCCGGGTCGAAGCATCCATCTTTGAGTCGCATGGGCGTGGCATGGCGGCATGCATTCCGGCTGGCGCGGTGATGATCGACCTGGGGGCGGGCTGCTGTGCCAAGGCGGCCAGGCTGTTTCCTGTGCTGCGGCCTGCAGCTTACGTGGCCGTGGACATTTCGGTGGACTACTTGCGCAACAGCCTGGAAGGCCTGCGCCAGCAGCACCCAGGCCTGCCCATGTTCGGCCTGGGGCTGGATTTTTCTGCTCGGCTGGAACTGCCAGCCGAGGTGCTGAATTGGCTGGACGGCCTGGGGCTTGCCGGGCGGCCGCGCGTGGTGTTCTACCCAGGGTCGAGCATCGGCAACTTCGAGCCCGATGATGCTGCCGGCCTGATGGCGCAGGCCCACGCGCTTTGTCTGCAGGGCGGTGAAGGCAGTGGTTTGCTGATCGGCGTGGACCGTGTGAAACCTCGCGACGTGCTGGAGCCCGCTTACGACGACGCCCTGGGTGTGACCGCAGCCTTCAACCGCAATCTGCTGCTGCATGTCAACCGTCTTCTGGGCACCGACTTTGCGCCAGCGCGTTGGCAGCACGTGGCCTTCTTCAACGAAGAACGCTCCTGCATAGAGATGCATCTGGCTTCCAGCGTCGATCAGACCGTGCACTGGCCGGGCGGGCGGCGCCATTTCAAGGCTGGCGAGCGCATGCATACCGAAGACTCGTTCAAGTGGCGTAGCGATGCGTTCACTGCCTTGCTGCGCGACGCAGGCTTTGCGGGCACCAACTGTTGGAGCGACGCGCGCGACTGGTTCAGCGTGTTCTGGGCGCGGGCTTGACGTTCAGGCGGCCATGCTGCGAAAGCCTGCGTAGATGTCGTTGCGTGTCGCCACAAAATAGTTGCGGTACCTGGGATGCCGCATGCGTGCCGCGGTGGCTGCACTGGCGCCGCGCAGCACCGGCCGTCCGTCGAACCAGGGGGCTGAATAATCGGCGTAGGGGTGGGGCTCGAAGCCCGGGTAGGGCGTGAAGGCGCTGCTGGTCCATTCCCACACCTGACCCCAGGTGAAGCCGGGCAGGGTGCAGGCAGCGGCCTCCCATTCGGCTTCGGTGGGCAGGCGCCGACCGGCCCAGCGGCACCAGGCCTGGGCCTCGTGGGCGCTCAGGTGGCACGCGGCCACGGCTTCACCCAGCGCTTCCCAGCGGCCAAACCGAAACGCCTCCCAGCTGCCCGGGGCGTTGGCGGCACGCCGCAGGTGGCGCGGCGCGCTGATCTGCTCCGCCTGCCTCCAGGCCCAGCCCTCAGGGCTCCACAGCCTGGGGTTGTCATAAGCGCCATCCTCGATGAAGGGCAGATACTGTCCCCACGTCACCGCGTGGGCGTCGATATCGCCCCCGTCAAGCGTCACCGGGTGTGCGCAGCGCTCGTTGTCGAACACGAAGCCAGGGCCATCGTGCCCCAGCATCCAGGTCTGCGGGGCCAGCGCCAACTGGCGAGGCGGCCCGGGCAGAGCCGGAATGGCCGGGCGGTCGGCGCCGCCCGGGTCGATGCCCAGCGTCTGTGCCATGTAAAGGGCCGCTTCGCCATGCATGTCTTCGTGGAACAGGGCCAGCCGGAAAAAATAAAGACCCTGGTCGTCGGGGGGCGCGTCTTCCAGCCACGCCAGCGTGTCTTGCAGACTGGCCACGAGATGGTCTCTGGTGGCGTCCACATCCGGCAGCCGCAGGTGCCAGCGCGTATCGTGGGCCACGGTGCTGGAGTTGTAGAGGGCATCGGCGTCCCAGCCATCCCTGGCCTGGCGCGCCGCTGCGCGGGGCTGCCCCGTGCCCAGCAAGGTGCCCAGGAAGCGTCCTGGGTTGCGCGCGATCCACCAGTCGGCAAACCAGCCGATGTGCCCTGCCTCCCAGAGCGGCGGGTTGAGTTCGATGCTGTGGGGCACGGCCAGCGATGGCCCCAGGGCACGCTCACACGCCGCCAGCAGCCGCAGGGTGCGCTCGCGGGCGTCGGTGAGGGCTTCGCGCAGCCAGGCCTTGCCCGCATGGCGCGCATGGGGTCCGGCTTGCGAGACAATCTGAACCATGGGTGCCTCCACCGATAAAGCTTCCGTCTGCATTGTCACGCCTGCGCTGGCCGACGCCAACAATGGCAACTGGCAAACGGCGCAGCGCTGGGCCGGATTGCTTGAAGGCGATTATCGGGTGAGCCTGCGCAAGGAGTGGGTTGGAAGCGCCAGCGGCGACGCGGACATCCTGGTGGCTTTGCATGCCCGCCGTTCCGCAGCGTCGGTCAGCGCCTGGGCGGCGGCCCATCCCAGGCGCCCCCTGGTGGTGGTGCTGACGGGAACGGACCTGTACCGGGATATCTACCGTGACGAAGCCGCACAGCGTTCGCTGGCGCTGGCACAACGGCTGGTGGTGTTGCAGGGCGACGGGCTGCAGGCCTTGCCAGAACCCTACCGGCCCAAGACACGTGTGATCTACCAGTCCGTCGCCAAGCGCAAGCCGCTGCACAAGACAGACCGGCACCTGCGTGCCGTGATGGTGGGCCACCTGCGCGAAGAGAAGATGCCCGAGACCCTGTGGGCCGCCGCGCGCCTGCTGCGGCCGGACGAGGGCATCCTCATCGACCACATAGGGGGTGCGCTCGACCCGGCCCTGGGGGATGCCGCGCGGCAGACCATGGTGGCGTGTCCGCACTACCGCTGGCTCGGCGCGCTGCCGCACATGGCTACGCGTTCGCGCATACAGCGCGCCCATGTGCTGGTGCATGCCAGCCGCATGGAGGGCGGTGCACACGTCATCATGGAGGCCGTGTGCGGTGCGACGCCGGTGCTCGCGTCCCGGATTTCGGGCAACGTGGGCATGCTGGGGTCAGGCTACGGTGGTTACTTCGAGGCAGGTGACGCCCAGATGCTGGCCAGCATGCTCCGGGCCTGCCGCGATGGCCTTGGCCATGCGGACGGCATGCTTGCGCGCCTGCAATCACAATGCGAATTGCGCGCCCCGCTGTTTGAACCGCAAACCGAACGGGATGCGTTGCTGACGCTGCTGCGGGAATGCCGCCAGCCTTCGGCCCCGGCTCCTGTCCATCTACCAACGGATCGTTTCATATGACTTCATGGACCTCGCCTCCCGGCGAACCTCGCCTGACCAGCCTCTCCCATGGAGGCGGCTGCGGCTGCAAGATCGCACCTGGCGTGCTCAGCGAAATCCTCAAGGGCACCAGCGCCATGCCCGTGCCGCCGGAATTGCTGGTGGGCATCGAGACGGCGGACGACGCCGCCGTATACCGCCTCAACGACGAGCAGGCGCTGATTGCGACCACCGATTTCTTCATGCCCATCGTCGATGACCCGTTCGACTTTGGGCGCATTGCTGCCACCAATGCCATCAGCGACGTGTATGCCATGGGTGGCACCCCCATCATGGCGCTGGCGCTCGTGGGCATGCCGGTGAACGTGCTGTCCACCGCCACCATCGGCCGCATCCTGGAGGGCGGGCAGAGTGTCTGCCGTGCGGCAGGCATACCGATTGCCGGTGGACACACCATCGATTCGGTCGAGCCGATCTACGGGCTGGTCGCTTTGGGGTTGGTGCATCCGTCGCGCGTCAAGCGCAATGCCGATGCTCGCGTGGGCGACCGTCTGGTGCTGGGCAAGCCGCTGGGCGTGGGGGTGCTGTCCGCCGCGTTGAAGAAAAACGCGCTGGATGCCGAAGGCTACGCCCGCATGATTGGCCACACCACGCGGCTCAACACGCCAGGGCCGGTGCTGGCCGCGATGGACGGGGTGCATGCGCTGACCGACGTGACCGGTTTCGGCCTGGCGGGCCATGCGCTGGAAATGGCGCGGGGCAGTGGGGCAACGGTGCGCATCGACATGGCACGTGTTCCGCTGGTGCCAGGTGTGCGTGAACTGGCCGCCGCAGGCATGGTTACCGGAGCCTCCGGGCGCAACTGGGCGGCCTACGGCGGCGAGGCGGTGCTGGGGCAGGGCGTGGGCCCGGTGGAGCAGGCGCTGCTGACCGATCCGCAAACCAGCGGCGGGCTGCTGGTGGCCTGCGCGCCGGAAGCGGTGCCGCAAGTGCTGGCCGCCTTTGCCGCGCATGGCTTTGCCGAAGCGGCAGAGATTGGCGGCATTGAACCCGCCGGTGCTGGCGGCCCCCGCCTGGAGGTTGTTTGAGAGTGTTTCTGAAGATGAAGCTTCCCCCACGGTCACTTTGTTCGCTGCCCCCCGAGGGGGCTTCAGCCTCCTTGAGGCGGCTCGGCGGAGGCTGAGATGAGCAAGGCGTTTACCCGAGAGACTGACAACGACAGCGATGAAGACGATCTGCCGGCAGGGCCGAAGATTCCTGCGGGTGCCAAGAACTACATGACGCGCGCAGGCCATGACCGCCTGCGCGCCGAGTTGCTCAACCTGCTGGACGTGGAGCGCCCGAAGGTGGTGGAGGTGGTCCACTGGGCTGCGAGCAACGGCGACCGTTCCGAGAACGGTGATTACCTGTATGGCAAAAAGCGTCTGCGCGAGATTGACCGGCGCATCCGCTTCCTGACCAAGCGGCTGGACATTGCCGAGGTGGTGGACCCGTCTGTCCACCACGGCAGGGACCAGGTTTTCTTCGGCGCCACCGTTACCTATGCGCGCGAAGATGGCAGCGAGACCACCGTCACCATCATGGGCATTGACGAGGCCGACAGCGCGCAGGGCCAGGTCAGCTGGGTGTCCCCCGTGGCGCAGGCGCTGCTGAAGGCCCGCGTAGGCGAAGAGGTTCGGCTGCGCACCCCTGCTGGCTGGGAAACACTGGAGGTGGTGGACGTCGTCTACCCCGAGCCGGCCTGAACGCTGCCGGCGGCCAGTGGCTCAGGGCTTGGCCGGGCGTACCCGCTGGGCGCGGATGACCGAAGGCGTGCGCTTGAGGGTTCTCAGGGCCTGTGCCAGGTGCACGCGGTCGCGCACCGCCACCGTAAAGCGCAGGTCGGCGGTGGCCTGGGCTGCCTCGTCGCCCATGTGCACGTGGGTGATGTCGGCTTCCGAGGCAGCCAGCGCTGCGGCCACCTTGGCCAGCACGCCCTTGCCGTTGTTGACGGTCACCAGTACGGTGGACTCGAACAGCCGCACCGGCTCCTCGGCCCATTCCACTTCCAGGAAACGCTCGCTGTCGCGGTGCAGCAGCTTCTTGCCCACCGGGCAGTCGTCGGTGTGCACGACCAGGCCCTCGCCGCGTCCCAGGTAGCCCACGATGCGGTCGCCCGGGATCGGGCGGCAGCAGGTGGCGTACTGCACGGAAACCCCCTCGCTGCCGTCCAGTGTGACGACACCCTGACTGGGTTGGTCTTCCCGCGCGGTGGCGTAGCGTTCCTGGCTGATCAGCAGCACATCGGGTTTTTCGCCGGTTTCGGCCAGCAGGGCAGCCAGCTTCTTGCCGATCATGCCCGCGATGCGCTTGCCCAGGCCGATGTCGGTGAGCAGTTCTTCGCGCGACCGGTTGCCCGCGAAGCGCAGCAGCTTGTCCCACACCGCCTGGTGGGTTTCGTCGTCGGTGGGCAGGGCGGGAATGCCTTCGGCCCGCAAGGCCTGCCGCAGCAGGCGTTCACCCAGCTCGCGCGACTCTTCCTGCGCCAGCGTCTTGAGGTGGTGGCGGATCTTGGAGCGTGCCCGGCCCGTGCGCACAAAGCCCAGCCAGCTCGGGTTGGGCTTGGCGTGCGGCGAGGTGATGATCTCAACCACGTCGCCATTGTTGAGTTCGGTGCGCAGGGCGGCCTGTTCGCCGTTGACCTTCGCGCCAATGGCCCGGTGGCCCACGTCGCTGTGGATGGCGTAAGCAAAGTCCACTACCGTGGCGCCGCGCGGCATCGCCATGATCTTGCTCTTGGGCGTGAACACGTACACCGCGTCGGGGAAAAGGTCGATCTTGACGTGGTCCCAGAACTCTGCCGCGTCGTGCGTTTCCTGCTGGATGTCGAGCAAGGATTGCAGCCACTGGGCGTTGAGGTCCTGTGAGGCCGGGCTGTCGGGGTCGCTGGCCTTGTAGAGCCAGTGGGCCGCCACGCCCGATTCGGCCACCACGTCCATGGTCGCAGTGCGCAGCTGGAACTCGATGTTGGTACCGAAGGGGCCCACCAGCGTGGTGTGCAGCGACTGGTAGCCGTTCATCTTGGGAATGGCAATGTAGTCGCGGAACTTGCCCGGCAGCGGTTTGTACAACTGGTGCAACACGCCCAGGGCCGTGTAGCAGTCCAGCAGCTCGGGCAGCACGATGCGAAAGCCGTAGATGTCGGTCACCTGCGCGAACGACAGGTGCTTGAGCGACATCTTGCGGTAGATGGAGTAGAGCGTCTTCTCGCGCCCCACGATGCGCACTTCCACGCCCTGCTTCTGGAAAGCGGCCTCCACCTCGCCCTGCACGCGGGATATGAGGTCCTTGCGGCGGTTGCGCGACTTGTTGAGGGCCTTGTCGAGCGACTGGTAACGCCAGGGGTGCAGGTAGCGGAAGGCCAGGTCCTGCAGCTCGCGGTAGTTGTTGTTCAGGCCCAGGCGGTAGGCGATGGGGGCGTAGATCTCCAGCGTCTCACGCGAGATGCGACCCCACTTGGCGCGCGGCATGTCGCCCATGGTACGCATGTTGTGCGTGCGGTCGGCCAGCTTGATGAGGATCACCCGCACGTCACGCGCCATGGCCAGCAGCATCTTGCGGAAGGACTCGGCCTGGTTCTGCTCTCGGGTGTCGAATTCGAGCTTGTCGAGCTTGGTGAGGCCATCCACCAGCTCGGCCACGGGCGCGCCGAAGCGTTCGATCAGATCGATCTTGCTGACGCCGCAGTCTTCCATCACGTCGTGCATCAGCGCGGCAGACAGGGCCTGCGCGTCGAGCTTCCACTCGGTGCACATGCGTGCCACCGCGATGGGGTGGGTGATGTAGGGGTCGCCGTTGCGGCGCATCTGGCCCAGGTGGGCCTGGTCGGCGAAGCGGTAGGCCTGGCGAACCTGCTCGATTTCGGCCGCACTGAGGTAGTCCAGCCTGGCCTCCAGGGCGGCAAAGCTGGCCGCAGCGGCGCTGGCTGCTGCCTGCGCCGGACTCAGGGCCGGGACCGAAATGGCGTCGTCGTTCATGCCTTTACTTTAGCCTGACTTGTCGCCCGCCGTGCGAGCAAGGGTGACAAAGCCGCCCTGATTCTAGTTATGGGAACCATCGAAAAAACAAAAGCACCGCTTGCGGTGCTTTTCGGGTGGAACCCTGCAGGGCTCAGATGGGGACCTTCTTGAGCATCTCCAGGCCGACCTTGCCTTCGGCGATTTCGCGCAGGGCGGTCACGCCGGGCTTGTTCTTGGTCTCGATCTTGGGGGTGTGGCCCTGGCTCAGCATGCGGGCGCGGTAGGTGGCAGCCAACACGAGCTGGAAGCGGTTGGGGATCTTTTCCAGACAGTCTTCAACGGTAATGCGTGCCATGGCGGTGCTTTCGGTTCGGGGATCAAAGGATGTTGAGGGCGCGGAAGGTGTCGGCGCGGGCGCGGCGCTGTGCGGCCACCTTCAGGCGCTGGGCGTGTGCAATGGCTTTCAGGTCGAAAAGCGCACGCTCGAACATCTCATTGATTATAACGAAATCGAATTCCCCGACGTGTGCCACCTCCTCGGCGGCATTGCGCAGGCGCAGCTCGATGGTCTCTTCGGAGTCCTCGGCACGGCGCATCAGGCGCGAACGCAGCTCCGGCCAGCTGGGCGGCAGGATGAAGATGAGCACGGCGTTGGCAAATTGCTGCTTGATCTGGATGGCGCCCTGGTAGTCGATCTCCAGCACGATGTCGGCGCCGGCGGCGATCTTGTCCTCGATCGCCTTGCGCGACGTGCCGTAGCGGTTGCTGTGCACGTTGGCCCATTCCACAAAGGCGTTGTTGGCCACCATGCGGTCGAATTCTTCGTTGCTCACGAAGTAGTACTCGCGGCCGTGCATTTCCTGGCCGCGGGGCGCGCGGGTGGTGTGCGACACCGACAGTTCCATGCGGGAATCGACTTCGAGCAAGGCCTTGACCAGGCTGGACTTGCCCGTGCCGCTGGGTGCGGCTACGACGTAGAGGTTTCCGGGGTAGTCCATGGTGTTACTCAAGGTTCTGCACTTGCTCGCGCATCTGTTCTATCAAGACTTTCATGTCCACCGACACCCGGGTGAGTTCCAGGCTGGAGGATTTGCTGCCCAGGGTGTTGGCCTCGCGGTGCAGTTCCTGGATGAAAAAATCCAGGCGCTTGCCCACTTCGCCGCCTTTGTGGATGAGCCGCTCAATCTCGTCCAGGTGGGCTTGCAGCCGGGTGAGTTCCTCGGCCACGTCAATGCGGATGGCGAAAGCCGTGGCCTCGGTCAGGGCGCGTTCCTGGGCCGCGCTGGCTGCGGCGTCGGTCTGGGCTGCACCCAGGGCCTCGTTCCAGCGTTCCAGGAAGCGCTGGCGTTGCAACTCCACCAGCTGGGGCACCATTGGCTGTGCCTGGCTGGCCAGCGTGCGCAGTTGGGCCACCCGGTCCAGCAGCATGGCGGACAGCTTGGCGCCTTCGCGTTCGCGCGACGCGGCAAACTCTTCCACGGTGTGCCGTGCCAGCGCGAGCAGGTCGTCGGCCAGGCTGCTGCCAGCGGGCGTGGCACGCCCAAGGGCTTGCATCACTTCGGCCACCGACAGCTCGCGTGCTTGTGGCAGCCAATCGCGGATCTGGTCCTGCACGGCGGCAATTTTCTGGAGTTCCGGTACCCCCGGCGCGCGCAGCGCGTTGTCGGCCCGGCCTTCGATCCAGGCGCGCACCTCCACCTTGCCGCGCTTGATGCGCGCGCCAATGAGTTCGCGCAGGGCGGGTTCAACCGGGCGCAACTCGTCGGACAGGCGGAAGGTCAAGTCCAGGAAGCGGCTGTTGACCGACCGGATTTCCATGCCCAGGGCGGGCGCGGCGGGTGTCACGGCGGCCTCGCCCTGCGGGGGCTGGCTCTGCGCCGTGGCATAGCCGGTCATGCTGTAAACTGGCATTCAAACGTCTCGCAGTCTGTTTGCAACATTGTCTGGGGTTGCAAATTCTTCGATTATGTCAAAGACCAAGCCAGCCCCGCTGCCGCCCGACACATTGATCGGCGGCTACCGCATCATCCGCAAGCTCGCCGCAGGGGGTTTCGGGCTGGTGTATCTGGCGCTGGACAGCGATGGGCAGAAGGTTGCGCTCAAAGAGTATCTGCCATCGGCCCTGGCCACTCGCGAAGTGGGGGAGTTGCTGCCCGTCGTTCCCCCGGAAAAACTCTCGCTGTACCGGCTGGGCCTGAAGAGCTTCTTCGAAGAAGGCCGGGCGCTGGCGCAAATCTCGCACCCTTCGGTGGTGAGCGTGCTCAACTTCTTCCGCGAGAACGAGACCGTCTACATGGTGATGAACTACCTGGAGGGTGCTTCCCTGCAGGACTACATCATCGTGGCGCGTGAACTCAAGCGCAAGAAAGTGTTCCGCGAGTCCACCATCCGTTCCCTGTTCGACGAAGTCCTGCGGGGGCTGCGTATCGTGCACCAGCACAAGATGCTGCATCTGGACATCAAGCCCGCCAACATCTTCATCACGGACGACGACAAGGCCGTGCTGATCGATTTTGGTGCGGCGCGTGAGGTGCTCAACACCGAGGGTAACTTCGTGCGGCCCATGTACACGCCGGGTTTTGCGGCGCCAGAGATGTACAAGCGCAACTCGGCCATGGGCCCGTGGACCGATATCTACGCCGTGGGTGCCTGCATGTACGCCTGCATGCAGGGCTACCCGCCGCACGACGCTCCCCAGCGCGTGGAAAAGGACCGGCTGCCCACAGCCATGGCCCGGCTGCGCGGCCTGTATTCCGACAGCCTCATCGAGGTGGTTCAGTGGTGCATGGCAACCGATCCGCTGGCCCGTCCGCAGTCGGTGTTCGCTTTGCAGAAGGAACTCAACCGCGAGGAGGAGCGCCAGTACACCGAACCCAGCCTGGCCGACAAGCTGCGCATGCGGCTGGGCGGCATCATTGGCAGGGGCGACGATTCGGGCATGGCGCGCCCGCGCTCCAGCTTCCACGACACATGAAGTTCTCTGTCTACCAGATCAGCCGCAAGGGCGGTCGCGAGATCAACGAGGACCGCCTGGGCTACACCTACACCCGCGCTGCGGTGCTGCTGGTCCTGGCCGACGGCATGGGCGGGCATCCGCAGGGCGAAAAAGCGGCCGAGATTGCGGTCCAGGTCTTCACTCAGCGTTTCGTGGCGCAGGCCCAGCCCCGGCTCGACGATGTCCAGGCTTTCCTGGAAAAGGCGCTCTACGCGGCCAACCAGGCCATCATCGACTACGCGGAAGAACATGCCCTGCAGGACAACCCGCGCACCACGCTGGTCGCTGCCGTCCTGCAGGATGGCTGCCTGCACGCGATCCACTCGGGCGATTCGCGCCTGTACTGGACGCGTGGCGGGCACGTGCTCAAGCGCACGCGCGACCACTCCTACCAGGAGAACGCCGACCTGTTCAAACACGCGCCGCCCAATGTGAACCGCAGCGTGCTGTTCACCTGCCTGGGTTCACCAACCCGGCCGATCTTCGACGTCCTGGGGCCCGAAGTCCTGCGGGAGGGTGACCGCCTGTTGCTGTGCTCCGACGGCCTGTGGGCTGTCATGTCCGACGAGGACGTGGGTGCGGGCTTGCATGGCCTGGCGTTGCGCGACGCGGTGACCTCGCTGGCCGAGCACGCGCTGCACAAGGGCGGCAAGCGCGGCGACAATGTGTCTATCCTGGCGCTGGAGTGGGAGATGACGGATGATTTCGAGCCCACCCAGGTGATCCGGACCGAAGCATTGGGCGAGGAACCCTTTGCTTCGTCGTTCCACAACGTTGCCCCTGGCGATCTGGTGGACGACTTCGACGACGAGGCGATCGAACGCTCGATTGCCGAGATCAACGAGGCGATCCGCCGCACGGCGGCTCGCAAACCACGCTGACTGACCCCTTCATGACCGCTGAAAACACCACTGCCCAGTCCCGCCCGGACGGGCGCTTGCCTGATGCCCTGCGCCCCGTGCGCATCACCCGCAACTACACCATGCACGCCGAAGGTTCGGTGCTGGTGGAGTTCGGCCACACCAAGGTGTTGTGCACCGCGTCCGTCGAGGAAAAGGTGCCGCCGCACAAGAAGGGCAGCGGCGAGGGCTGGGTCACAGCCGAGTACGGCATGCTGCCGCGCGCCACCCACACCCGCAGCAGCCGCGAGGCTGCCAAGGGCAAGCAGAGTGGCCGCACCCAGGAGATTCAGCGCCTTATTGGCCGTTCCCTGCGTGCCGTGTTCGACCTGTCCGTGCTGGGCGAGCGCACCATCACGCTGGACTGCGACGTGTTGCAGGCCGATGGCGGCACGCGCACGGCGGCCATCACGGGGGCCTTCGTGGCAGCGCAAGATGCTGTGCACCAGTTGCTGGCCGAAGGCAAGATTGAGCGCACACCGGTGCAGCATCCGGTGGCTGCCATCTCGGTGGGCATCGTGGGCGGCGTGCCGGTGCTGGACCTGAACTATGTGGAAGACTCCGCCTGCGACACCGACATGAACGTGGTCATGACCGGTGCCGGGCACTACGTCGAAGTGCAGGGCACAGCTGAAGGTGCGGCCTTCACCCGTGAAGAGATGAACCAGCTGCTGCTGCTGGCCGAGAAAGGCATCAACGAACTGATCGCCCTGCAGCGCGCCGCGCTGGCGGGCGCCGACGTGGAGTGAGGTGGCGGATGGTCGGTCACAAGCTGGTGCTCGCATCCAACAACGCTGGCAAGCTGGCGGAGTTGCAAGCCATGTTCGCCCCGCTGGGCGTGGAGTTGGTGCGCCAGGGCGACCTGGGCATTCCCGAGGCGCCCGAGCCGCACCGCACCTTCATTGAGAATGCCTTGGCCAAGGCACGCCATGCCAGCGCGCAAAGCGGCCTGCCCGCGCTGGCAGACGATGCCGGGCTGTGCGTCGATGCCTTTGGCGGCCAGCCTGGGGTGGACACCGCCTACTACGCCACCCGCTTTGGTTACGAAAAGAGCGATGCCAACAACGTGCGCGCGTTGCTGGAGCAGCTGCGCGGCCAGCCCAACCGCCGTGCCGCCATGGTGAGCACGCTGGTGGCCGTGCGTTCGGCTGACGACCCCGAACCCCTGGTGGCCACCGGTCGCGTGGCGGGCGTCATTGCCGAGGCACCCGTGGGCAGCAACGGCTTCGGGTTCGACCCGGTGATGTGGATACCCGAATTCGGCCAGACCTTCGCCCAGCTCCCGGTGGAAGTGAAGAACGCCAACAGCCACCGGGGCCGCGCCGCCCGCGCCATGCTGGAACTGATGCGCGAGCGTTGGTTCTCACGGGCATGACCCAGACCACCGTTTTGCGCTGGCAGCGGCCAGGTGCCCTGCAGCTGCCTGCGCTGCCGCCCCTGTCGCTTTACATCCACCTGCCCTGGTGCCTGAAGAAATGCCCCTATTGCGACTTCAACTCCCATGAGTGGGGTGCTGCGGCGGGGCAGGGGGGCGCCATGCCCGAGCAGCGCTACCTGGACGCGCTGCGTGCCGACCTCGAAGCCAGCCTGCCGCTCATCTGGGGCCGGACGGTGCACAGTGTGTTCATCGGTGGCGGCACTCCCAGCCTGTTCTCGCCAGACGCCATCGACCGTCTGTTGTCTGACGTGCGTTCGCTGCTGCGGTTGGAGGCCGATGCCGAGATCACGCTGGAAGCCAACCCGGGCACCTTCGAGAAGGACCGCTTCCGGGGATACCGGCAGGCGGGCGTGACCCGCCTGAGCATTGGCGTGCAGAGCTTTGACGACCGCTTCCTGAAGGTGATCGGCCGGGTGCACGACGCCCAGCAGGCGCGCGCTGCCGTGGAAGAGGCTGCGCAGACGTTCGATACCTTCAACATCGACCTGATGTACGCCCTGCCCGGGCAGACGCTGGCCGATCTGGACCGCGACCTCGACCTTGCACTGGGCTACGCGCCGCCGCATCTGTCGGTCTACCACCTGACGCTGGAGCCCAACACCTATTTCGCCAAGCACCCGCCCCAGGTGCCTGACGACGATACCGCCTACGAGATGCTGGACCGCATCACCGAACGCACGGCCGGGGCGGGCCTGCACCGCTATGAGGTGTCGGCCTACGCGCGCGACGGCCACCGCTGCTGGCACAACCTGAACTATTGGCAGTTTGGCGACTACCTGGGAATAGGCGCGGGGGCGCACGGCAAGCTGAGTTTTGCGCACCGCATCGTGCGGCAGGTGCGCTGGCGTGAACCCAAGCTTTACATGGACAATGCTCTGGCCGGTCAGCCCGTGGCGAGCGAGACCGAGGTGGCCAGCGCAGACCTGCCGTTTGAATACATGCTCAACGCGCTGCGGCTGCGCCATGGTTTTCGTCTGGTCGATTTCAGCGAGCGCACGGGCTTGCCCGTCACTACCATCACCGCGGCATTGGAGCGGGCACAGCAGCGCGGCTGGATTGAGCGCGACCTGCAAATCGTGCGCCCGACCGAAAAAGGGTTCGACTTTCTGAGCGATCTGCAGGAATTGTTCCTGCCGGACGAAGGGGGACTGTCCCCCGCAGCTTGAGCGGAGGTGCGTCATGTTCGCTATTTACGGCACATCGGGCCAGATGTTCCAGGGCCCGTTCGAGGAGCTGCGCAAGGTGGCTCCGTCGCTGCGGCTGGCGCGCGCGCGCGCCGTCAGCGCCGACCTGGACCGCCCAGACGCCACGGAGGTGGGCGCGGGCCAGGACCACGCGGCCAGGCACTCGCCTGCCGAGCGTGCCTTGCACGCCTACGCCGACACGCAGCAAGGGGTGGTGGGCCGTCAGCAGCTGCGGCTGGTTTCTGACGTGATGACCCGGGACCCGGTTCTGCTGCCCGACACGCTTTCCGTTTGGGAGGCGTTGCAGCGTCTGGTGGAGTCCGGGCTGAGCCAGGCGCCGGTGGTGAATCCGCAGAATCGACTTGTCGGCGCGCTGACGTGGGGCGACTTCATGCGCCCGGACCGTCTGCCCGATCCCGCCGCGAACCCCCTGGTCTGGCGAGCGCGCATGGCGCAGCCCGTCACGGAGTGGATGTTTTCCCCCGTGCCCAGCGTGGAGCCCGATACCGACCTGCGCCGCCTGGCGGTGGCCTTGCTGGACACAGGCCTGCCAGGGCTGCCGGTGGTCACCGCTGACGGCACCGTGCAAGGCTACGTGTCGCGCTCGGACATCCTGAGGGCGGTGACCCACGATCCGCCCCTGGACCTGTGGGCGCGCTGAGAAGCAGGCCTGTACCGAAAACAGAGACAATACGTGTTTGGTCCCCGGCAGGGGGCCCGTACCCATTGCTGCATTGACGTTGTGAACACCCAAGACAAGAACCCGCACAAGCCGGTTGACCTTCCCCAACTCGACGCCCTCACGGGTGGTGTCTTCACCGCGCCGACATCCGGTGAGCGTGCCTCCCGTTTGCGCGACTGGCTCGCTGGCGAGCCTTCCCTGGACGCGATGCATGATGTGTACCGCGAACTTTCCCACCGGGACAAGGGTGCTGCCAAGTCGCTCAAGGAAAAGCTGGACGAACTCAAACGCGCCAAGGCGCAGGACGCCATGGCCGAAGAGTGGGCCGCCAAAGCACAGGCGTTGCTGGCCCTGCCGCGCCTGAACCTGGCCGATGCCATGGCTTGGCAGCGTGACGCCGCCAAGGCGGGCGCTCCGCTGTCGCGCGAGCCACTGGCTGGCCTGAAGGCGGCGCTTGCCGAGCGCATGAAGGCGCTGGAGGAGTTGCAGCACCGTGTGCAGGTGGATCGGGAGGCTGCGGTGCTCCTGGCGCAGCGCATCGAGGTGTTGTCCACCAAGTCGTGGCAGGAAGCGCAGGCCTCCCTTGACGGGCTGCGTGCGGACGTGGCCGGCTGGCAGGAGCAGGCGGACCGGCTGGCGGCAGACCCCGCCTGGGACAGCCTGGACCCCAAGTTCCCGTCGCAGCTCGACACCTCGCGCAAGCAGCTTGCGCTGGTGTGGGAGGCGTTTGACGCCGCGCTGGCACTGGCCGTGGCTGCCGCTGCCGACCCGCAGGCGCCCCTGCCCGAGGTACCGGTGTGGGCCGACGAGTTGCGCGTGTTGCGTGGTGAGTCTGCGGCTGCGCCCGCCGGGATCGATCCGGCTGAGCTGGCTGCCCGCCAGGCCCAGGCCAGCCAGAGCGTGCAGGCGGCGCTGGACCCCCTGCTCAAGGAACTGGCGCAGGGGCACAGCAAGGTGCTGCCCAAATTCGCTGCCAACCTGCGCCAGGCCCTGAAGGACCATGGGCGCCTCATCGGCACCGAACTCGATACCAAGGCACAGGCCGCGCTGGCCCAGGCGGGTGAGCTGGAGGGTTGGCAACGCTGGCGCGCCGACCAGTTGCGCGAGGAACTGGTGGCCAAGGCCGTGGCGTTGACGCAGGGGCCTGACGGGCAGCGACTGGGCGGACGCAAGATGCAGGAAACCCTGCGCGCCCTGCGCGAACAGTGGAAGACCACCGACCAGGGCGGTGTGCCCAACCATGCCCTCTGGAAGAAGTTCGACGATGCCTGCAACCAGGCGCACAAGGTCGTCGAAGAGTGGCTGGACAAGCTCAAGCAGCAGAACGAATCCAACAAGAGCCAGCGCCTGGCCCTGATCGAGGAAGTGCGTGCCTGGACCGAGGCCCACGCCGCCAGCAGCGACTGGAAGGCGCAGGCGCGCGACCTGCATGCCTTTGCCGAGCGTTGGCGCCAGTCCGGGCACCTGAGCGAGAAGCTCTTTGCCGAGGTGCAACCGCTGTGGAAGGCCGCGATGCAGTCTGCGCATGTGCGCCTGGAAGCGGCGCAGGCTGAAAGCCTGCAACGCCGCCAGGCCCTGATCGACGAGGCCGTGGCGCTGGGCGCGGCACCTGCGCTGCGCATTGATGCCGTGAAGGCCCTGCAGCAGCGCTGGCAGCAGGAAGCGCACAGCGTTCCCCTGGATCGCAAACAGGAGCAAAAGCTCTGGGAGGCCTTCCGCAAGCCGATCGACGAAGCTTTCGAGCGCAAGTCCAGCGAAAGGGAAAAGGCCGCTGCGGCGGTGAGTACCCACGACAAGGCGGTTCTGGACGCTGCGAAGGCGCTCGACGCGGCAAGTGCTGGCGGCGACGCGCAAAAGATCCGGGCCGCCATGGATGCCTTGCAGGCCGCCATCCGGGGGCAGGCCGACGCCGCACCGGCAGAAGCCGCGCACGCACCCGAAACATCCGAGCCGGCGGCTGAGCCGGGGACAGAGGCAGCGGCTGCGCCTGCAGCACCGAAGAAGCTGGTGGCCATGCGTGGTGACGACCGCCCTGGCATGCAAAAGCCGGTGCCTGCAAGTGGCAAGCCTGGTGCGCGAGACGCCAAGGCACCTGGCCGCCGCGACGAGCGGCCAGGCTCGGGCCGCTGGGGCGAGCGCCCTGGTGCCGAGGCACGTGGCCCGCGGCTGGGCGATGCCGCCTTCCGCGCGCAGCGTCAGGCGCTGGAGCACGCCGAGGCTGCCCTGCGCAAGCTGGCAGCCCAGGCCCATGGTGAGGTGCTGACGCAACTGCTCACTGCCTGGGAGAAACGCGATGCCGAGGCACTGCCCACGGCGCAGGCACTGGGTGGCCGCGCTGGTGCGCCGGCCCGGTCTGCCTGGGCGCAGGCCCTGGCGGGTGCGGCAGCGGGCGGCGACCAGGTGGCGCAAAGCATGCTGCGCCTGGAAATGGCCGCAGACGTGCCTACCCCGGCCGAGCACCTGAGTGCGCGTCGCATGTTGCAGCTGCAGTTGCTGACGCAGCGCCACGCCGCAGGGCCTGCCGAAACCTGGGTGCAGGATGTTGCCAAGGTGCTGGCGGCACCGCACGACGCCGCCACCGCACGCCGGTTGCAGGCCGTTCTCAAGGGGCTGCTCAAGCGCTGAGTCTGTTGCCAGGCCGGAAGAAGGCGTCGAACAGGGCGCAGACCTCCGGCCATTCCGCTTCGAAGCAGGCGCGATTGACGAAGTAGGCCTCGCAGGCCACCGCAAAGAACTCGCTGGGCGAGTGGGCGCCGTAGCTGTCCAGCCACGGCGGCTCGGCGCCAAAGCGCTCGTTCATCTCCACCCGCTGGCGGTGGCGTTCATGCGCTGCGTGCAGCGTCTGGCGCCAATGGCGCCGCGCGTTGCCTGCCTGTGTGTGCCCCATGAATCCCCTGGGCAGGGGCGGGCAGCCGTCCGGTGGCTGCCCATGTGACTTGCCACGCATGTCCAGCTTGTGGGCGAATTCATGGATCACAAGGTTGTGGCCCCTGGAAGCCTCGTCAGCGGCACTGGCCACGCTGGACCAGGCCAGGGTCACGGGGCCACCCTCCATGGCTTCGCCCAGCAGGGCTTCACGGTAGTGGTGCACCACACCGGCCTCGTCCATCACCTCGCGTGGCGCCCACATTTCGTTCGGGTGGACCACGATGCCGACGAAGTCGTCGTACCAGGCCAGCGCCTGTTCGCCCCAGTGCAGCAACAGCACGCAGGCCTGCAGCGCAATCGTGAGGGCCATGACGTCGCTGATGCGCACGCCATGCGCACCATTGAATTCCTTGCTGGCCAGAAAGCCTTGGCAGAGTTCGCGCAAGCGTACCTGCTCGCTGGCGTCCAGGTGGTGCAGGAAAGGATGGTGTTGCCACACCTTCTGCCAAAGGCTGTCGGGGATGTCGGGTTTGCCGCCCAGCCAGCGGCGCAGTGACTGGCGCAGGTGCCGCCACCAGCGCGAGGTGCTCATGCGTTCCAGGGCCGCCGTTCCCAGCGGCCATCGGCATGCAGGCGAAGCGCCTGTGCACGGGGCGGCGTGGCTTGCACGTCCCAGTCGCTCAGTACCAGCCGCTGGCGGCCGCCGCTCAGCGCGTGCTCGGCTGGCCGGTGTGTGTGGCCGTGGACCAGCGCCTGAGCGTCGGCGGCTCGCAGCCAGTGTTCGGCGGTGGGCTTGTCCACGTCCGCGTAGGTGATGGTGTTGCCGGGCTCGCGGCTCTCCCGCTTGCGGGCTTCGCTCTGGGCGCGCAACTGGCGGCCGACGGCCTCGCGCTCGGCCAGAGGCCGCGCCAGGAAGGCCTGCTGCCAGGCCGGGGTTCGCACTTCGTCGCGGAAGCGCATGTAGTCCCGGTCGTCCAGGCACCAGGCGTCACCGTGGCTGAGCAGCCAGCGGTGGGTGCGCCAGTCCAGCAGGGTGGGGTCGTGCAGAAGGCGGGCGCCAGCTTGCGCAGCAAAGCCTTCGCCCAGCAGAAAGTCGCGGTTGCCGCGCATCACGTACACGGGCAGCCGGTGTGCGCATTCGCGCAGGGCATCGCAGCAGGCGCGGGCAAACAGGTGGTCGGGGTTCTCGTCCTGGGTGTCGAGCACATCGTCACCCACCCAGACCTCGAACAGGTCGCCCAGGATGAACAGGGCGTCGCAGTCGGCTTGGCGCAGGTAGCGCCGCCAGGCGTCGAAGGTGGCCGGGTCGCCAGCCTGCAGATGCAGGTCGGCGATGCATTCCACGGCGCGCCAGTGTGGCGCGGCCTGCAGAATGCCCCAGCCTGGTTCTGTCACGTCAGACAGCAACGGCCTTTTCGATCACCACGTCGGTGACGGGCACGTCGTCATGGAAGCCCTTGCGGCCAGTCTTCACGCCACGCAGGGTGTCGACGATCTCGGTGCCGCCCACGACCTTGCCGAACACGGCATAGCCCCAGCCCTGCAGAGAGGGTGCGGTGTGGTTGAGGAAACCGTTGTCGGCTACGTTGATGAAGAACTGTGCCGTGGCGGAGTGGGGCGCCTGCGTGCGCGCCATGGCGATGGTGTATTTGTCGTTCTTCAGGCCGTTGTTGGCCTCGTTCTCGATGGGCTCGCGGGTGGGCTTTTGCGTCATGCCGGGCTCGAAGCCGCCGCCCTGGATCATGAAGCCGTCGATCACGCGGTGGAAGATCGTGTTGTCGTAGTGGCCGCTGGCCACGTAGGCCAGGAAGTTCTCGGTGGACTTGGGAGCTTTTTCAGCGTCCAGCTCCAGGGTGATGACGCCGTGGCCGGCGATGTGCAGTTCGACTTTCGGGTTGGCCATGTTCAGTTCTCCAATGTGGCTTTGAGGATGGTGATGGGAGTGGCGGGCACGTCACGGTGCATGCCACGGCTGCCAGTGGGCACGGCGCGGATCTTGTCCACCACGTCCATGCCAGTGATGACCTTGCCGAAGACCGCATAGCCGTGGCCGTCTGGCCGGGGGGCGTTGAGGCCCGCGTTGTCGACCACGTTGATGAAGAACTGGCTGGTGGCCGAGTTCGGGTTGCCGGTGCGGGCCATGGCGATGGTGCCGCGGTCGTTCTTCAGGCCGTTGCTGGCTTCCAGGGGAATGGGCGCCTTGGTGGGCTTTTGCTGCATGTCGGCGGTGAAGCCGCCGCCCTGGATCATGAAGTCGCTGATCACCCGGTGGAAAACGGTGCCGTCGTAGTGGCCGCTCTTGACATAGTCGATGAAGTTGGCGACGGTCTTCGGTGCCTTGGCCGAGTCCAGTTCCAGGACGATGGCGCCGAGGGATGTGTCGAGTTTCACGCGCGGGACGGGCTGGGCTTGCAGCGGCGACACCGCCAGCAGGCTGGCGGCGGCAAGGAGGGAGGCGAGGGTGCGTCGTTTCATGGAGTAGGTATGAGGGTCACTGCGCGGGGCGTGTGGTCAGCACGGCGTCCAGCGCCTGCACCTTGGGGCGCAGAGTGCCGTTGGCGGGGTTGAGCTTCAGCGCCTCGCCGTACGAGCGCAGGGCCATCCGGGCGAACACGTCACCCAGGTTCTGGTGGGCGATGGCGTAGGCCGGGTTCAGGCGCACGGCCATTTCAAGCGCCTCTCGGGCCTGGTCCAGCCGGTTGGCGGCAGCGTGCAGCACTGCCAGGTTGTTGTAGGGCTCGGGCAGTTCGGGGTAGTCGCGCGTGATGGCCATGAAGGTGTCCAGAGCGGCGTCGTCCTGCCCCTGCTGGGTCTGGATCACGCCGTGCAGGAAGCGCATCTGTGGATCGTTGGGCTTGGTGCCCAGGTAGTCCTCGGCCATCTTGCGGGCCAGAGCGAGTTCACCGGCCTGCAGCAGCCGGTTCACTTCCTGGTAGGGGGCCTCCTGGGCTTGTACGCCAGCGGCGCACAGCAGCGCAGCCGCGCAAGCCAGGCGCACAATGTGGGCGCGCCAGAACGAATGAGGTGGGGTGTTGGCACCCAGTGTCAGGGGAAGGGGCATGGTGACCTCAGCGGGTTTCTGTGGTGGTCGCAACAAACGGGCACAATACGCGACCTCCGGCAACGCTGGCAGGGTGCTCCAGGGTCCCCTGGACGGCACGCCGATATACTGCAAAAGATTGTATCTGAGGGGCTGCGGCCCCTGTTTGTTCCGATGACTTTGCGCATTTACAACTCCCTCACGCGCCGCGTGGACGCGTTCACGCCCCTGGAGCCGGGCCACGTGCGCATGTATGTGTGCGGCATGACCGTGTACGACCTGTGCCACCTGGGCCATGCCCGTTCCATGGTGGCGTTCGACGTGGTGCAGCGCTGGCTCAAGGCCAGCGGCTACCGCGTCACCTACGTGCGCAATGTGACCGACATCGACGACAAGATCATTGCCCGTGCGCTCAAGAACGGCGAGACCATCCGCTCGCTGACCGACCGCATGGTTGACGCCCTGCACCAGGACGCGGACGCTCTCAAGATTGAGCGGCCCACCTTCGAGCCGCGCGCCACCGAATTCGTTCCGCAGATGCTCAATCTGATCGGGCAACTGGAGAAGAAGGGTCTGGCCTACAAGGCCGCCAACGGTGACGTGAACTTCGCGGTGCGCGACTTTGCGGGTTACGGCAAGCTTTCGGGCAAGAGCCTGGACGAACTGCGCGCCGGTGAGCGTGTGGCCGTGGCCGACGACAAACGCGACCCGCTGGACTTCGTGCTGTGGAAAGCCGCCAAGGCGAGCGAGCCAGACGAAGCCAAGTGGGACGGCGCCTACGGCCTGGGTCGCCCGGGCTGGCATATTGAATGTTCGGCCATGAGCTGCGAGATGCTGGGTGAGAGCTTCGACATCCACGGCGGCGGCGCGGACCTGCAGTTCCCGCACCATGAGAACGAGATCGCCCAGAGCGAAGGCGCCACGGGCAAGCCCCTGGCGAGCGTGTGGATGCACAACGGCTTCGTGCGCGTGGACAACGAGAAGATGTCCAAGAGCCTGGGCAATTTCTTCACCATTCGCGAGGTGCTGGAGAAGTACGACGCCGAAACCGTGCGCTTCTTCATCCTGCGGGCGCATTACCGCAGCCCGTTGAACTACAGCGACGCTCACCTGGACGATGCGCGCGCGTCGCTCAAGCGCCTGTACACCGCGCTGGACGCCGTGCCCGCGCAGGACGTGGCGATCGACTGGGCGGAGCCCCACGCAGCACGCTTCAAAGCCGCCATGGACGACGACTTCGGCACACCCGAAGCCGTGGCCGTGCTGTTCGATCTGGCGGGCGAAGTCAACCGCAGCCGTTCGGGTGAACTGGCCGGGCTGCTCAAGGCGCTGGGCGCCACGCTGGGCCTGTTGCAGGAAGAACCCAAGGCATTTCTGCAGGGTGGCGGGGCCGCCGACGGGCTGGATGAAGCGGCCATTCAGGGCATGATTGCCGCGCGTGCCGCTGCCAAGGCCGCCAAGAACTTTGCCGAGGCCGACCGCATCCGCCAGGAACTGCTGGCGCAGGGCGTGGCACTCAAGGACGGCCCGCAGGGCACGGCCTGGGAACGGGTGTAAGGGCGCAATGGCTTCCAAACCCAACGCGAAGCGGGCGCGAACGGCCGACGCCCAGCAGGCACCCGCCTACTGGGAGGACGCTTGCCAGCACCTGATGCAGCGCGACCGCGTGATGAACAAGCTCATCCCGCAGTTCCCCAACGTCTGCCTGTCCTCGCGCGGCGACCCTTTCACCACCCTGGCGCGCAGCGTGGTGGGGCAGCAGATTTCCGTGAAGGCGGCGCAGGCCGTGTGGGACCGTTTCGAGCAGCTCCTGCCCGAGATGGCCCCCGCCCAACTGCTGCGCCTGAAGGTGGACGACATGCGTGCCGCCGGCCTGAGTGCCCGCAAGGTCGAGTACCTGGTGGACCTGGCACTGCATTTCGACAACGGCATCCTGCGCCCGGAAGAGTGGCAAGGGATGGACGACGAGGCCATCATCAAGCAGTTGGTGGCCATACGGGGCATCGGCCGCTGGACGGCAGAGATGTTCCTCATCTTCTACCTGATGCGCCCCAACGTGCTGCCGCTCGACGACGTCGGCCTGATCCGGGGCATCAGCCAGAGCTATTTCTCGGGCGACCCGGTCAGCCGCAGCGACGCGCGGGAAGTGGCCGCCGCCTGGGCACCTTACTGCAGCGTCGCGACTTGGTATATTTGGCGCTCGTTGGACCCGGTGCCGGTGGCCTATTGACGGCCTGCCCGTTCCCTGCCGCCCCCACCCGCGCCCCATAAAGACCACAGGAGTATCACCTTGGCCAAAAAGAATTTTCTGGATTTCGAGCAACCCATCGCGGAGCTGGAAACCAAGATCGAAGAACTGCGTTACGTGCAGTCTGAATCGGCGGTAGACATCACCGAAGAGATCGACCAGCTCAGCAAGAAGAGCCTGCAGCTCACCAAGGACATCTACAGCAGCCTGACGCCCTGGCAGGTGACCAAGATCGCCCGCCACAGCGACCGACCCTACACGCTGGACTACGTCAACGAGATCTTCACGCATTTCGTGGAGTTGCATGGCGACCGCCATTTTTCGGACGACCAGAGCATCGTGGGCGGGCTGGCGCGCTTCAATGGCCAGCCCTGCATGGTGCTGGGCCACCAGAAGGGCCGCGACACCAAGGAGCGCACCGTGCGCAACTTCGGCATGACGCGCCCCGAAGGCTACCGCAAGGCCCTGCGGCTGATGAAGCTGGCAGAGAAGTTCAAGCTGCCCGTGTTCACCTTCGTGGACACCCCCGGCGCCTATCCCGGCATCGACGCCGAGGAGCGCGGTCAGTCCGAAGCGATCGGCCGCAACATCTTCGAGATGGCGCAGCTGGAAGTGCCCATTATCTCCACCATCATCGGTGAAGGCGGTTCGGGCGGCGCCCTGGCCATCTCCGTGGCCGACCAGGTGCTGATGCTGCAGTACTCCGTGTATTCCGTCATCAGCCCCGAGGGCTGCGCTTCCATCCTGTGGAAGACCAGCGAGCGCGCGGCCGACGCCGCCGAGGCGCTGGGCATCACCGCCCACCGCCTGAAGGCGCTGGGGCTGGTGGACAAGATCGTGAACGAGCCGGTGGGCGGTGCACACCGCGACCACAAGCAGATGGCCGCCTACCTGAAGCGCGCCCTCAACGACGCCTACCGCCAGGTGGCCGACCTGAAGGTGAAGGAGCTGCTCGAGCGCCGCCACGAGCGGCTGAACAGTTACGGCCGCTTCACCGACACCAAGGCCGACGGCCGCCGGGTCTGACCCGGCAGCCTCTGGCATGGCCCGCAAGTCCGGCCCGGGGAGCGCCTGCGAAGCGGCGCTGCGGAGCTGGGCGGCGCGCCAGCCCTTGCCCGTGACGGGCCTGCACCACCCCTGGGCCGTGGCCTACAGCGGTGGCGCCGACTCCACCGCCTTGTTGCTGGCGGCTCACGCACTGTGGCCTGGCCGGGTACAGGCGTTTCATGTTCACCACGGTTTGCAGGCCGCCGCAGATGGCTTTGTGGCGCATGCCGGGCAGACGTGCGCCGCGCTGGGCGTGCCGCTGCACGTGGACCGCGTGCAGGCGGGGCACAGCGCCGGCCAGAGCCCCGAGGACGCCGCCCGCCAGGCCCGTTACGCGGCCCTGGCACGCATGGCCCATGCACATGGTGCGGCATGTGTGTTGCTGGGTCAGCACGCGCAAGACCAGGTGGAGACGGTGCTTCTGGCCTTGACGCGCGGCGGAGGCGTGGCAGGCTTGGCAGGCATGCCCGAGGTGATGGAGCGCCACGGCGTGCGCTTCGGCCGCCCATTGCTGCAGACGGATGGCCGGGTGCTGCGCGAGCAGTTGGAGGCGCAGGGGGTGCCCTACCTGAACGACCCCACCAACGTTGACGAACGCTATACGCGGAACCGCATTCGAGCTCGCGTGCTGCCGCCACTGCTGCAGGCATTCCCGACCAGCCTGGAAACCTTCTCTCGAAGCGCGCGACTGGCAGCGCAGGCCATGAAGGTTTTGCAGGATGTGGCGCAGCAGGATTTGCAGGCGGTGGGCGATCCCCCGGTGATCCGCCGCTTGCAGAGCCTCAGCCGCGAACGACAGGCCAACGTGCTTCGTCACTGGCTGCAGGAGGGCTGGCAGGCCGTGCCGAGCGAAGCGCAGCTCAACGAACTGCTCGACCAGGTGAGCACGTGCACCACACGCGGTCACCGTCTGCGCCTGAAGGTGGCTGCGGGGCACGTGGTTCGTGACGGGCAGGTGTTGCGCTACAACCCCTAGGTATAATCCCCAGGTTTTGCGCCTTACTGCCGGCAACGCAACACATTCTCCCGCTGGCGCCTTCTTTCCCGTTTCACGATGGCTTTGATTGTTCACAAATACGGCGGCACGAGCATGGGCTCCACGGAGCGCATCCGCAACGTCGCCAAGCGCGTGGCCAAGTGGCACCGCGCGGGCCACCAGATGGTGGTGGTTCCCAGCGCCATGAGCGGCGAGACCAACCGGCTGCTGGCCTTGGCCAAGGAGTTGGCCCCGGGCAAGCCTGGCGATGCCTATGGCCGCGAACTCGATCAACTCGCCGCAACGGGTGAGCAGGCCTCGTCCGCGCTGTTGGCCATTGCCCTGCAGGCCGAAGGCCTGGAGGCGGTGAGCTACTCCGGCTGGCAGGTGCCCATCCGCACCAACAGCGCCTACACCAAGGCCCGCATCGAGTCGATCGATGACAAGAAGGTCAAGGCCGATCTGGATGCTGGCAAGGTTGTCATCATCACCGGCTTCCAGGGTGTGGACGAAGGTGGCAACGTGACGACCTTGGGCCGTGGCGGCTCCGACACCTCCGCCGTGGCCGTGGCAGCCGCCATCAAGGCCGCCGAATGCCTGATCTACACCGACGTGGACGGCGTGTACACGACTGACCCGCGCGTGGTGCCCGAGGCTCGCCGCCTGGAGCGCGTCAGCTTTGAAGAGATGCTGGAGATGGCCAGCATGGGCTCGAAGGTGCTGCAGATCCGTTCCGTGGAATTCGCCGGCAAATACCGCGTGCCCATCCGCGTGCTGTCCAGCTTCACCCCCTGGGACATCGACCTGAACGAAGAAGCCCAGTCGGGCACCCTGATCACTTTTGAGGAAGACGACACCATGGAACAAGCCGTTGTTTCCGGCATTGCTTTCAACCGCGACGAAGCCAAGGTCACCGTGCTGGGCGTGCCGGACACCCCGGGCATTGCGTACCAGATCCTGGGCGCTGTGGCCGATGCCAACGTTGAAGTGGACGTGATCATCCAGAACATCAGCAAGGACGGCAAGACCGACTTCAGCTTCACCGTGCACCGCAACGACCTGGCCAAGACGCTGGACCTGCTCAAGGGTACCGTGGCACCCAAGCTGGGTGCCGCTGAGGTGCTGGGCGATGCCAAGATCTGCAAGGTCAGCATCGTGGGCATCGGCATGCGCAGCCACGTTGGCGTGGCCAGCCGCATGTTCCGCTGCCTGAGCGAAGAGGGCATCAACATCCAGATGATCTCCACCTCCGAGATCAAGACCTCCGTCGTGATCGACGAGAAGTACATGGAACTGGCTGTTCGTGCGCTGCACCGCGAATTCGATCTGGACCAGCCCGCAGATTCTTTGGCCTGAGACCGGAGAATCGCCTCGAGTTGAGGCATAATATTGCGTTCCGGAGCGATGACCGAGTGGCCGAAGGTGCTCCCCTGCTAAGGGAGTATGCGATGTAGAGTCGCATCGAGGGTTCGAATCCCTCTCGCTCCGCCAAGATAGACCCCAAGTGATTAAGTCACTTGGGGTTTTTTCTTTGAGGGCTGCAAACCCCAACATCTGATCCAACATAAACCATCCCCCTGGGTGGATGGCAGGTTGGCTTTCAGGCAGTGCGACCTTTTTGACTGCACATCAAAGACATTCCTGACGACGAGAACTTCTGGTTTCACTCGCCTGTTCGCTTCGATGCGGAGGAATCTCAGTTGAAGAATTTCAGAACGCTCAGCAGGGTGCGATAAATGCCCCAGCTCAGTGGGATGATTACCGCAGCCCAGGCCAGGACCACCACCGCCAACGGTGTATTGCCGCCCGAACCCGGACCACTGCCCACCTCGTTCGCGATGGCGCGGTCATGGGCTAAGCGCTTTTCCTCGGCGAGCTCCGCTGGCGTCATGAACCACTTGTCGGCAACTGGGCGGATCATGAGGTTGCAGATCAACCCGACCACCAGGAAGCCCGTCAAGATGTACATGGTCTGGTTGTAGACCTGCTCGCGCGGGATGCCCAGGCCGATCTGGTACTCGCGCATGTAGTTGACGACCACCGGCCCGATGATCCCGGCCGTGGCCCAGGCTGTGAGCAGCCGACCATGGATGGCGCCGACATTCTGAGTGCCGAACAGGTCGGCTAGGTAGGCCGGCACGGTGGCGAAGCCCCCTCCATACATGCTGAGGATGATGCAGAACGAGGCCACGAACAACAGTTTGCTGCCAGCTGCAGCGCTGGCCGGAATGCTGGCGTACAGCAAGCCGCCGAGCAGGAAGAAGGTCACATAGGTCAGCTTGCGGCCGAGCTTGTCCGAGAGGCTGGCCCAGACGAAACGGCCGCCGATGTTGAACAGGCTCAGCAGTGCCGTGAAGCCAGCGGCCACACCCGCGATCGCAGCGAGCTGGTCCGTGTCGAGCTCGCCAAAGCTCTTGGAGACGCCGATCAGATTGCCGCCGAACACCTCCTGCAGCATGGGACTGGACATGCCGATCACGCCGATACCGGCGCTGACATTCATGCACAGCACCATCCAGACCAGCCAGAACTGAGGAATGTGCCAGACCTTCTTCACGTGCACGTGGTGCGGCGTGATCATGGTGTTGCTCGACGCCGGCGGCAGCGTCCACCGCTCGGGCTTCCAGCCGCTGGGGGGAATGCGATAGCCAAGCGCGCCGCCCATCATGAAGGCGAAGTAGATCGCCGCCATCGCCAGGAAAGTCTGAAGCACGCCGACACTGGTCGAGGATGCGAAGAGTTCCATCAGTTCGGTGGCCAGCGGCGAGCCTATCATCGCACCGCCGCCGAAGCCCATGATGGCCATTCCGGTGGCCATGCCGCGCTTGTCGGGGAACCACTTGATCAAGGTCGACACTGGCGAGATGTAGCCCAGCCCTAGACCGATGCCGCCGATGACGCCGGAACCCAGCCACATCAGCCAGAGTTGGTGTGTGTAGACGCCGAGGGCCGAGATCAGGAGGCCGCCACACCAGCACAGTGCCGACACCACCCCGGCCTTGCGCGGGCCCGCACGTTCCAGCCAGCCGCCCCAAAGTGCCGCCGATGAGCCGAGCAGCACAAAGAACAGCGTGTACATCCATCCCATGCTCGCGATGCGCCAGTCGCAGGTGGTTGTGAAGAGTTCGGCCAGCAGACTCATGTCCTTGGGGCAGGTCTGCGGCGCGCTCATGCCTATGGCTCTGGACAAGGGCAGCCAAAACACGGAAAAGCCATATGCCATGCCGATGCAAAGGTGAATCGCCAAGGCGGCTGGTGGCACCAGCCAGCGGTTGAATCCCGGGCCGGCAATCGTTCGTTCCTTGTCCAGCCAGCCGGTATTCCCGGTGATGAGCCCAGACCCGTCCAATACAGCTGACATACATGTCTCCTTCAAGATCGCACCGGTCAGACGGTGTCTGGGAAAAAGTATGTGTGAGGGCCGCGGGGCCGGTCCAATTTATTCGGCGAATGGCTCGATGCAATCGCGGAATCAGGGCTTGCCTTGGGGCGGATGCTCAAGACCAGACGCCAGCAGGCCCGAATGCTGCGCGGCATGGTGCCGCCAATCCGGCTCCTGGGCGAAGGCCAGGGCTGCCTGGAGCGTCCGAGGAGGGCGGGCCGTGTGGTGCGCCATAAATGCAATCGGAACCTCGACTTGCGGACTTGCCAGGGGCAGGGCTTCAAGCCCGCCGTAGCTTCGCACAGCGCCTACGAGTGCGCCTGGCATGATGCTGCATACCCGGCCGGCCACCACGCTCAACGCCAAGGTGAGGATCGAGTTGGTTTCGATCGCAGGGCTTGGACGCGCACCGGCCATGGCGAACGCCCGGTCGACGATGGTGCGGTTGTGCATCTCGGCGCTCAAAAGACACAGCGGCAGGGCTGCAGCCTCGCCCCAGGTGATCTGAGGCCCGATCTGGAGGGCCTGTTCTGCTGGAGAGGCCGCCTTGCGAAGCAGAAAATAATGCTCCGTGTACTGCGGCACCAGTCGAAGTTGCGAACGGTTGGCGTCTGCCCGCTCCGTGTAGCCCAGTCCCATGTCGAGCGCCAGACTTTCCAGTCCTGTTTCCAGCTCGACCGAACTCATCGAGCGCACAGTGGGAATGATGCCCGGATGGCGGTCCCGCAGCATGGCCGCGAACCGTGCCGCAATCGGCATGGCGGTGGGCACCGCGCCGATCAGCAGATGGCCCTTGGGGTAGCCAGCGCCGCTGTGCAGGTCCTGCTGCAGCAGCTCATGTTCCCGCAATATGCGCCGGGCGCTGGCGAGTACGCGTTCGCCCTCGGTCGTGAAGCCAGCGAAGCTTCGGCCGCGCTTGACGATCGCCGTGCCGAAGCTTTCCTCGAGTGCCCTGAGCGCATTGGACAAGGCCGGCTGAGTTACGCAACAGGCCAGCGCTGCTCGGCCGAAATGTTGATGATCGGCCAAAGCGACCAGGTATTTGAGGGAAACGAACAGGTTCATGGAGCAGCCCCCGGTGTGGCAAGACGCTGCCGAACGCGCTTCGCCTTTGCGCTCTAAGGCCTCGTCAGCCGGCCACGGTGCCGCCTTCGAGGCTGGGCAGAACGCGCAGCGCACCCGCGAAGTCGTGATGCGCGGTGAATGCGTTCGGCGTCTCGATGGTCAGGATGTCGGTTGCCATGGCCGCCTTGAGACCTTTGCCCGAATCTTCAAAGGCCAGACGCAGGCCCTGGGCTGCCAGTAGCCTGTCTGACGAGGCTTTGGAACGCCAGCGCTGCAGCGTTTCTTCTGATGAGGCACTTGGGCGGTGTTGGTGATAACCGGGCTTTCGACGGGTGATTTCACAGCGGCCCCCAAGCGTGGTGGTGAGTTGATGGAGGGACTGTAGGGACTCGGGTGAATAAGGTAAAGTCAAATAAACTTCTATTTCGAATAAGTTATTTCTTAGTCATGAACGTCACGTTCCGCCAGCTGAGGGTGTTCGCCGAAGTCGCGCGTCGGGGCAGCGTGCTGCGAGCCGCAGAAGCACTGCACCTCACGCCGCCAGCGGTGTCGATGTCGATCAAGGAGATCGAGACGCAGGTGGGTCTGCCACTGTTCGATCGCGTTGGCCGCCAGCTCTCGCTGTCCACTGCCGGTGAGTACTTCCTCGTCTACGCCCGGCGTCTGCTGGGCACGCTCAAGGAGGCCGAGGACGCGATGGCGCGCTTCAGGGGTGTGGAATCAGGTGTGCTGACGATAGGCATGGTCAGCGCGGCCAAGTACTTTCTGCCCCAGTTGCTGGCGCGCTTCCATGCGGAGCACCCCAGCGTCGAAGTGCGGCTGCGCTTAGGCAACCGCGAGCAGCTGGTGGCGCTGATGCAGGCCAACGAGGTGGACATGTCGGTCATGGGCAGAGCGCCCAAGGACTGGCCCAACCGTGCCGAGCCCTTCGCGATGCATCCGCATGTGCTGGTGACGGCGTCGAACCATCCTTTCGCGCAGAGCGAAGGCGTGCCTGCCGCCGCGCTGGTACGCGAGGGTTTCATCGTGCGCGAGCCAGGTTCTGGGACGCGCGCGGCACTGGAGGAGTACCTGGCTGCGCATCATCTCGAGCCCATGTTCATCATGGAGATTGCCAGCGACGAGGCCATCAAGCAGGCGGTGATCGCCGGCCTGGGCGTGAGCCTGGTGTCGCTGCACACCATTGGACTCGAGTGGCAAAACGGCTTGCTTGCCGCACCGCCTGTGGAGGGCCTGCCGCTGATGCGGCGCTGGCACCTGGTGACCGCCGCGGCCAAGATGCTGTCGCCGGCGGCCGAGGCCTTTCGCTACTTCATGCTTGAGCGCGCCGAGGCTCATCTGGCGGCGATGTTCGGAACGGAAACGGCGTCGGGGTGAACCCGGCCGGAATGACGCGAGCAGCAGGCAGGCTGGTACTGGCCTCGATGCGCGTGCCGCGCGGTTGAATTCGTCAATGACGTTGAAAGTTCGGGGTCTTCGACCGGAGCACCACGCATCAAACATGAAGTCGCAGTCCCAGCCCTGGTTGAACTCCCCCGGGGTGCCCGACGGACCGCCCCGGGGAGAGGTGCGGCGGCTTACTTGCGCAGCTTGGCCAGCTCCAGCATCACTTCCTTGACGGTCTC
>NZ_BAAGVK010000004.1:0-100030 GCF_054780915.1 Hydrogenophaga aquatica | reverse complement strand
ACGGTGGCCAGCAGGGTCTTGATGAAGATGCGTTTCATGGGTTTGTCTCCGAGCAGGGGTGGGACGCCTGGAATCGATGTCCGTTGCGAGGGCGTGCCCATCACACCGCAACGGACGGGTAAGCCATCAGGAATAGAACCAGCGCAGCGGGGTCAGCACGATCTGCGGGAACAGCACCAGCAGGAACAGCACGATGATCTGGGCGAACATGAAGGGCAGCACGCCCTTGGCCACGTGGTCGATCTTCATGCGGCCCACGCCTGCCACCACGTTGAGCACCGTGCCCACCGGGGGGGTGACCAGACCGATCGCGCCGTTCATCACGAACAGCACGCCGAAGTACACCGGGTCGATGCCAGCGGCCTTGATCACGGGCATCAGCACCGGGGCCAGGATCAGGATGGTCGGCGTCAGGTCCATGGCCATGCCGATGACCAGGATCAGCAGCATGATGATCACCAGCAGCAGCGTGGGCCTGTCAAGGAAGGGCTGCAGCAGTTCGATGAGCTGTTGCGGCAGTTGCGCCACGGTGATAAGCCAGGCGCTGACTGCGGCAGCGGCCACCAGGAACATGATGATCGCGGTGGTCTTGCTCGCGCCCACGAACACGTCGTAGAGTTGGTGCAGCTTGAGTTCGCGGTAGATGACCGTGGCGACGAAAAGGGCGTACACGGCGGCGACGACGGCCGCTTCGGTGGGGGTGAACACGCCCATCTTCAGGCCGACGAGCACGATCACCGGCAGGAACAGCGCCCAGGTGGAGTCCCGCAGTGCCTTGAGCTGCTCCGCGCGGGTGGCCTTGGGCGGCGTCGTGGCGCCTTCGCGGCGCGCCACCAGCCACCAGGTGATGGCGATGGACAAGCCCATCAGAATGCCGGGCACGATGCCCGCCATGAACAGCTTGCCGATGGAGACGTTGGCGGCCACGCCGAAGATCACGAAGGGAATGGACGGCGGGATGATGGGTGCGATGATCCCGGAGGTGGCGATCAGGCCGCCGGAGCGCCCCTTGTCGTGACCGGCCTTGACCATCATCGGCAGCAGCAGGGCAGCCAGCGCGGCGGTGTCTGCCACGGCGGAGCCGGACAGCGAGGCCATCAGCACGGCTGCCAGGATGGTGACGAAGCCCAGGCCACCCTGCACGTGACCCACCAGCGACAGCGCCAGGTTGACGATGCGCTTGGACAGGCCGCCCACGTTCATGATCTCGCCTGCGAGCATGAAGAAGGGCACGGCCAGCAAGGGGAAGCTGTTGGCGCCTTCGAGCACGTTCTGCGCCAGGATCTGGGCGTCGAACATGTCCAGGTGCCACATCAGGGCCATGCCCGACAGCAGCAGCGAATAGGCGATGGGGATACCCAGTGCGATGGCACCGATCAGGGCGCCCAGGAAGATGGCGATGGTCATGGGGAGTCTCGGTCGGGGCTCAGTTCTTGTTGGGGTGAGCGGCCAGGTCCGCTTTCGTGGGCTCCAGCCCGGCGGGCAGGTGGGTTTGCGCCAGGGTCAGCCGGCCGGTGGCCACTTTCCACAGGTCCAGCAGCAGCAGCAGGCCGCTCGACACCGAGAACAAGACCCCTGAGGAGTACAGCCAGGCCTGGGACAGGCCGGTGACCGGCGCTTCGGAGTCCCAGTTGAGCTGGGTCTGGACCAGGCTGCCTTTGAACATCAGCCAGGTGGCGAACAGCATGAGCACGTAGCCAATGAACAGGCTGGCCTGTTGCAACGGCTTGGGCAGCTTGGCCACCAGCATGTCGGTGCCCATGTGGGCGCGTTCCCGCACTGCGACGGTGGCCCCCATGAAGATCACCCAGACGAAGAGCCAGCGGGACAGCTCCTCGGATTCGGTGATGCCGGAGTTGAAGCCATAGCGGAGCACGACGTTGCCAAACACCATGATCACCATCAGCGCCAGGCAGATGATCATGAGGATGGACAACAGCTTGCAGTAACGGTCGATGAGGCGGTCGAGCATGGAGGTCTCCTGTCGCCGCAATTTTGTACGAACTGGTTAGTTTTTTTACTAGGGTAAACCACTAGACAGGCAAAACCGGTGTTGCCGTCTCAGGAAGACAGGGGGAAATCAGGCGCGCAGGTAGCCTGCGACCATGTCGACGATGGCCGCACGGCGGTGCGTGGCCACGGCCGGGTCGGCGAAGTCGCGCTTGAAGATCAGGCCGAAGGTGTGCCTGTTGGAGACGTTGAAGAACGTCAGCGCCGAGATGGAGGCGTGGATGTCTATGGGGTCCAGCCCCGCCCGGAACACGCCGCTGGCCACGCCGCGCTCGTAGAGCTTCTGGATGGACGAGATGGCCGGCACGTTGAGCTGCTGGATGCTCTTGCTTTGTGCCAGGTACTGGCCCCTGTTCATGTTTTCGGCCATGACCAGCCGGATGTAAGGCTCGTTGCCGGAGTGGTGGTCGAAGGTGAATTCCACCAGGCGGCGCAGCGCGGCCTCGGGTTCCAGGTCGTCCAGCTGCAGCCGGCCTTCAATGTCGCGCATGCGCCGGTACGACTCTTCCAGCACTGCGAGGTACAAGCCCTCCTTGCTTCCGAAGTAGTAGTAGATCATGCGCTTGCTGGTGTGCGTGGCTTCGGCGATCTCGTCGATGCGCGCGCCCGCCAGGCCCTTCTCGCCGAACTCCGCCGTGGCCACTTCCAGGATGTTGGCCATGGTGCGCTCCGGGTCGTTGGTGCGCGAGGTCTCCTTCGCGGCCCGGGCTTTGCGGGCTGCCGGGGCGGGCCTGGAATGTACGGTTTCGTTCATTCCAGAAGTATAGGCGCCATCCCCGGATGTCAAAGGGTATGCACTTGATGCTAATGTGAAGCAGTCAGGACAAAACCAATGGGCGAACGCCCGAGGAGATAAAGGTATGGCGTTACAAGGCAAGGCCGCACTGGCCATGTGGTGGGACATGGCGCTGGAGCAGCGTGAGGAGTTTGAACACTGGCACAGCCACGAGCATTTCCCCGAGCGCTTGGGCGTGGAAGGGTTCATGCGCGCGTCGCGCTGGCTGGTGGAGGACGGCGGTGAACGTGTGTTCGTGCTGTACGAGCTGCGCGACCATGCGGTGCTGTCTTCACCGGCCTACCAGGCGCGGCTGAATGCGCCCACGCCCTGGTCGACGAAGATGATGCCGCACCACCGCAACATGAACCGCGCACAGTGCCGCGTGCTGGCGTCTGCAGGCGGGGTGGTGACGGGCCATGTGTTGACGCTGCGCTTCAGCCCTGGCGATGTGCCCGAGGCAGCGCTGGCGCAGGCCTGGGCTGAGCTGGCCAAAGAGGTGGCGGGCTCGCCAGGCATGGCGGGCCTGCACCTGTTGCGTCACGATGCGCCGCAGATGGCGCAGACCACGGAGCAGCGCATTCGCGGCGGCGACCAGGCACCGGACTGCATCGCCGTGGTCAGCGCCTTTGCATCAAGCGGGCTGGACCGCTTCGAGGCGCGCGTGAAGGACCCGGCGCAGGCCGCTGCGCTGGGCCTGGGCGGTGTGGTGACAGGCGTAGCCGGGGAGCGCTACCGCCTGTCGTACTCGGCCATTGCCAAGGACATGGCGGGCGTCACCCCGGTTTGAGGCCCCCTCGCGTGAGGGCGCCTCAGGCGCTGGCTGGCGCCGTGATCGTGGCGGTGGCCATGAAGTGCTCCGCCGCCATCACCCGCAGGTCGGCCGCCACCAGCGGGCGGAAGTCCATCTGGTCAAGCACGTCGCGCTGCAGGTCAATGCCGGGGGCGATCTCGAACAGTTCCACCCCCTGCGGCGTCAGCCGGAAGCTGGCGCGCTCGGTCAGGTAGAGCACCTGCTGCCCGCGCACCAGGCCCTGCGGGCCGCTGAAGGTGATCTGGTCCACCTTCTTCACGAGCTTGCGAACGCCGCCTTGCTGCAGCACGCGCATCTGGCCGTCGCCGGTTTGCAGCTTCACGCCCTTGGCGGCCAGCGTGCCGCAGAACACCACTTTGCGAGCGTTCTGCGCGATGTCGATGAAGCCGCCGGGGCCCACGGTCACACCGCCCAGGCGTGAAACGTTGACGCTGCCTTCTTCGTCGAACTCGCCGAAGCCGAGGAAGGCGATGTCCAGCCCGCCACCGCCGTAGAAGTCGAACTGCGTGGCGGCGTCCAGCATGGCCGTGGCGTTGCGCGCATAGCCGAAGAGCACGCCGTCCATCAGCGTGCCGCCGTAGGTGCCGTGTTCAATGGTCTGGTAAATGCGGTGCTGCTCGTTGCGCGCGGCAATCAGCTTGGCGACGGCGTCGGGCACGCCCACGCCGTAGTTGATGACCGGGCGCGCCTTGCCGGTGTTGAACAGCTCCACGGCGGCGCGGCGGGCCACGGCCTGGCGTTCGCTGAAGGCTTCCTGCGACGCTGCCAGTTCACGCGCGTGGTCTTCGGCCTCGCTGGCGTGTCGAGCTTCGCCGGTGAGTTCGCCGCTGAAGGCCGGGTCGAACGGGATGGCGTAGCTGGTCTGCTGGTACGGGTCCACCACGATGGCATCTACCCAGGCCGAGGGAATGCGTACCTCGCGCGCCTTAAGTGCGCCCTTGGGCAGGCGTTCCTTGACCTGCACGATCACCTTGCCGCCGCTGTTGCGTGCGGCCAGCGCGAGCGATTGGGCGTCCAGGTTGGCGGCCTCGTGCTCGAAGCTGATGTTGCCGTCTTCATCGGCGGCGCTGGCACGCACGATGGCCACGTGGATGGGGAAGGGTTTGTAGCGCAGGTATTCGTGCCCGTCGATGTGGATGACCTCGGCCAGGTCGTCCTTGGCGGCGTCGTTCATGCGGCCGCCGCCAAAGCGCGGGTCGCACACGGTGCCCAGGCCAACGTGGCTGATGAGGCCGGGCCGGCCCGCGCCGATCTCGCGCATCAACTGGCTGCTCACCCCGCCGGGAAGGATGTAGGCCTCGATCTTGTTGTCCAGCGCCAGCTGCTGCATGGCGGGTGACCACACCCAGTGCCCGCCGATGACGCGTTTGACCAGCCCTTCATGGGCGAAGCAGTTCATGCCCTTGGTCATCTTGTCGCCAATGCCCAGTGCGTGCATGACCGTGAGGTTGCGCGGCTGTTGCGTGGCCAGGTAGCGGGCCTGCACGGCCTCGAACAGGCAGGTGGCTTCCATCAGGCCGCCACCGCCGCCCATCAGGCCCACGGTGTCACCGTCCTGAATGAGTTGCGCCGCCTCGGCGGCGGTCATGAATTTGCTGTCGCTCATGGCAGGCTCCGTTCAGCGGTGCACGTCGAAGAGGGCTGCGCCCTTCTTCATTGCGCTCTTGGCGATCACGCCACGGTGGATCTCGCTGGTGCCGTCGAAGATGCGGTAGATGCGCGAGTCGCGGTAGTAGCGCTCGATGGGCAGTTCCTTGCAGAAGCCCATGCCGCCGAACACCTGCACGGCGCGGTCCACCACGCGGCCCAGCGTCTCGGCTGCGTGCACCTTGACCATGGCGATCTGCTCGCGCGCATCCAGCCCCTGGTCCAGCATCCACGCGGCGTGATAGACCATCCAGCGTGCGGCGTTGATCTCGATCACGCTGTCGGCCAGCATCTGCTGCACCATCTGGAAGTCGCCAATGCGCTGGCCGAACTGCTTGCGGTCGTTGGCGTAGGCCACCATCATTTCGCACACGTGGCTGGCCTTGCCCACGGCGCGTGCGCCCACCTGCGCCAGGCGCACCACGTTGAGCGCGCCCATGGCCAGCTTGAAGCCCTGGCCCTGTTCGCCCAGCAGGGCGGCGTCTTCCAGTTCCACGTTGTCGAAGAACAGTTCCAGGTGGGGCGTGCCGCGCAGGCCCATCATCTTCTGGTCCTTGCCCACGGTGAAGCCGGGCAGGCCCTTGTCCACCATGAACATGCTGATTTCCTTCTCGCCCGTGCGTGCCGAGACAAGGAAGAAATCGCTCCACTCGCCGTCGCTGATGAAGTGCTTGCTGCCGTTGAGCACCCAACCGTTGGCGGTCTTGCGCGCGGTGGTCTTGATGCCCGCGGCGTCGGAGCCCGCGCCGGATTCGGTGATGGTGATGGCGCAGGTGCGCTTGCCTTCCACGGCGGGCAGAAGCCAGCGTTCGACCTGCTCGCCCTTGCAGTGCAGCAGGGGCTCGTAGACGTTGCCGAAGGCGCGGCGGATGAGGATGTCGGTGGTGTGGCCGAACTGTTCTTCACACAGGATGCGGTCGAGGTTGGACAGGCCGCCGCCGCCCAGCTCGGCGGGCATGTTCATGGCGTACAGGCCGAGCGACTTGGCCTTGTCGTGGATGGCCTGGGCCTTGGCGGGGTCGAGGAAGCCTTTGTCCTCGATCTCGTCTTCCAGTGGCTTGAGTTCTTCGGCAATGAAACGGCGCACCGTCTCGATCATCATCTTCTGTTCGTCGTTCAGGGAAAAGTCCATGGTGTTCTCGCTAGGCAAATGGGGTTGAATGGGCGCGCGGCCGCATGCCGCCCGCGCTGCTGCAGGGTGCTTGTGTTGTGGAGGCGGCGCCGCCCGGGCAAGGGTGGCGCGCGTTGGGCGCTAGGCGCTGCTGAACCAGCGCGCGCCGAAGAAGAAGGGCAGGCGCGAAAGGGTGTCGAAGCGCACGAGCATGTTGGTCACCCTTGCAGGTACGGGCGGCTAGCGGCCAGGCAGGTGGCGGCCCACTCGTCCACGCTCTGGGTTTTTTCGCGTTCCAGGTGCACCACCTCCACGCTGATGGGCAGGTCGGCGGGCAGGGCCTGAAACAGGCCGTGCAGGTCGACGTTGCCTTCGCCCGGCAGCAGCCGTTCGCAGCGCGCGGTGTGGATCATCTGCTCGGTGGTGAAGTGTGTGCCCGCCTCGGCATCGCAGATCTGGGCGTAGTGCAGCAGTTCGCGCGGGATGGCGCGGATGTCGTCGAGCGTGGTGTGCGAGCGGCCGAAGTGCAGCGCATCCACCAGGATGCCTGCGTTGGCGGGGGTGCCTGCATTGCGCACGATGCGCAGGGCGGACTGGGCGTTGGGCACGGCGGTCCAGGGCATGAATTCCAGGTCGGCTGTCATGCCGTAGGGCGCCATCACTTCGCACAGGCGGGCGTAGTTGGCGGTGAGGCGGGCTTCGTCGGTGTCGTCACCGGCCACGAGGATGGCTTTGGCCTTGAGCGCGGCGCCTGCGTCGTAGAGTGCGTCCCAGGTGTGGGGGTTGAAGTCCGCGCCAATCCGGATGATTTCCAGGTCGAACACGCCCACGCCGGTGTCGCGTTGCACTGCCAGGGTTTCGCGCAGCACGTCGGGCTGGCCCAGCAGGTGTTGCTGCGGTGCGCCGGGCGCGTTGGGCCACAGGCGCAGTCCCACAAAGCCGTAGCCTTGGCGTGCGGCCACGGCGATGGCTTCTGCTGGGGTGCAGCGATGGGAGGTCAGGTAGGCCAGGGACAGGGCTCGGGTGTTGTTCTGCTTTGTCATGGTTGTCCTTCTTGTCCTTGTTTTATGCTGATTGGCAGAAGCACTGTTGGCACACCAGCGTTTGCACTCCAACATTCTTGGTGGCTGCGGCAGGCCTGGCCCTGTGGGGGTGATTTCTGTGGCGGCTGTGGCCGCCTGTCTGGGGCTGGGCGCGCGTTAGCGCGCTTCGTAAACTGACTTGCGGCGGCTGTCTGAGCGGAGCGCTGCAAGCGCGCAGCGAGTTCCGCCGCACCGGCCCCAGACAGGCGGACGCAGCGGAGTCGGCGCCCTGGCGCCGACCGCCACAGCATGAGCCCCTGCAGGGCCAGGCCTGCCGCAGCAAGCGAGGTCCACGCAACCGGCGCACGACCAGTAGCTCCTGCGAGGTTCAACTCACGGGCAGGCAAACGCCAGTCAACGAGTCGGTCGTGTTTCACTTCAGCAGCGAAATGGCGGTGGGCAGAGCGATGGTGGAGACCATGTTTGTGGTCAGGTGCGCCGGGCCACCCTTCGGCGGCCAGATGCCCTGTGCCACCGCGTCTGCGCGAATCTGGCTGCGGGCATTCAGGCTCTCGTATGCCCAGATGTTGGTGAAGCGCAGCGGTCCGTCCAGCGCCACCATCGCCACCACACAGGGCGAAAGCTTTTCGCGTGGCGGCACGTACTGTTCCCACAAGTCGATGGTGGGCTGCACGCCGCCCGGCTTGATGCCGTAGGTGCGGATCTCGTACACCGGGCCGCTGATGCCCGATTCGGCGCTGGGGCGCACCGGCTTCATCCACGGGAAGCCCTGGTAGCTGTGCTGCTCCAGGCTCTGGAAAATCTCACCGCAGCCAAACGGGCTGGCACTTTGCTGCGTGCGTTCGCGTTCGGCGCGCAGCGCGTCCAGCGTGTCAAAGCCGCGCAGCACGATCATCTGGTTGAGCACACCAATGTCGGTGAACCAGCAGCCCAGCAGTTCGCCGCGTGCGTCGGGGGCGGTGCAGAAAGCCTGGACGTTCTGCGACGCCTGGGCGGCGGTGCCGAAAGGCAGGGTCATGGTGGCGAGTTCGTAATACATGGGTTCAGGCTCCGTGGGGTGCCGCGCTGGCCGGAATGGCAGCTGTGGCGGCAGGGGAAAAGTTGGTCAAGGGGGTGCGGGCCGGGTCCACGCCAGCGGCGTGGTGCGCGGCCAGGTAGCCGAAGGTCATGGCCGGCCCCAGCGTGATGCCGCCGCTGGGGTAGTTGCCACCCATCATGCTGCTCATGTCGTTGCCGCCCGCGTACAGGCCTGCAATGGCCGCACCCTGCGAATCCAGAGCCTGTGCGTGGTCGTTCACGCGCAGCCCGGCGAAGGTGCCCAGGCTGCCCATCACCACCTTCACGGCATAGAAGGGGCCCTGTTCCAGCGGTGCCATGCAGGCGTTGGCATGGCCCGCCGCCGCGTCGCCCTGGATACGGTTGTATGGGGTTTCGCCTTTGGCAAAGTCGTCGTCGCGGCCAACGCGGGCCATGGTGTTGTAACGCTGCACCGTGGCTTGCAGCGCGTTGGCGTCTATGCCGCAGGCCTGCGCCAGTCCGGCCAGGGTGCTGCCACGCTGCAGGTAGCCATTGCGCAGCCATGGGCCCAACGGCATGGGCGCGGGCTTGACGGCGCCCAGCCCATACCGGCGGATGAAGCGGTGGTCGCACACCAGCCAGGCTTCGGGCGTGTCGTTGGAGGGGGTGGCGCGCAGCAGCGCCTGCATCACGTCGTGGTAGGAATCGGCCTCGTTGCCAAAGCGCTGGCCTTGCCGGGTTACCGCGATCAGGCCGGGCTTGGCCCGTTCGATCAGGTGCGGGAAGTGGGCGAAGCTGCCGTCGCTGCGCGGCACCAGCGACACGGGTGCCAGCGCCGCCGCCTGCACCAGGTCGCGGGCCACCACGCCACCGGCAGACTCGCCCAGGCGCAGGCCGTCGCCAGTGTTGCCCCACGAGGCGGCAGACCAGTGCTCACGGCCCGTGGGCGCGTGCGGCAACAGGGCGCGCTTGCGCTCCACGTCGTGCGGGAAGCCGCCGCAGGCCAGCACCACCCCCCGGCGTGCACGGATGGTCACCTCGCCCTCGGGCGTGGCAGCCACCGCGCCACAAACGCGTTCATCGTCGCGCAGCAGCCGTTTGACCGGGCTTTTCACGCGAATGTCCACACCCCGCTCCAGGGCAGACTTGGCCAGCGCCGCCACCAGGGCGTTGCCGTTGACCAGCCGCATGCCGCGCCCATGCAGCAGCAGGTCTTTCCAGTGGCGCAACACCAGCCGCGTCACGTACAGGAAGGACGGCCAGGCCCGCAACGCATTGAGGAAGTGGCGCAGCTCTGCGCCCGATGCAATGCCCATGCCCCACAACGTGGTCTCGGGCAGGGGCGGTTTCAGCTCGCGTATGCGTGGGCCCAGCGAGCGGCCGTCGAAGGCGGCGGCGCACAGCGAGCGGCCGCCCTTGGATGCGTGCGGCGAACGTCCGTGGAAATCCGGGATGACGTTGCCATCCATGAAGTGCAGCGCAGTTTTCGTGGCGAAAAAGTCCGCCATGCGGGGCGCGTGTTCCAGGAAGGTGCGCGCGCGGGTTTCGTCAAAGCGTTCACCCAGTTCGTGGCGCAGGTAGCCCAGCGGCTCGTCGATGTTCTCGACAATGCCTGCGGCCTGTGCCAGCGGGTTGCGGGGCACCCACATCCAGCCGCCCGACCAGGCCGTGGTGCCGCCAAACTGCGGCTCCTTTTCCAGAATGATGACCTTGAGCCCCAGGTGTGCAGCGGTCACTGCCGCCGACAGGCCGCCCGCGCCAGAACCGATGACCAGCAGGTCGCAATCAAGGGAGGACGCGGTATCGGCAGCGGGCATGGCGGGGTTGAACGCGGGTCAGACCGCGTAGATGGGCTTGCGGCCGTCAGCGGCGGGGGTGCCGCCGGTTTCGGCCGTGAGGTTGAAGAAGGGCGAGGCGCCGCTGGCCGCTGCCAGTTGGGAGGCCGTGGACAGCAGCTCGGGCGCCAGAGCGAGCATGCGCTCTTGCGTGAAACGCACGGTGGGGCCTGCGATGGTGATGACACCGATGGCAGGCTGACCTTGAAAGCGCACCGGTGCCGACATGGCCGACAGGCCGAGGCTGTAGGTGTCGGTGGTCATGCTGTAGCCGCGTTCGCGCGTAGCGTGCACGGCCTCCAGCACGGCCTGCAGGGTGGTGGGGGCGGCGGGGCCGAACTGCTCGGGCATGCCAATGCCTTGTTTGGCCACCAGCGCCAGGGCAGCGTCGTCGCTCATGGTGGACATCCACGCCCAGCCGGACGATGAGCACGACAGGCGCGCGTCGCTGCCCATGTCGGGGTCGTAGCGCAGGCCTTGGCGCGCGCCTTGGGCGCGGGCCACCCAGGTGAGGCGTTCGCCGTCCACCACCGACAGGCGCACCAGCTCGCCCGACACTTCGGCCAAACGGTTCAGCAGCGGCTGCGCAATGTCCACGATACCGCTGTTGCTCAGGTAGCTCAGCCCCATGGACACGAGCTTGGTGGTCAGCAGGTAGTCGCCATGGCCGCGTGCCTGGCGCACATAGCCCAGGCGTACCAAGTCGGCCAGCAGGCGGTGCACCGCGCTGCGCGGTATGTTGAGCTGGTCGGCAATGGCGGCCAGTTCCATGCCCTCGCCATGTTGCGAGAGCAGCTCCAGGATGCCGAGGGTGCGTTCGAGTACGCCGTTCATAACTGGCCTCCGCAGAGCCGCCTCAAGGAGGCCAGGGCCCCCTTGGGGGGCAGCGAATGGAATGAGCGTGGGGGCATGGTTGCTTCTCCGGTTCCGAATTACCCGGGCAGGGTACAGGAAACGGCCTGTCCGCTGACGGCTGCCTCGTGCACGGCCAGCGTGGCCTGGAGGGTGCGCAAGCCGTCCAGTGCGCTGCACAGCGGCGCTTCGCGGCCGTCGATCACGGCGGCAAAGTGCTGCAGCTGGCGTTCGTACGGGTCGGCGGCGTGCACCATGGTCTGCTCGCGCGTCATCTCGGCATGCCACTGGCGTTCGCCCCGGTAGCCCCACAGGGCCAGGTCGGGCAACGACAGCGAGCCATGTGTGCCCGCGATGAAATGCGACTGCACCTCCT
Source organism: Hydrogenophaga aquatica (assembly GCF_054780915.1). Taxonomy (NCBI): domain Bacteria; kingdom Pseudomonadati; phylum Pseudomonadota; class Betaproteobacteria; order Burkholderiales; family Comamonadaceae; genus Hydrogenophaga; species Hydrogenophaga aquatica. The sequence goes on along the minus strand of NZ_BAAGVK010000004.1, from coordinate 88,550 downwards.
GGCGCGGGTACTGACCTTGTTCGCCCGCGCAGAAGTCCCAGCACCAGGGCGATGCCACCGTGTCGGACACCACCACCGTGCCCAGCGCGCCGTTGTCAAAGCGCAGCACGGCGGCTGCAGTGTCTTCCACCTCGAAGCCGCGCACGGCATGGCTGTCCACGGCCTGCACCGAGGTGATCTCGCCCACCAGGAAGCGCAGCATGTCGATGTCGTGGATCAGGTTGATCAGCACTGGGCCGCCACCGGCCTGGCGGCGCCAGGCCATGTCGAAGTAGCTGTCGGGCTTGAGGAACATGGCAAACACCATGGCCGACACGAGGCGGCCCAGCCGCCCTTGCTCGATCAGCTCGCGGGCGCGCCGGTTGATGGGGTTGTGGCGCCGGTGGTGCCCCACCAGCACGGGGGTCTTGTGGGCGGCCACGGCATCCACCAGGCGCTGCGCGTCGGCCACGGTATCGGCAATGGGCTTTTCCACCAGCGCGGGAATGCCGCGCGCCAGGCAGTCGCTGGCCACGGCCACGTGGGTGGCGTTGGGCGTGGCCACGATGGCGCCTTGCGGGCGTGCCTGGTCCAGCAGGCTCAGATGGTCGGCAAACCAGGGGGCGCCCACGCTGCGTGCCAGGGCCTCGCCAGCGGGTGTCGGGTCGGCAATGCCCGCCAGTTCCAGGTTGGGCGCGCGCAGGATGCGGTCGACGTGCGTGCGGCCGATGGCGCCGGCGCCGATCACTGCAAGGCGGGTGGTGTTCATGGGGCTTGTCTCGTTTTGTGGGTCTGCTTGGGTGCGAGTGTATTAAAAAACAGAACGAGATTCAATAGTTGAACTGTATTCCACTTTTATGTATGATCCGCTCCACACCCTGACAACAAGGCTGAGAGACATGACCGACACACTCAACGGCGCCACGCGGGTCCACTTCATCGTGGGTGACCCCATCGCCCAGGTGAAATCGCCCGCTGGCGTGACCCAGGCGTTCGCCGACCACGGCCGCAATGCCATCTGCATTCCCGCTCACGTTTCTCCGGCCGATCTGGCAGGGTGGACGGCAGGCATCTCCAAGGCCCAGAACGTGGACGGCATCATCGTCACGGTGCCGCACAAGTTCGCCTGCCGCGAGCTGTGTGCCACGGTGTCGGAGCGGGCGGCCTTTCTGGGTGGCGTGAACACCATGCGCCGCAACGCCGACGGCACCTGGCATGGCGACATGTTCGACGGCCTGGGCTATGTGGAAGCCATGCGCGCCAAGGGCTGCGAGCCCAAGGGCCAGCGGGCGCTGCTCGTGGGTGCTGGTGGCGCGGGTTCTGCCATTGCCCATGCCTTGGTGGTGGCGGGCGTGTCTGAACTGGCTATTCACGACGCAGACGTTGCCCGCCGCGATTCGCTGGTGCAACGCCTGGCCGGTCTGGGCCTGGGGCAGGTGCGTGCCGGGTCGTCAGACCCCTCGGGTTTCAACATTGCCATCAATGCCACGCCCATCGGCATGAAGGAAGGCGACCCCCATCCCATCGACTCCAGCAAGTTCACCCCTGCGCAGTTCGTGGGTTGCGTGATCACCGCCCCGGCGGTGCCGCCCATGATTCAAGCGGCGCGAGACGCAGGCTGCCACACCATGACCGGTGCAGACATGTTCGCCCGCGTGCGTGACCTGATGGTGACCTTCCTGCTGGAGGCCGCAGCATGAAAGTCGTGCGCCAAGGGTTGCAAGGCATCGCCGATGGCGAAAGCTTTGATGTGGTCGTGGTGGGGGCGGGTGGTGCAGGCCTGTCGGCCGCGCTGTTCGCAGCCATCGACGGCGCCAAGGTGCTGATCGTCGAGCGCACGGAATACGTGGGTGGTACCACGGCCTGGTCGGCGGGCACCACCTGGGTGCCGGGCACGGCGCACGGCAAACGCGTCAACCCGCACGACACGCTGGACGCCGCAGCCACCTACCTGGACAACGCCGTGGGCGAGCGCACCCCCGCCTCTGTGCGCCAGGCCTTTCTGGCGCATGGCGCCCAGGCCGTGGCGCATGTTGAGGCCAACAGCGAAGTCAAATACCGCCCCTACCCCAAGCACCCGGACTACATTTCTGACCTGGGTGGATCGACCCTGAACGGCCGCGCGCTGGAACCGCTGCCCTTTGACGGCCGCCTGCTGGGCGAGCTGTTCAGCTTGCTGCGCCCGCCCATTCCCGAGTTCACCGTGCTCGGCGGCATGATGGTGGACCGCACCGACATCAACCACCTGCTGGCCATGACGAAATCGTGGCCGTCGCTAAAGCATTCGGTACGCATCGTGTTGCGTCACCTGGCCGACCGCCTGCGCTACCCGCGCGGCACCCGGTTGGTGATGGGCAATGCGCTGGTGGCGCGGTTGCTGTATTCACTGAAGCAGCGCGGCAACGTGACCCTGGCCATGGAAACCGAGGTGAGCGAATTCGCCACCGGTGCGAACGGTGTGGAAGGCCTGGCGCTGCGCAGCGGCGGCGAAACCCGGCGCGTGCACGCCAAGGGCGGCGTGGTGCTGGCCAGCGGCGGCTTCAACCGCCACCCGGGCCTGCGTGCGCAAATGCTGCCCGGCATTCCTGCCGAATGGTGCCCAGCAGCGCCCGGCCATACCGGCCAGATGCACGACCTGGCCCAGGGCCTGGGCGCAGCCTATGCCACTGGCGGCATGAGCCCAGCCTTCTGGGCGCCTGTTTCGCTGCGAAAGCGCGCCGACGGCAGTACCGCCGTGTTCCCGCACTTCGTGATGGACCGCGCCAAGCCCGGCATGATCACCGTCAACCAGGCGGGCGAGCGCTTCGTGAACGAAAGCACCTCGTACCACCTGTTCGGCCTGACCATGCAGGCGGCGAACAAGACGTCGCCCGCCATTCCCGCCTACCTGGTGTGCGACGCCGAAGCCCTGCGCAAGTACGGCATTGGCATGGTGCGCCCGGGCGGCAAGGGGCTGGCCCCCTTCCTGGCCGACGGCTACCTGACCCAGGGCAGCACGCTGGACGAACTGGCCAGCAAGCTGGGCATGGACGCAGCCAAGCTGCGCCAGAGCGTGGAGCAGATCAACGCGTACGCCGACACCGGTGTGGACCCCGACTTTGGCCGTGGCACCACCGCCTACGAGCAGAACCTGGGCGACCCGAACTGGCCGGGCAAGAACCCCAACATCGGGCCGCTGCGCCAGGGGCCGTATTACGCCGTGCGTCTGTACCCGGGCGACATTGGCGCGTCCACCGGCTTTGCCACCGACGAGAACGCCCGCGTGCTTCGCGGCGGTGATGCAGCCATTGGCGGCCTGTACGCCGTGGGCAACGACATGAACTCCATCATGGGAGGCACCTACCCGGCCCCGGGCATAACCATTGGGCCCGGGCTGGTCTTTGCCTTCCTGGCGGCGCGTCACGCCGTGCGCCGGGTGCAGGCCTGAGGGATGCACGAAATGTCCAAGCAGATGCCCATTTCCTCCCGTTGCGGGGCGTCTTCTCTGGGCAGAATTCGCCGACTTTGGACGAACGGAATCCCCGCGTTTACCCCTATTTTGAACGATAGTCGAACGATGCTGTGCGCTCATCACCCGGCTTGTTCGTGGCCAGATGGCCCCGTTTCGCGCGCGGCTCTAGAGTCATGCACTGCAGGAAATGCAGTTGCGGGGCTGGGCCGCCGCTCGGATGCGAGGTTTGTTTCCCGACTTCCGTTCGCTCAGCTTTCCAGCCCCTGAGTCCGGGTCCCAGGACTTGTTTCACCAACCCTCGAAGGAGACATTCACATGCAAACCAACAAGCGTCGATTCCTGAGCGTGGCCCTGGCCGCGCTGGCAGCCACGGCCATGGGCCAGGCACAGGCGCAAAGCTACCCGGCCCGCGACGTGACCGCAGTGATCCAGTGGGGCGCCGGCGGCGGCACCGACGTGGCCATGCGCGGCTACGCTCCCTACGCCGAAGAGGCGCTGGGCCGCAAGATCGTCCTGCAGAACAAGCCCGGCGCTGCCGGTGCCATCGGCGCCAACTTCGTGTTGCAGCAGCCGTCCGACGGCTACACCCTGCTGATGGGTGCCGAGCCCCAGGCGCTGTACCGCGTGATGGGCGTGGCCGAGTTCGACTACGACCAGTTCTACCCCATCAACATTGCCGCCGTGGCCAACACCATTCTGCTGGTGGCACGCCCGAACGCGCCCTGGAACACCATGCAGGACCTGCTGAGCCACGTGCAGGCCAACCCCAACAAGGTCAAGCAGTACCTGGCAGGCCAGGGCACCGTGCCCTTCACCGTGAACGCCATGATGAGCACGCTCACCAAGTTCGACACCATCAAGGTGCCCTTCGACGGTGACGGTCCCGCCATTGCTGCCCTGCAGGGCGGTCACGTGGACATCGGCTTCATTGCGTCTGGTGCCGCTATCGAGCACGTCAAGGCCGGCCGCCTCAAGGCGCTGGGCGTGCTGAGCGACAAGCCCTACCAGGGCATCGCCCCCATGACCGACGCGCCTTCCCTCAAAGGCATCACCAAGTACCTGCCCTGGGGCTCCTGGTACGGCGTGTTCGTCAAGAAGGACACCCCCGACGACGTGAAGGCCAAGCTGGTGGCCGCCTTCAAGAAGGCCGGTGACAACCCGCAGTACCGCCAGATGATGGAAGGCCGTGGTACCACCATGCTGAACCTCAGCGGCGCTGAGGCCGAAAAGTTCATCAAGAAGTTCCAATCCACGACCGCGTGGCTGTACCATGGTGCCGGCGCTGCCAAGGTCGACCCCGCCACCCTGGGCATTCCCAAGCCCTGATGTGGAATCGTCACCCGGCAGTGACGGGTGACGGATTGCCTTCCTGTCCGGCGGCCGTGTGCCGCCGGACGTTCCTCAACGTGGAGTCATCGCATGCACACGAGTCATCCACGGCTGCCCGGTGAATTGAGCTTCATGGCGCTGATCGTCGCGTTCAGCACCTTCATGCTCTGGGCGTCGTACAACATTTCCAAGTTCGAATCGATTTCCTCTGCGGGCGCCTTTCCGATGGTGTGTGCGGCGGCCATGCTTGTCACCGGTCTGATGAGCCTGGTGAAGACAGCGCGCGCCAAGCTGAGCCTTGAAGGCGGCGAGACCTGGCTGCAACAGTTCGTGCACAAGCTCGCGCCCCCGCAACTCGTGTTGTTTGCGGTGGTCATCGGCCTGTACATGTTCCTGCTCGAGCGCCTGGGCTTCCTGGTGTCGTCCTACCTGTTCCTGGTGTGTGCCATGCAGCTGCTGGGCAGCCGTCGAACGGTCCTGAACATGCTCATCAGCGCCTTGATGCTGGCGGCCATCTACATCGTGTTCCAGACGGCTTTCTCCGTCGTGTTGCCTGCGGGCACCTGGCTTGCGCCCTATCTGCCGGAGTACCTGAAGTGATGGAAGCCCTAGGTTATTTCTTCATGTCCTGGCTGGACATCAAGATGCTGCTGCTGACCGCGCTGGGTACCTGCGCGGGCATCTACATCGGCGCCATTCCCGGCCTGTCGGTGACGATGGCGGTGTCCATCCTGATCTCGTTCACCTTCAAGTGGGACGTCAACGAGGCGCTGGCGCTGATCTCCGGTATCTACCTGGGCGGCGTGTATGGCGGCTCGCGCAGCGCCATCCTGCTCAACATTCCCGGCGCGCCTTCAGCCATTGCCACGGGCATGGACGGCTACCCGCTGGCCAAGCGTGGCGAGGCGGGCCAGGCCATCGGCCTGACAACCGTGATCTCGGTCTACGGGGGCTTCATCGGCATCCTCACGCTGGCCATCGCCGCGCCGCTGGTCTCCGACCTGGCGTTGATGTTCGGTCCGCGTGAATACCTGCTGCTGGCCCTGTGGGGCATCCTGCTGGTGGGCAGCCTGTCGGGCGAGTCGCTTTCCAAGGGCATCTTCTCGGGCGCGCTGGGGGCACTGATCGCCTGCGTCGGCCTGGACCCGATGACCGGCGAGCAGCGTCTGACCTTCGGCAGCCTGCAGATGTCGGCGGGCATCTCCTACATCGCCGCGATGATCGGCTTCTTCGGCGTCGCAGAGGTGATCGCCCAGGTACACCAGCTCAAGCTGCAGGCCGTCAAGCAGAACGTCAGCAAGATCATCCCGTCGTGGGGATTGGTGCGCAAGCACCTGGGCCTGGCCACACGCACGTCCGGCATCGGCGTGGTGGTGGGGGCGTTGCCTGGCGCGGGTGGCGACATCGCGGCGCTGATGGCGTATGACCATGCCAAGCGCACGGTCAAGAACCCCTCCCGCCCCTTTGGCGAGGGCGCCTACGAAGGCCTGGTGGCCCCCGAATCGGCCAACAACGCCGCAGTGGGCGGGGCCTACGTGCCCATGCTCACCCTGGGCATTCCCGGCGACGCGGTGACCGCCGTGATCATCGGTGCGCTCTACATCCACGGCCTCAAGCCGGGCCCGATGCTGATGATCGAAACCCCGCACCTGTTCTGGTTCGTGGTGGGGACGCTGGCGCTGGCCAACCTCTTCCTGCTGGTCTTCGGCCTCACAGGCATCAAGATCTTCGCGAAGATCGTGGAAACACCCAAACCCGTGCTGTTGCCGCTGATCCTGGTGCTGTCTGCCGTGGGTGCCTACGCCATCAACAACAACCCGGTGGACGTGTACTGGATGCTGGGCTTCGGTGTGCTGGGGTACTTCCTGAAGATGTACGGCTTCCAGGTGGGGCCGGTCATCCTGGGCATGATCCTGGGGCCGCTGATGGACCGCAGCTACCGCCAGGCGATGATGTCCACGGGCAACGACGTGGGGCTGTTCGTCACGGAGTTCTTCACCACGCCCCTGTCGGCCATCCTCCTGTCGGCCCTGGTGCTGACCGTGGTGACGCAGACCGAATGGTGGAAGCGCTGGCGCAGGAAGGCCTGACGGCTTCTTGATCCAACGCAAGGCCCCGCCCATGGCGGGGCCTTAGTCTTTGGGACGGCCTTGACCGGTTTGCCCGGCCGGGGCATTCTTGCGTTCAAACCACCCAGAACCATGACTTCCCTGCTACTCTTCCCCGACGGGGCGCCCCGTCTCGACCCCCAGCCCATCAGCCAGGACGTTCTGCGCGAAAAGTACCTGAAAGGCCAGGAAACCGGCGCTGATGACCTGTACCGCCGCGTGGCCCGCGCGCTGGCCTCGGTGGAGGCGCCCGAACTGCGCGAGCGCTATGAGGCGCTGTTCCTGGACAACCTGCGCGGCGGTGCCATTGGCGCGGGGCGCATCATGAGCGCCGCAGGCACCGACATCCAGGCCACCCTCATCAATTGCTTTGTGCAGCCGGTGGGCGACTGCATCCAGGGGCAGGACGACGAGGGCTTCCCCGGCATCTACGAAGCCCTGCGCGAAGCCGCCGAGACCATGCGCCGTGGCGGCGGTGTGGGTTACGACTTCTCGCGCATCCGCCCGCGCGGCGCGCGCGTGCGCGGCACCGCTTCGCTGGCGTCCGGCCCGTGCAGCTACATCAACGTGTTCGACCAGTCGTGCTCCACGGTGGAGAGCGCTGGTTCGCGCCGGGGCGCGCAGATGGGCGTGCTGCGCATCGACCACCCAGACGTGCGCGAATTCATCACCGCCAAGCGCACACCGGGGCGCTGGAACAACTTCAACGTGTCGGTGGGCGTGAGCGACGCCTTCATGCAGGCCGTGGTTGACGACCAGGACTGGCAGCTGGTGCATCGCGCGATGCCCGGTGAGGCCCTGATCGCTGCCGGTGCCCGCCAGCGCGAGGATGGTCTGTGGGTGTACCAGACCATCAAGGCGCGCGAGCTGTGGGACACGGTGATGCGCTCGGCCTACGACTTCGCCGAGCCGGGCATCCTGTTCCTGGACAACATCAACCGCGACAACAACCTGCGCTACTGCGAGCGCATTGACGCGACCAACCCGTGCGTGACGGCGGACACCTGGGTCATGACCGAAGAGGGCCCTAGGCAAGTGGCGCAACTGGTCGGCCAACCCTTCGTGGCCGTGGTGGATGGACACAGCTACCGGGTGCGCAGCGACGGGTTCTTCGAAACGGGTCGAAAGCCTGTGCTCCGCTTGCAGACGCGAGAAGGGTATTCGTTGCGCCTGACGGCCAACCACCTGGTGCGCCGCGTCGCTCGCAAGACGCGCTACAGCCTGATGTACGAGTGGGTCGAGGCTGGCGACTTGCGCCAGGGCGACGAGATTGCACTGAACGATCACCGTCCCTTGCAAGGCTGGGATGGCATGGGTACCCGCGAGCAGGGCTATCTGCTGGGGCTGCTGATTGGCGACGGAACGCTCAAACCAGACAAGGCAGTGATCTCTGTCTGGGCGCCTGAACTCAAGGCCGTATCGGGCGCGCCAACGGTATGGGCCAGAACCGGTGCATCGGGTATCGTGGAAGCGGCTGAAGCAGCCGCACATACCCTTGGTCATCGGGCCGATTTCAAGGGCTTTCAGCGGCCCATCGCCGGGCGAGGCGAAGCGCGCATGGCCAGTGCTGCGTTGCGTGATCTGGCGCATGCCATGGGCATGGCACCGGGACGCAAGACCATCACGCCTGCCATGGAGTCATGTTCCTCAGACTTTGCAGAGGGGCTGCTTGGCGGATTGTTCGACGCAGACGGCAGTGTGCAAGGCTCGCAGGAGAAGGGCGTGAGCGTGCGTCTTTCGCAAAGCGATGATGCTTTGTTGCAAGCGGCGCAACGCATGCTGCTGCGCCTGGGGGTGGCCAGCACGCTGCACCGGGAGCGGCGTCCCGTCGCCGTGCGTCAACTGCCTGATGGGCGAGGCGGGCTTGCCGAGTACGAAACGCGTGCGCAGCACGAACTCATCATCAGCGGAGACAACCTGCGTGTCTTTGCGGAGCGTGTTGGGTTCCACGATACCGACAAGGCCGAGCGCCTGCGTGAGGCTTTGGCCAGGTACAGGCGCAGCTTGAACAGAGAGCGTTTTCTGGCAACGGTGGAAGCGCTGCTTCCCCAGGCCGAAGAGACCGTTTATGACGTGACGGTCGATGACGTGCATGCCTTTGATGCGAATGGCCTGTACGTGCACAACTGCGGTGAGCAACCCTTGCCGTCCTACGGCTGTTGCGACCTCGGCCCCATCGTGCTGACGCGCTTCGTGCGCCATCCCTTCGATAAAGGCGGCAGCGCGCGCTTCGACTTCGAGGCTTTCGAGCGTGCCGTGGCCCTGCAGGTGCGCGCGCTGGACAACGTGCTGGACGTGACCTGGTGGCCGCTGCCGCAGCAGCGTGACGAAGCCCAGGCCAAGCGGCGCATCGGCGTGGGCTTCACTGGGCTGGGCAACACGCTCACGCTGCTGGGCCTGCGTTACGACCGCGAGGAAGGCCGCCGCATGGCCGCGCGCATTGCCGAAACCATGCGCGACGCCGCCTACCGCGCCTCGGTGGCGCTGGCGCAGGAAAAGGGCGCCTTTGCTGCCTTCGACGCCGACGGCTACCTGGCCGAAGGCACCTTCGCCAGCCGCTTGCCTGCCGAGCTGCAGGCGCTCATCCGCCAGCACGGCATCCGCAACAGCCACCTGCTGTCCATCGCGCCCACGGGCACGGTCAGCCTGGCCTTTGCCGACAACGCCTCCAACGGCATCGAGCCCGCCTTCTCGTGGACCTACACGCGCAAGAAGCGCGAGGCCGACGGCAGCCGCAGCGAATACACCGTGGAAGACCACGCCTGGCGCCTGTGGCGCCTGCTGGGGGGCGACACCACCAAGCTGCCGCCGTCCTTCGTGTCGGCGCTGGAGATGTCGGCCAGCGAGCACATCGCCATGATGGAGGCGGTGCAGCCCTTCGTTGACACGTCCATTTCCAAGACGGTGAACGTGCCCGCGGACTACCCCTACGAACACTTCAAGGACCTGTACCTGCAGGCCTGGACCGCGCGCCTGAAGGGGCTGGCCACCTACCGGCCCAACGACATCCTGGGTGCGGTGCTGGAGGTTCAACCGGCGGCGCCAACTGCTACCCCTGTTGCCGCAGCTGCTGTGCCCACAGCCGCTGCGCCTGCGGTGGACCCCATGCGCACGGTGATCGAAAGCCGCCCCAAGGGCGCGCTGTCGGCCGTGGCCGAGAAGGTGGAGTACTGGACCCAGGAAGGCCACAAGACGCTGTACCTGATCGTGTCCTTCCTGCCTGTGCCCACGGGCCATGGCAAGGAAACGGTGGACCGCGCCGTGGAGTTCTTCATGCCCGTGGGGCAGAGTGGCGAGTCGCAGCAGTGGATCACCTCCAGTATGCGGCTGCTTTCGCTGGCGGCGCGCGGCGGTTTCCTGGAACGGGCGCTGAGCGACATGCGCAAGGTCATCTGGGACCGGGGCCCCGTGCGCCTGGGCACCCACCGCAAGGACGACGGCACCGTGGTGCCCATGTGGCACGACTCCGAGGTGGCGGCCATTGCCTACGCGGTGCAGAACATCCTGGCACAGCGGGCGCGCCAGAACGAGCTGCGCGACCAGCTCAGTCTGCCCTTGCCTGAGCCGGAGGACGAACCCGCCATGCCGCCCCCGCCGCCAGTGATGGCGGGCAAGAAGTGCAGCGAATGCGGCGCACACGCGGTCATCCGCAAGGACGGCTGCGACTACTGCACGCAGTGCGGGCAGTTGGGGTCCTGCGGGTGAGGCTGGCGCCGTTCAGCGCGCCGCAGGCGCTGGCCACGGCAGTGGCATCGCCGCCCCTGGGGCGGGCACCAGATCCGCCAGCGTCACGCCGTCCAGCGTGGCCAGGTAGCTGTCGGTGGCGCGCCTGAGCACACCTTTCAGTCCGCACAGGCCGTCGATGCGGCAGGTGTTGCGCGCGCTGTCGAAGCACTCGACCATGTCGAAGTCGCTCTCGGTCTGGCGCACTACCTCGCCCAGCACGATGTGTTCGGCAGGCCGCGCCAGGCGCAGGCCGCCGCCGCGCCCGCGCAGCGTCACGATCCAGCCCTGAGCGGCCAGGGCCATCACCACCTTCGTCAGGTGGTGGCGCGAAATGCCATGCGCCTCGGCAATCTCGGCCACCGTGGCAGCCTGGGCACGCTCCTGCGTGGCCGCGCAGTACATCAGCACACGCAGGCTGTAATCGGTCCACTGGGTCAGGCGCATAAAACCCCACTGCCAAAGTTGAATAAGTATCTTGTTTGCATCTTATCCTTTTAAAATACGCACATCAAATGCATATTTAAAGGAAGCAAGCCATGGATACCGTCCTCACCCCCGCCGCTGTTGACCTTGCCGGGCAGAGCCTGGGCCGCATTGCCGTGGACTTGCCCGGCGCCACCGCCGTGCTGCGCCGCTTGAAACTGGACTTCTGCTGTGGCGGACACGTGACGCTGCAAGAGGCTTGCGCCACCAAGGGGCTGGACCTGGACGCCGTGCGCCAGGAGCTGGAAGAACTGGCGCAGGAAGCGCCCGAGCCGCAACTGAGCGCGCCCAGCAGTGAGTTGATCGACCACATCCTGACCCGCTACCACGAGGTGCACCGCGTGCAGTTGCCAGAACTCATCCGCATGGCGCGCCGCGTGGAGGCCGTGCACCGCGATCACCCGCAGGTGCCTGCCGGGCTGGCGGACTTTCTGGAAGGGGTGGAGGCCGAGCTGCTGGACCACATGGCCAAGGAGGAGAACATCCTGTTCCCCATGCTCAAGCGTGGCGGCCACCCGATGGCAGCGCAGCCCATTGGCGTGATGCGGCACGAACACACCAGCCACGGCGAACAACTGGAGCGGCTCAGCCAGCTGACGAACGACCACACGCCGCCTGAAGGTGCCTGCAACACCTGGCGTGCGCTCTTCGCGGGCACCGCGCGGCTGACGGACGACCTGATGCAGCACATCCAACTGGAGAACAACGTGCTGTTCCCCCGGTTCGAGGGGGCTGCGGCCTGAACCCGCAGGGCCGCAACGGGCCCGGTGGCGCCGAGGGGCGTCAGGTGTTGGCGGCGGTGCTGCCGTCGTCGGCAGGCTCGTTGAGCGAATCGATCAGCTCGGCCACGTTGTCCGTGTTCTCCGGCGTGGCCGGTGCGGGTGCCTCAGCCGGTGCCTCGGCCACGGGCGGGGTGACTTCTGGGGCCGTGTCTTCGACCGGTGCCGGAGCAGGTGCAGGGGCCAGTGCCTGGTTCTCGGCGTAGCGGGCCAGGTTGCGGCTGATGCGGTCCATGGCCACGCCTTGGCCCTGCGTACGGCTTTCACCCATGGCCTCCAGGCGGGCGAGCACCTTCTCCAAGCCCGGCGGGGCCGTCTTGGCGGGTTTCTCGGTGGGGGTCTGAGCTTCGTTGCGCTCGGCCCGGTTCTGCCCCGTTGCCTTGGGCGTCTCGCGCTGGAACGCAACGGATGAAGTGGACGGAATTCTCATGGGCGGCTCCTGTGTTTGCCGGATGGAAAGACGCGAGCCTCCAATTTAAGGGCTCGTCGCGGGGCAGAACCCCGGAAAAGCCGCCCTATGGCCTTGCATTTGTGATGTTTGCCTGGCGTCAGTAGTGCGGCGGCAACTCATCCCGCAGGCTGCGAAAGGCGGGTGTGGCGGCGTTGTCCTGCAGCTGCAGGCGCAAACGGCCCAGCTCTTCGGTGAGCTGGTCAATCTTCAATTGCTGCTCGTAGACCAGTTGGTTGAGCTGTTCCAGCCAGTCCTCCTGGAAGCTGGTCTTGATCTCCAGTTCGGTGAGGCGGCGGGATGTTGGATCTTCCATGGGGCTCGGCGGGGCGGTAGGTGCCGTCGCCATGCGGCGCGGCAAGAAAGGCGGGCAGCCTTTCGGCTTGTGCCGAGTATTCCACAAGGCAGGGGTAGCGGGAGGCCGGCACCATGTCGGCAACGACCTGTTGGGCGAAATGCCAGGTGGTGGCTATGGCGACGCCCGCGCGCTGCATGGCGTTCCCGGGCAGGGGCAGCGGGGCGCGGACCAGCTCGCTTTCCAGGGTGTCGCAGGCGGCCAGCAGCTGGGCCGAAACGCGGTTCAGCCAAGGCTCGTGCCGTTTGTCGGCGGGGCGCAGGCCGCGCTCGTAGACGATCTGCACGCTCTTTTCACAAGCAGCCAGAGCCAGGCCGGTGAGGCGCAGGTCGCGCTGCAGGCCGGGCAGGCCATGAGGCACCAGTGTGTGCGGCCAGGCCAGTGCCTCGGCGTACTCCAGGATCAGCGTCGAATCCATGAGCGTGGAGCCGTCGTCGCACACCAGCGTGGGGGCCTTCACCACGGGGTTGACCTGCTGGAACTCCTTGACGGTGCGAAACACCGAGAGCGGTTCGTGCTCGAAGCGCAGGCCCAGCAGTTGCAGGGACACCGCAACGCGGCGCACGTAGGGCGAATCGAGCATCCCGACAAGGCGCATGGTGTGGAACCTCTCCCAGACTTTGTTGTTGATGAACGGCGAGTCTGACAGAGGGCTTGCGCTTTGCCCATCCCCTGTTTAGGGGAGGGGTGGTGATTTATTTTGTGCCGTCCGGCGGGCCTTCACGCGCTGGCCAGCCGGCCTGACCCAGCACGCCTTCGGTGTGCTCGCCCAAGTGCGGAGCCGGGTGGCGGATGGCGCCAGGGGTGGCGCTGAGCTTGGGCACGATGCCCGGCACCTTCAGGGGCTGGCCGTGGCTGTCCTGCACCTGCAGCACCATGTCGCGCGCCAGGTACTGAGGGTCGTTGGCAATGTCGGCGGCGGTGTAGATCTTGCCCACCGGCACTTCGGCCGCGTCCAGCGCGGCAATCACTTCGTCAATGCTGCGCTGGCTGGTCCAGGCTTCGATGGCAGCGTCCAGTTCCGCGCTGCGGCGTGCGCGGCCATCGTTCTGGGCCAGGTCGGGGTCTTGGCCCAGGTCGTCGCGGCCAATGGCGTGCATCAGCCGTTTGTAGATGCTGTCGCCATTGCCGCCGATGAGCACGTAGCCGCCGTCCGCGCAGCGGTAGGCGTTGGACGGTGCGATGCCGGGCAGGGCGCTGCCTGCGCGTTCGCGCACCACGCCGAAGGCGTCGTACTCGGGCAGCAGGCTTTCCATCAGGTTGAACACGCTCTCGTACAGGGCCACGTCGATCATCTGGCCCTGGCCGCCGCGCGCGTCGCGGTGGTACAGCGCGAACATCACGCCCAGCACCCCGTGCAGCGCGGCGATGGAGTCGCCAATCGACACGCCTGTGCGCACCGGCACGCGCCCCGGCTCGCCGGTGAGGTGGCGCAGCCCGCCCATGGCTTCACCCAGGATGCCGAAGCCGGGCTTGTGTGCGTAGGGCCCGGTCTGGCCGTAGCCCGACAGGCGCAGCATGACCAGCCGGGGGTTGAGCGCGTGCAGGTCTTCCCAGCCCAGGCCCCAGCCTTCCAGGGTGCCGGGCTTGAAGTTCTCGATCAGCACGTCGGCCTCGGCGGCCAGGCGGCGCACCACGTCCTGCCCTTCGGGGGTGCGCAGGTCCAGGCAGACCGAACGCTTGTTGCGCGACTGCACCTCCCACCAGACCGAGGTGCCCTCGCGCAGCAGGCGCCACTTGCGCAGCGGGTCGCCGCCGTTGGGCGGCTCGACCTTGATGACGTCGGCGCCGAAGTCGGCGAGCGTCTTGGCCGCAAAGGGGCCGGCGATCAGCTGGCCCAGTTCCAGTACCTTGAGTCCTTGGAGTGCATGCATGGCCCCGATGGTAGCGTCAGGCTACGGCCTGCGGGTAGCGCGCCTGGGTCTGCGAGGTGTCGCGCAGGTGGTCCTGCGCGGCCAGCACGCCGCTGCCTTGCAGGGGCACACCAGCGAGGCGCAGGCCCATCTCACAGCCGTTGAGCGCAGCCAGCAGCGCAAGGTCGTTGCACTCGCCCAGGTGCCCAATGCGGAACATGCGCCCCTTGAGTTTGCCCAGCCCGGTGCCCAGCGACATGTTGAAGCGTTCGTAGATGAGGCGCCGCACGGCATCGGCGTCGTGGCCTTGGGGGGTGACCACCCCGGTGAGCACGGGCGAGCTGACGCGCGGGTCGGCACACTGCACGTCCAGCCCCCAGGCCTGCACCGCCAGGCGGCAGGCTTGCCCCAGCCGCTGGTGGCGCGCAAAAAGCTGGGGCAGCCCTTCGTCCAGGATCATGTCGATCGCCTCGCTCAGGGCGTAGAGCAGGTTGGTGTTGGGGGTGTAGGGCCAGTAGCCTGTCTTGTTCATCTCGACGATCTCATCCCACGCCCAGAAGGCGCGGGGCAGCCGGGCGTGACGCGACGCTTCCAGGGCCTTGGGCGACAAGGCGTTGAAGCTGATGCCCGGGGGCAGCATCAGGCCCTTTTGGGAGCCGCTCACAGTCACGTCAACGCCCCATTCGTCGTGCCGGTAGTCGGCGGCGGCCAGGCCCGATATGGTGTCCACCATCAGCAGCGCGGGGTGCCCGGCGGCGTCCATGGCGCGCCGCACGGCGGCGATGTCGCTGGTCACGCCGGTGGAGGTTTCGTTGTGCACCACGCACACCGCCTTGATCTGGTGGTTGTCGTCCTGGCGCAGGCGTTGTTCGATCAGGTCGGCCTGCACGCCATGGCGCCAGCTGTTGGGCAGGCCGGTGCTGGGGCAGTTGCCCGGCATGGCCAGAAACTCGGGCGCCAGGCCGAGCCGCAGCGCCATCTTCTGCCACAGGGTGGCGAAATGGCCTGTCTCGTACATCAGCACGGTGTCGCCGGGGCTCAGCGTGTTGGTGAGCGCCGCTTCCCAGGCGCCGGTGCCCGAAGCCGGGTACACCACCACGGGGTGGCGCGTCTGGAAGATCTTCTGCAGGCCCGCAAGCACTTGCAGCCCCAACACGCCGAACTCCGGGCCCCGGTGGTCGATGGTGGGGTAGCTCATGGCGCGCAGCAGGCGGTCGGGCACAGGACTTGGGCCGGGAATCTGCAGGAAGTGGCGGCCTGCGGGGTGGAAGTTGAGGTTGGGCATGGTTTGTCTCCTTGTCTGGCTGGCGAAAAGGCGCAGGCGAACGCACGCCCGCGCTCGGGCGCGATCGGCCCCGGCGGGGCCAAGCAACGGTTTGGGGTGGCGGGAGGTTCAGTCCCGGAAGACAGCCTCGAGGTCCACCTCGGCCGCAGAGCTGTCCAGGGCCAGGCTGCTTTCGATGTGGTCGAGGTGGTCGAGCATGAGCTTTTCGGCGCGGTTGACGTCGCGCTTGGCGATGGCGTCGATGATCTCGGAGTGCTCGTCGGCGCGGCAGCTGATGGCCGTCGGCGCGTCGTAGAGGAAGATGATCAGGCAGGTGAGCGTGGACAGCTCGCGCAGCGTGCGCGACAGGGCCGTGTTGCCCGCCAGTTCCGCCAGAAGCTGGTGGAACTCGCCGGACAGCCGGACCACGGCACGCCGGTCGTCGCGGCGGCGGGCATCCAACTCCAGTTCCTGGTGCTGGCGCAGCCGCGCGATCTTGTCGGGCGTGAGCGTGTTGACCAGGCGGCGCATCACGGCGGGCTCGATCAGGCGCCGGGCCTCGAACACGTCCATGGCCTGCTCGGGGGTGGGCTTGGCCACGAAGGCGCCGCGCTGCGGGTAGAGGTCGACGATCTGCTCGTGCGCCAGTCGGGCCAGCACCTCACGGATACGGGCACGGCTCACGTTGAAGATGTTGGCCAGCCGGTCCTCGCCGAGCTTGGTGCCGGGGTGCAGGCGGTGCTCCAGGATGGCGACATAGATCTTTTCGTAGATTTCGTCGTTGGCCTTCTCGCGTTCAAGGCGGGCGGCGGGGAGCAGGGTTCTGGCGCTGCGCGGCATGGTGCTCAGGTTGAGGTGTGACAGGGGATGACCCGGGTCTGCGGCGGCCCCATCCTCGGTGTGTGGACTGCCGCAGTGGCAGCCCATTCTATCGGCGCGCGCAGCGCGGCCGCGGCGAGGTTCAACGCCAGGCATAGAGCTCTCCCCATCCTTGCACCACTGAAGGGTCGGCGCCCGCTGCCCGCAGCATGCCCCACACCGTGGTGCTGACGGTGTCGAGCAGCGGAATGCCGTGCGCCTGCTCCACCTTGGCAGCCAGTGCCGCCGCACGCAGGTTGGTGCAGAAAGTGGTGATGGCGCCCGGCCTTGCGCTGGCCACCTCATCCATCAGCCCGCGCAGCCGGTCTGGCTCTACCAGCGCGAAGTCGTGATTGACGCAGATGCCCAGGTGTTTTTCGGCGACCACTTCAACGCCGATGTTGCGGTAGTTGTCGACAATTTTTTGCTGAACGTCTGCCGTGTAGGGCGTGACGAGCGCCAGGGTGCTGATGCCCTTGAGCGTCAGCAGTTCGTTGAGTGCCAGCACCGCCGTGGTGGCCCGGATGCCCGTGCGCTCGCGGATGCGCTCGACCAGCCGCTGGTCGGCGTCAAAACCCATCCACCCCGCGGCGGTGCCGCTCCAGCCGATCACGTCTACCTTGGCGTCGGCCAGCAGTTCCGCCGCCGCCAGGATCTTGCTGTCGTCGAACTGCCCCAGCGCCTGCGGCTGCAGGGAAATCTCAGTGACGCGAAAGCGCGAAAAGTGCGCCGACGCGCCGGGGACCTGGCCAACGATGGCACTGGTCAGCGGCTCCAGTGCCGTGTTGGAAGACGGGGTGAGGACACCCAGGCGGATAGGCGAGGCCATCAGAACTCCTGTTGAGAGATGTGCCGGTCTTGACCGGTGTGTGGAAATCATGCCCAAACAAAATTTAGTCGGCATTAGTGTAAACACCAGTGTCAACAAAAGTCAAAAGTAAGACCATTGCGCTACTTGTCGCTATGTCGACAGTGTTGTTGAAAGTGGCATGGGAATTGCGAAGCAAGACACAAAGGAAGAGTTTCATGGATCTGATCGCAGTATTTGTTGACGAAATTGTTGACACTTGCTTGGTGCAAAGTGGGCAACATGGTGCGGGAGTGCACCATGGCTGAGCTTTTCGACCTGGTCGTCCGCCAGGCGCGTGTGGCCACCGCCAGTGACTGCTACGAAGCGGACATAGGCGTGCGCGGCGGGCGCATCGTGCAGATCGGCTCAGGCCTGCCAGCGGGTGTCCGCGAGATCGACGCGGCAGGCCGGGTGGTGACCCCGGGCGGTGTGGATGCCCACTGCCACCTGGACCAGCCGATGGCGCCGCCGGTGCGCATGGCCGACGACTTTGAGAGCGGCACCCGCGCTGCCGCGTGCGGCGGCACCACCACGGTCATTCCGTTTGCCGCGCAGGAAAAGGGGCAGTCCTTGCGGGCCGCGGTGGAGGACTACCACCGGCGGGCCAATGGCCGCGCGCATGTGGACTACGCCTTCCACCTGATCGTGAGTGACCCCACGCCGCAGGTGCTGGGCGAGGAGTTGCCCGGCCTCATCGGCGAGGGCTACACCTCCTTCAAGATCTACATGACCTACGACGACCTGAAGCTCGACGACGGCCAGATCCTGGACGTGCTTCAGGTGGCGCGGGAGCGCGGTGCCATGGCGATGGTCCACGCCGAAAACGCGGACTGCATCGAGTGGCTCACGCGCCGCCTGGAAGCCGCTGGCCGCACGGCGCCGCGTTTCCATGTGCATTCCCGCCCCATGCTGGTGGAGCGCGAGGCCACGCACCGCGCCATTGCCCTGTCCGAGCTGGTGGAGGTGCCCATCCTGATCGTGCACGTGTCTGGGCGCGAGGCGGTGGAGCAGATCCGCTGGGCACGCGGTCACGGCCTGAAGGTGTTTGCCGAAACCTGCCCGCAGTACCTCTTCCTCACCGCTGCCGACCTGGGTGTGGATGACAGCTACCACGGCGCCCGCTGCGTTTGCAGCCCGCCGCCGCGCGACAAGGCCAACCAGGAAGTGATCTGGGACGGCCTGGCCGACGGACTGTTCACCGTGTTCTCGTCCGACCACGCCCCCTTCCGCTTCGACGCGCCCGAGGGCAAGAAGCCCGGCGGCGAAGAGGTGGCGTTCCGTCACATTCCCAACGGCATTCCCGGCATCGAGACGCGCATGGCGCTGCTCTATTCCGAAGGCGTGCTGGGCGGGCGCATCACGCTGGAGCAGTTCGTGGCACTGACTTCCACCAACCCCGCCAAGGCCTACGGACTGCATCCACGCAAGGGCGCCATCGCCATCGGTTCCGACGCCGATTTGGTGATCTGGGACGAGCGCGAATTCATCTTGCGCAACTCGCAACTGCACCACAACGTGGACTACACGCCCTACGAGGGCATGACGCTGCGCGCCTGGCCGGGCATGACGATCGTGGGCGGCGAAGTGGTGTGGGACGGCAAGACCTTCCTGCCACGCCTGGGCCGAGGCCGCTTCCTGCCCTGCGCCCAGCCTTCGCTGTTGCCCAACCGTGAAAGGAGAACGGCATGAAACTGCTGCTCATCAACCCCAACATCTCGGACAGCGTGTCTGACCTGATACGCGCGGAGGCACAGCGCAGCGCCGCGCCCGGCACCGAGGTGGATGTGCTGACCGCGCCGTTCGGCGTGGCCTACATCGAAACGCGCTTCGAGGCGCTGATCGGCGCCTACGCCGCTGCCCAACTGGCCGCCGAGCACCATGCGCGCTACGACGCCGTGGTGGTGGCCGCCTTTGGCGACCCGGGTCTTGCGGGCCTGCGCGAGGCTTTGCCTTGCCCAGTGACCGGACTGACGGAAGCGGCGCTGGCCAGCGCCTGCCTGCTGGGACAGCGCTTTTCCATCGTGGCCATTTCACAGCGCATCCGTGCCTGGTACCGCGAGACGGTGCAGGCCTACGGCCTGGAAGGGCGGCTGGCCAGCATACGCGGGCTGGACGAACCGCTGGCCGACATCGGCAACGTCCAGGGCAACCAGGGTGAACGCCTGGTGGCGCTGGCCGAGCGTTGCGTGGACGAGGACGGCGCCGATGTGATCGTGCTGGCAGGGGCTCCGCTGGCCGGGCTGGCACGCAGTCTGCGCGGGCGCCTGCCCGTGCCCATGGTGGACGGCGTGTCCAGCGCCGTGCGCCATGCCGAATCGCTGGTGGCGTTGCAGCCCGGCCGTGCCACGCGCGGCAGCTTCGCGCCGCCTCCCACCAAACCTAACAAGGGCCTTGGCCCTGCTATCGCCACGCTGCTGGAACGCGGCGCGGCCCGTTAACACCCCCCTCCTCACCGAAAGGAATCCCCATGAAAACCGCACGCCTGACCCGTGTCATCGCCCCCCTCACTTTGCTGGCCGCAGCGTTGCTGCCCCTGCAGGCCGCGCACGCGCAGCAAAAGCTGCAGATCGCCGGCAACTTCGCCACCGAACACCCCAGCAGCGTGGCGGTGGAGCAGGTCTTCAAGAAAGAGGTGGCGCGCCTGACCAACAACCAGTTGCAGGTGGACGTGTTCCCGGCCATGCAGCTGGGCGGCGCCAAGGAAAACATCGACGCTGTGCGCTCCGGCACGCTGGCGCTGACCTGGGTCGGTGCGGCCTTCCTGTCGCGCATTGCACCGGAACTGGAGGCCGTGAGCCTGCCCTTCGTGTTCAGCAGCCGCGAAACGGCCTTCCGTGTCATTGACGGCGCGGTGGGCGACGCCATCGACAAGAAGCTGCAGGACAAGGGCTTCATCAGCCTGGGCTGGATGGAGCTGGGCATGCGCCACATCACCAACAGCAAGGGGCCGATCCGCTCGATGGCCGACCTCAAGGGCCTGAAGGTGCGCCTGCAACCCAACGAGACGCACCTGGCAACCTTCCGCGCGCTGGGCGCCAACCCGGTGGCCATGGACGTGAAGGAGCTGTATTCCGCGCTGGAGCAGCACGTGGTCGACGGCCAGGAGAACCCGTATACGGTGATCTCGGCGTCGCGCTACGGCGAGGTGCAGAAGCACCTGAGCAACTCGGGCCACTTCTTCGACTTCATCGCCGTGGTGGCCAGCAAGCGCGCGTTCGAGCAGCTCAAGCCCGAGCACCAGAGCGCCGTGCGCGAAGCCATGGCCGCGACGATTGCCCACCAGCGCAAGCTGGCCGCCGAGACGGAGGCCAAGGCGCTGGCGGACCTCAAGGGCAAGATGACCTACACCGAGATCGCTCCCGCCGCGCTGGAGGAAATGCGCAAGGCGTCCACGGTTGTCATCGATTCGGTGAAGAAGCGCGCTGGCGCCGAGCTGGTGGACCGCGTGCTGGCCGAAGCCGCCAAGCGCTGAGGAGAGCGTCATGCAGGAGGCTGTCATGAAACTTCCCATACTGCCCGCGGTGTACGACACCGCGCGTCTGCCGGGCCGGGTGCTGCTGGCGCTGGACCGGGCCGTGATGCTGGCGCTGCTGGTGGCCGTGGCGGTGATGGTGGGGGTGGTCTCGGCCCAGGTGGCCTTGCGTTACGGCTTCAACCAGTCGATCGACTGGGCGGATGAGGTCTCGCGCCTGGCATTCGTGTGGAGCATGTTCCTGGCCATCCCGCTGGGCGTACGTCAGGGCGCGCACATTGGCATCGACATCGTCGTCAACCGCATGCCGCCGCTGGTGCAGAAGGGCCTGCGACGGGCCGCTGCGCTGCTGAGCGCGGCGATGATGTCCGCCGTGGCCTGGGCTGCCGTTGGCGTGGCGCGCGAACAGTGGGACGAGCTGATGTCCACGCTCGACTGGAGCGTGGGCTGGTTCATCGTGCCGGTGGGGGTGGGGGCGTTGCTGTCGGCACTGCACCTGCTGCGCATCGCCATAGAAGGCCCGCCCCACATGGCGGCAGGAGGTGCGGAATGAGCGCCGCCATCGTCATCGGGTTCATGCTGCTGGCCACGCTGGGCCTGCCCATCGCCTTTTCCATGGGCGTGGCCGCCCTGGGCGGGCTGTGGGTGGCGGGGGTGGACTTTTCCATGGTGCCGCAACGCATGATGCACGCGGTCAACTCTTTCCCGCTCATGTCGATCCCCTTCTTCATGCTGGCCGGGGAGTTGATGATCAAGGCGGGCATCGTCGAGCGGCTCATCAGCCTGGCCAACGCCATGGTGGGGCGCGTGCGGGGCGGCATGGCGCACGTGACCATGCTGTCGGGCGCGGGTCTGGCCACGGTGTCCGGTGCGGCTGTGTCCGACGCCAGCGCGCTGTCGTCGATCCTGGTGCCGTCGCTTTCCAAGATCTACGACCGGGGCTTTGCCGCCGCCATCGTGGCTGCCGCTGCCAACCTGGGGCCCATCATCCCGCCCAGCGGGGCGATGATCGTCTACGCCTTCATGGCGGGGTCGTCGGTGTCGGTGGGCGGCCTGTTCATGGCAGGGGTGGTGCCGGGCATCATCATCTGCGTGGGCTTCATGCTGCTGTGTTCCTGGATCGCGACGCGCCGGGGCTGGGCGGTCACGGGCGAGCCGTTCCGCCTGTCGTTCGTGCTGTCGGAGCTGCGCCGTTCGCTGCTGGTGCTGGCCATGCCGGTGTTGGTGATCGGCGGCATCGTGGGGGGCGCGTTCACACCCACCGAGGGCGCTGCCATCGCGGTGGTGTACGCCCTGGCCATCGGCTTCTTCATCACGCGCCGTCTGCAGATCAGCGATCTGCCGGGGGTCGTGGTGCGTGCAGCCATCACCTCTGCCGTTGTGGGGGCGCTCATCGCCTTCGCGTCCATCATCACCTACCTGATGACGGTGGATCTGCTGCCGCAGAAGCTGTCGGCGCTGCTGTTGTCCGTCACTTCCGAGCCGCTGGTGTTCCTGCTGCTGGTGTCCCTGCTGCTGTTCGTGGTGGGGATGTTCCTGGAGTCGAACGCGGCCTACATCATGCTGGTGCCGTTGCTGCACCCGATCGCGCTGCAGTACGGCATCGACCCGCTGCACTTCGGCTTCCTGTTCGTGCTCAACCTGGTGATCGGCATGCTGACCCCGCCCGTGGGCGTGGTGCTGTTCGTGGTGTGCGGGGTGACCCGGGTGCCCATGCGGGAGATGGTGCGCAGCGCGTGGCCCTTCATCACGCTGATGTACGCCGTGCTGGTGCTTTGCATGCTGTTTCCACAAGTCGTTACGACCCTGCCGCGCGCGCTGGGCTACTGAAGCCCTGCAGCAAGGCGCTGTTCGCTGCCGAGCGTTGTACGGACGTTCTCTTCATTTTCAACCACCGAAGGAGTACCGCGATGAATGCCATCCGAAGTGTCACCCATTCGTTCGTTTCCATGGCCAGTGCTGCGGCGCTGGTGTTGGGGGCCGCAGCCGCGCAGGCACAGGACCGCCTGAGCTTCAAGGTCATTGGCCAGCCGCTGGCCACGGGGAACATCCAGAAGAACAAGGAACAGCCGTTCTTCGAGCAGTTCGCGGCCAAGACGGGCCTGCCCATCGACATGGACTACAAGCCCATCGACACGCTGGGCATCAAGGACACGGAGCAGCTGCGCGTGATGAAGTCGGGGCTGTTCGACATCGTGTCGCTGCGCGTGTCGCAGAACTCGCGCGACGAACCCACGCTGCTGGGGCTTGACCTGGTGGGCGCCAGCCCCGATTACGCCACGGCGGGCAAGGTCACCAAGGCCTGGTTCTCGTCGGTGGACCAGCGGCTGCAGCAGCAGTTCCAGGTGAAGCTGCTGGGGGTGTGGCCTTTCGGCCCGCAGATACTGTTCTGCAAGAAGCCCATTGCCAAGCTGGCCGACATCAAGGGCATGAAGGTGCGCGTGTACGACCAGAACCTGGCCAAGTTCATTGAACTGGTGGGCGGCACACCGGTGCCGGTGTCGTTCGCCGACACGCACCAGTCGCTGTCCCTGGGTGTGGTGGATTGCGCCATCACCGGCCCCAGTTCGGCCAACTCTGCTGGCTGGCCCGAGGTGACGACGCACCAGCTGCCGCTGGGCTTCCAGATGGCGCTCAACGGCTATGCGATCACGCTCAAGGCCTGGAACCGCCTGAACGCTGACCAGCAGGCCCGCCTGCAGGCGGCGTTCGATGGCCTTACCTCGGAGATCTGGACCTATTCCGAAGAGCTGTTCCAGGACGCCCTGAACTGCAACGTTGGCAAGGACCCCTGCACCACGGGCAAGAAGTTCAAGCTGACCAACGTACCGGTTTCCCCTTCGGACATTGAGCTGGTGCGCAGCGCGGTGAGCAAGGTTTCCCTGCCCGCGTGGGCCGAAGTGTGCGACAAGGCCAACGCCGGGTGTTCCCAGCGCTGGGGTTCTGCGGTATCACCTGTCCTGGGGCTGAAATGAGCAGCGCGCCCGCGACCGCCGTTTCCGCGTCGCGGGCCGCCCCAACGAAAGGCGGGGCGGCCCATTCAACACAGGGGAATCAGGGCATGAAGGAACACATCGAAAACTGGCTGGGCACCGTCTTCGGGGGCATCTTTCTCCTGCTCGCGGTGATCGTCACGGTCGAGACGCTGGCGCGCAAGCTGTTCAACGTGTCGCTGCAGGGCGCCGACGAGCTGGGCGGGTATGCGCTGGCGGTGGGTTCCACCATCGCCTTCAGCCTGGCGCTGTTCGGGCGCAACCACATCCGCGTCGACGTGTTCCATGGGCACTTCCCGCCCAGACTGCAGGCCTGGCTGAACTGGTTCTCCATTACGGCGCTGGCCGTGTTCGCGGGGTTCATCGCCTGGGTGGCCTACAAGGTCATCGTCGACACGCTGGCCTACCAGAGCACGGCCCAGACCCCCTGGGCCACGCCCCTGATCTACCCGCAGGGTGCCTGGTACGCGGGGCTGGTGGTGTTTGCGCTGGTGGCGCTGGTGCTGGCGGGGCGCGCCACGGTGCTGATGGTGCGCGGTGACACGCAGGTGCTCAACCGCGACTTCCACCCCAAGAGCGTGAAGGAAGAGCTCAAGGAAGAACTCGACGACCTGGCCCAGCGCACAGGCATGGAACAAGGAGCACGGACATGAGTGTGGGCCTGATTGGACTGGCCTTTGCGGCCATGATCGGCATGATGCTGGTGGGCGTGCCCATTGCGGTGTCTATGGCGGCGGTGGGCATCGTGGGCGGGATCGCCGCCTATGGCGTGCCTTTCATGGACTCCATCGCGCCGGTGGTCTGGGGGGTGCAGAACGAGAACCTGCTTACCTCCATTCCGCTGTTCGTGCTGCTGGGCGAACTGCTGCTGCGCTCGGGCATTGCCGACCGCATGTACCTGGCACTGTCGGCCTGGCTGGGGCGCATGCCGGGCGGGCTGCTGCACACCAACATCGGCAGCTGCGCCCTGTTCTCTGCCACCTCGGGCTCGTCCGTGGCAACGGCCGCCACCGTGGGCACCGTGGCCCTGCCATCGCTGGTCAAGCGCGGCTACCCCATGCGCGCCTCGCTGGGTACGCTGGCCGCAGGCGGCACGCTGGGCATCCTCATTCCGCCCAGCGTGAACATGATCGTCTATGGCTCGCTCACCAACAACTCCATTGGCAAGCTGTTCATCGCAGGCATCATCCCCGGGCTGCTGCTGACTTCGTGCTTCATGCTCTACATCTGGATGAGCAGCCTGGCCAGCGGAACAGCCATCCGCGAAGACAAAGTGCCGCTGGACGTGCGCATCCGCAGCCTGGTGCACCTGGTGCCGCCGCTGGTGGTGTTCGGCATCGTCATGGGCAGCCTGTACTTCGGTATTGCCACCGCTACCGAAAGCGCGGCGCTGGGTGTGATGGCGGCGCTCTTCTTCGTCTGGCGCTCCGGCCGGCTGCAGTGGGAGGTGCTGCGTACCTGCTTCATTTCCACCGCGCGGGTCAGCGGCATGATCCTGCTCATCATCACGGCAGCGTTCATCCTCAACCTCACCATCAGCCTGACGGGCGTGGCCGACTCCATGACCAAGTGGGTGGCGGGACTGGGCCTGTCCGCCACGGGCCTTCTGCTGGCGCTGATCGTGTTCTACCTGGTGCTGGGCATGTTCATGGACGTGCTGTCGATGCAGGTGGCCACCATTCCCATCACCTATCCCATCGCCACCGCGCTGGGGGTGGACCCGATCTGGTTCGGCATCTTCGTGGTGCTTATGTGCGAGCTGGGCATGATCACTCCGCCCGTGGGCATGAACCTTTTCGTGGTGCACGGCATACGGCCCGACAAGGGCGGCATACAGGATGCCATGTGGGGGGCCTTGCCTTACGCGGTGATCATGATCGCGTTCACGCTGCTGATCATTGCCCTGCCTGAACTGGTGACCTGGCTGCCCGGCCGCATGTGAGGAGTGAGCGATGACCGAGACCTTGTGGCAATTGCCCGCGGTGGAACTGGCCAGGCGCTACCGTGAGCGCAGCTTGAGCCCGGTGGATGTGGCCCAGGCCTGCCTGGCCCGGCTGGAGGCGGTGAACCCGCGCCTGAACGCCGTGGTGGCGCGCCGTGACGAGGCCTTCCTGGCCGAGGCCCGGGCCAGTGCCCGGCGCTTCGAGCAGGGGCAACCGCTGTCGGTGCTGGACGGCGTGCCCCTGACCGTGAAGGACAGCCTGTACACGGTTGACCAGCCCACCACCTGGGGCACCCGTGCGCTGAAAGACCACTGCACCGGGCAGGACGAACTGGCAGTGGCCCGCGCGCGGGCGGCAGGTGCACCCATGCTGGGCAAGACCAACGTGCCCGAGTTTGCGCTGGAGGGCTATACCGACAACCCCCTGTTCGGTCCCACGGGCAACCCCTGGAACGCAGCTCTCACGCCGGGCGGCTCCAGCGGCGGCGCGGTGGCTGCGGTGGCCAGTGGCGTTGGGCCGCTGGCCATTGCGCAGGACGGTGGCGGCTCCATCCGCCGGCCCGCCTCGCACGCCGGGGTGGTGGGCCTCAAGCCTTCGCTGAGCGCGGTGCCCCGCCAGCACGTGCTGCCCAGTCTGTTGCTGGATTTCGAGATCATCGGCCCCCTGGCGCGCACGGTGGCCGACGCGCGGCTGCTGTTCAGCGTGATGCGCGGGCCTGCGGCGGTGGACCGCCTGTCGCTGGCGGCAGCACATGCCTGCGCGCAGCCGCGCGAGCGCCGCCCCTTGCGCGTGCTCTACGTGGAACGTTTGGGCGACGCACCGCTGGACCCGCAGATCGCGGCCAGCGTAGGGCAGGCGGTGGACCGGCTCGCGCAGCTCGGCCACCATGTGCGCCGTGGCGCGCTGCCGCTGGACTTGAGCTTCTTTGCGGGCGCCTGGCCGCAGATCGGGCAGATCGGCCTGGCCAGCATGTTTGACCAGCACCCCGAATGGGAGGCTCTGGCTTCGCCCAAGTACCGCGACATGGCCGCCCAGGGCCGCAAGCTGCCCGCCACCGTGCTGTGGCAGGTGTGGGAGCGGGTGACGCAACTGCGCCGTGACAGTGCAGCCCTGTTCGAGCAGACCGACGTGGTGGTCATGCCCTCGGCGGCGGCGCTGCCCTGGCCTGCACGCGAGGCTTACCCCCCCAGAATCGACGGGCAGGACGTGGGGCCGCGCGGCCACGCCATCTACACCGGCTGGGTCAACGCGGCCGGGCTGCCCGCGCTGGCCGTGCCCACGGCCCCCGCTGCAGACGGCCTGCCGATTGGCATGCAGATGGTGGGGCCCTACGGCAGCGACGACATGCTGCTGGACCTGGGCGAGGCCTACGAGGCCGCGGCCCCGTGGGCCCACCGCTGGCCCGAACTCTGAGCGGTCAGAGCAGCACGCTCGCTTCGCCGACGCCGTCGAAGCGGGCGGTCACCGCGTCACCTGCCTGGGCGTGCAGGATGCCGCACCAGGTGCCGGTGGTCACCACCGTGCCCGCGGGCAGCACGGCGCCATCGCGCGTGGCATGACGAAGCCAGGCGGGCAGCAGGTAGGCAGGGTCGTTGAGGGAATGCGTGCCCGTGAAGGTTCGCACAGGCTGCTGGCCCATCTGCACCTCGCAGGTCTGCGCGGCCCAGTCGCGCGGCTGGTAGGGCACCCATTCGCCCAGCACCAGCGCGCCATGCGACTGCAGGTCGGCCAGCTTGCAAAGTGCGGGGGCGTCCAGCCCCTGTTGCCAGCGCGTGTCCACGATTTCGATGGACACGGTCATCGCCTCCACCAGCGCATGGGCGGTTTCGGGTGTGAGCGTCGAGGCCAGCGCCAGGTCAACAGGGCTGCCCAAGCGCAGGGCGATCTCGGCTTCGATGCCGCGGATGTGAAAGGGCCAGTCGCCCGCCACGGCAGGGCTGTCCCACACGCCTTCGGGAGGCAGGGGGGCGTGGGTGAGCACGGCGTCGCGGCCCGGGCCGCCAGACTTCCAGAAGAGCGGGGGCGCATCGCCGAACCAGCCGAGCTGTGCGCCCACGGCAGCCTGCGCGGCATAGGCCGCTTCAGGGGTCTGCAGAAAGGCCTGAACCGTTTGTGCGTCAACGGGCTGGTGCGTCCGGCGGGCCTGAACGAGGGCTTCGGCAGCGGGGTGGCGGGTGGTGGATGTCATGGGTCTTGCAGCAGGTGAAAAAGGCCATTCTGCGGCGCAGGCCGCGCGGGGACAAGCCCGCACGCGGTCATTTCAGTTGTGACTTTCGCTGGGCCAATCGGGAAGCGTGTCTCAGCGGCCGATCTGCAGCCGGATGTGCTGCAACAGGCCCTCGCAGGCGTCTTCCACCAGGTCGAGCACCTGCTCGAAGCCATCGGCACCGCCGTAGTAGGGGTCGGGCACTATGGTGGCATCGTGCTGCAGGCAGAACTCGGTGAAGCGGCGCAGCTTGTGGTGGTGTTCGGGCGGGCACATGGACCGCGCCAGCGCCAGGTTGTCGTGGTCCATGGCCAGCAGCAGGTGGGCCTGTTCGAAGTCGGCGCGGGTCAGCTGGCGTGCGCGCAGATCACCCAGCTCGTAGCCACGCGAACGGGCGTGGCGCTGGCTGCGCGGATCGGGTGGCTCGCCCGGGTGGTAGTTGTGCGTGCCTGCGGAGCCGATACGCACATGGGCGGCCAGCCCCGCCTGGTGCACGAGGTCGCGGAACACCCCATGCGCGGTGGGGCTGCGGCAGATGTTGCCCATGCAGAAGAAAATGACGTGGAAGTCTTGCGGTGTGTTCGCCATGCCGTGATTGTGCGGTGTTCGGGGTGATGGGTTGAGGAGCTGCCGATGAAGAGTTTCAGGCGCTGGACGGCGGGGCTGTGGCTGACACTGGGTGC
The DNA here is from genome assembly GCF_054780915.1 of Hydrogenophaga aquatica. Taxonomy (NCBI): domain Bacteria; kingdom Pseudomonadati; phylum Pseudomonadota; class Betaproteobacteria; order Burkholderiales; family Comamonadaceae; genus Hydrogenophaga; species Hydrogenophaga aquatica. Next base: position 59,770 of record NZ_BAAGVK010000004.1, on the reverse strand, counting down.
GGCCGGGGCGCAGGCCGCCACCGAAGTGCACTGGCGTTGCGAGGTGGTCTACCAGCCGGCGCGCGAGGTCTGGGTGCGCGAGCTGACGCTGACCCACGACAACCGGCGCCTCACCCGGGTGGCCATCGACGGTGTGCCGGTGTACACCTTCTCGGTGTACGGGCAGTGGATATTGACTTCGCAAGACAACGAGCGCGTGCAGATCGACGTGGGCTCGCGCACCTGGCAGAGCGACTTTCGCGGGCTGGCCAGCGGGCAGGGGCGCTGCGAGCCGATGTAGCCTCAGCTCTTCACTGTGCTCTCCATCACGTAACGCGTGATGGCAGGCGGCTCCGTGCCGATGTGAAAGGCCAGACGGCGCTCGCGCAGCGCCACGTCGGCGGTGCTGATGCGGTTGAAGCGGCGCAGGTGTTCGGTCCACGATTCGTCCACCACCTGTTCCACGAAGCGCCCCGGGTCGCTCAGGTCGTGCAGCAGTTCCCAGTGCAGGGCCCCCTGGCGCAGCCGGCTGCGGCGGCTTTCCTGCATCAGGCGGCGGAAGTCGTCGGCCCGTGCCGGGTCTATGCGGTACTCGATGCTGATCATCACGTGCCCGCTGGGCGGCGGGGTTTCGGCGCTCGGCGTTTTCCAGCGCACGGGGGTCAGGTCTTCCAGCGGCCCGCGCTCGCGTACAAAGCGCTGTGCCAGCCAGGTTGCCGTCAAGCCCGAAAGCGCTGCCAAGCCCACGCTGGTGTGCACGTCCGTCCAGCCCGCCACCTTGCCCCAGAAGGCCGCGCCCAGGGCACTGCCTCCCATGATCGCCATCTGGTACATCGACATGCCGCGCGCGCGCACCCAGTCCGGCAGGGTCAGCTGTGCCGACACACTCAGCGAATTCGCCGTGGCGATCCAGGCCATGCCCGCCATGAACATGGCCGGCAGGGCCCAGCCCACGCTGGGGGCGAAAGCCATGCCCGCCATGGCCAGCGACTGCACCGTCACCCCGCCCATCACGACCGTGTCGCGCGGCAGGTTCTGGCGCAGGCGCGGCAGGAACAGCGCCGACACGATGGCCCCGCTGCCCATGGTGGCCAGCAGCACGGTGAAGGTGCCCGCGTTGCCGCCAGCCATGCCCAGGGCCAGCAGCGGCAGCAGCGCCATCAGCGCCGTGGAGTGGAAGAAGAACAGTGAGATGTGCAGGTACACCACCCGCAGCCGTGACGACTGGTGCACGAACTGCCAGCCCACCCGCATGGCGCTCCAGAACGGTTCGCGCCCCAGCGGGTTGGGCGGCTGCTCGCGCCGCCAGCGCCAGATGATCACTGCCGACGCCAGGGCCAGCAGCGCGTTGAGCACGAACACGTAGGCGCTGCCCAGCCCCGCGATGATGGCCCCCGCCAGCAGCGGGCCGATGATGCGCGACGCGTTCATCGACACACCATTGAGCGCCAGGGCCTGCGGCAGCTGCTGGCGTGGCACCAGTTCCGGCACGATGGCGGCGAACACCGGCCAGCGCATGGCCAGCCCAACGCCATTGGCAAACACCAGCGCCAGCAGTACCGGGGGCGACATGCCGCCCAGCAGGATCACGGCGCACAGCGTCAACGCCACCATGGCAATCCACAGCTGTGTGCCCAGGAAGTAGCGGCGCCGGTCCAGCGTGTCGGCCAGTGCCCCGCTGGGCAACCCCAGCAGGAACACCGGCAAGGTGGCCGCCGTCTGCACCAGCGCCACCCATACCGGCGAGCTGGTCAGCGATGTCATGAGCCACGCCGCCGCCACGTCGTTCATCCACATGCTCACGTTGGCCATCAGCCAGGTGAGCCACAGCGTGCGGAACACCACGTGCTGGAAGGGGGCCAGCGCGGCCAGTCCCAGGGGCGGCCTGGGGGCGGAGGGGGGCGGTTCGTCGGTCGCCGGGTTCTGGGACATGCACCGATTGTGCCGCTGGATTCGAGACAGTGCTGCGGCCAGGGTGACCTGTCTGCAGCAGGGGTGTCAGCCGGGCGGGTCTATGATGTCAGTCAGGGCCCGCGTTGCAAGGCGGCGGGCGCCAGTCAACCTGTCGGAGGACCTTATGAAACTGCTCATTCCCGTGGATGGTTCGGATCTGTCCCTCCAGGCCGTTCAATACGCCCTGAAGCTGGTGGCATTGGGCCTGCGTGCCGAGCTGGTGCTGGCCAACGTGCAGGAGCCCGCCACCGTCTATGAAATGGTGACGCTGCACGACCGCGAGGCGCTGGAGCGTGTGGCCGACGCCGCCGGGCGCGACATGCTGGCCCCAGCCGCAGACGCTGCGCGCGCCGCTGGCGTGCCTTTCGTGGAAGAAGTGGTCACGGGCGATCCGGTGCCCATGCTGCTGGAGGTGCTGGAGGCGCACGCCTGTCACGGCGTCATCATGGGCAGTCACGGCAAGGGGCTGGTCCGGGCCTGGCTGGGCTCGGTGTCTCAGGGCATGCTGGAGCAGGCCCCCGTGCCAGTGACGGTCGTCAAACCTGCCGAACCCGAGGAGCCGGTGGACGACAGCGACGCCTGAGTCGCTCAGCCCTGCTACAGCTCACCCCGCCAGCGCGGGGAACAGCTTCACCAGCCCGTTGGCCATCACCTCCACCGACAGGGCGGCCAGGATCAGGCCCATCAGCCGTGTCATCACGTTGATGCCCGTCTTGCCCAGCACCCGCTCGATCGGTTCGGCCAGCGTGAAGCACACCACGGTGGCCAGCGCGATGACCAGGCCATAGCCCACCAGAGCCGCGTGCTGCCAGAAGGTCTGTGCGCGGTCCGCGTAGATCACCACCGTGGACATGGTGGCCGGGCCGGTGAGCAGCGGAATGGTCAGCGGCACCACCGCGATGGAGGCGCGTGAGGACGCATCGTCCACCTCGTCCTGCGTCGTCTTGGCTTCGGCAGGCTGGGCGTTGAGCATGGCCAGTGCCGACGTCAGCAGCAGCATGCCGCCGCCCACCTGGAAGCTCGCCAGCGAGATGCTGAAGAACTCCAGAATCTGCAGGCCCAGCAGAGCCGAGGCGGCGATCACCGAGAAGGCGCTGAACGCTGCGATCATCACCGTGCGGCGCTTTTGCTTGTCGGAAAAGCCCTGTGTGTAGTGGATGAAGAAGGGCACGATGGCCAGCGGGTTGACGATGGCCAGCAGTGTGACGAGGGGTTTGAGGTCCATGGCGCGGATTGTGCGCGATTGGCGGCGCCTCAGCGACCCCCGGCCACGTCCAGCACGGCGCCAGTGGCGTAAGACGCCTCGTCGCCCAGCAGCCAGAGGATGGCGTTGGCGATTTCCTGCGCGGTGCCCGGGCGCTGCATGGGAATGTTCGGTGCCAGCCGCCAGGCACGGTCGGGCTGGCCGCCGCTGGCGTGGATGTCGGTGTCGATCACGCCCGGGCGCACCGCGTTCACGCGGATGCCGTCGCCCGCCACCTCGTGCGCCAGGCCCAGCGTGAAGGTGTCGATGGCGGCTTTGCTGGCCGCGTAGTCCACGTACTGGTTGGCGGAGCCCAGCTTGGCGGCCACGCTGGACACGTTGACGATGGCGCCGCCCCGCCCGCCATGGCGCGTGCTCATGCGGCGCACGGCCTCGCGCGCACACGTGAAGGCGCCGATCACATTGGTGGCGAACTGGCGCTGCCAGCGTGCCACGCTCATGTCCTCGATGCGCTGCGCGCGATCCACCACCCCCGCGTTGTTCACCAGTGCATCCAGGCGGCCCAGCGCCTCGTCCACCTGGGCGAACATGCGCAGCACCTGTGCCTCATCGGCAACATCTGCCTGCACGGCCGTGGCGCGGCCGCCGGCTTCGCGGATCTGCCGTACCACGGCCTCGGCCGCTTCGGCGTTGTTCTGGTAGTTCACGGCCACGGCGTAGCCGCGTTGGGCGGCCAGCAAGGCGGTGGCGGCGCCAATGCCGCGCGAGCCGCCGGTCACGAGCAGGATGCGTTCCATGGGTCTCCTGGAGGGTTGTTTGGCATGTGTCACACAGTGCAACGCCATTACAGCAGAATGCGGTTTTTTCTCACTCAAACGCACAACAGGAGATCAAGCATGGGCAACATGGTGGAACTCAAGTCCGCTGACGGTCAGGCCATTCCGGCTTACGTGGCTACGCCCGCAGGCCAGCCGCGCGGCGCGGTGGTGGTGCTGCAGGAAATCTTTGGCGTCAACAGCCACATCCGCTCGGTGGCGGACGGCTACGCCGCCGAAGGCTATGTGGCTGTGGCACCTTCCACGTTCCACCGGGTCAAGGCCGGTGTGGAGCTGGGCTATGCCGACAACGACATGAAAGACGGCTTCGCCCTGAAGATGGCCGTCGAAGGCCTGCCGGAGCCCGGCGTGATGGCCGACATCCAGGCCGCCATCCACGAGGCTGCCCGCCTGGGCGGCGGCCGCGTCGGCATCGTCGGTTACTGCTGGGGCGGGCTGCTCACCTGGCGCAGCGCCTGCCTGCTCGACGGGCTGGCCGCTGCGGCGCCTTACTATGGCGGCGGCATGACGTCCGACGCCGAAGCCGCGCGCGTGCCCAAGTGCCCGGTCATGGCGCACTTCGGCGACCAGGACCACTGGATTCCGCTGGAATCGGTCGAGGCCTTCAAGGCCCGCCAGCCGAAGGTGGAGGTTCACATCTACGCCGCCAACCACGGGTTCAACTGCGATCAGCGCGGCTCCTACGACGCCACCGCAGCCAAGCTGGCGCGCGAGCGCACGCTGGCGTTCTTCGCCGAACACGTGGGCTGAAGGGCCCGCTTCAGGCCTGCGCGGGGCTGGCGGGCGGGCGGGCGCGAAGCCACGCCGCCAGTGCGTCCGCAGGCAGGGCCTTGCTGTAGAGCCAGCCCTGAAAGACGTCGCAGCCGTGGCGCTGCAGGAAGTCGCGTTGCGCCGGGGTTTCCACGCCCTCGGCCACCACGTGCAGGCCCAGGTCGTGTGCCATGGACAAGGTCGCGCGGATGATGGCCTCGTCTTCCGCGTCACCAGGCACGTCCATCACGAACGAGCGGTCTATCTTCAACTTGCTCAGGGGCAGGCGCTTCAGGTAGCCCAGGCTGGAATAGCCGGTGCCAAAGTCGTCCAGCGCCAGGCTGATGCCCATGTCCGTGATCGCCTGCAGCCGCTCGATCAGGTCAGGGCCCGCCTGCACCAGCAAGCTCTCGGTGATCTCCAGCTCCAGCCGGTGTGCGGGCGCCGACATGGTGGCCAGCGCCTCGCGCAGGTGCAAAAGAAAGTTCGGTTTGTTGAACTCCATCGCCGACACGTTGACCGACACCGTGATCTGCGACAGCCATGGGGCGTCGGGGCTGCGCTCCCAGGCCTCTATCTGACGGCATGCCTCGCTCACCACCCACTGGCCGAGCGCATCGATCATGCCGGTCTCCTCCGCCACGGGGATGAAACGGGTCGGGGTGATCTCGCCCAGCTCGGGGTGATTCCAACGCAGCAGGGCTTCGACGTTGAGCACCTGCCCGGTCCGGGCATCCACCTGCGGCTGGTACTCCAGATACAGTTCGTTGGCGCCCGGGGCCAGGGCGCGCCTGAGCCCCGCTTCCACGATGAGCCGTTGCGACACGTGCTCGTGCATTTCCGGCGAGAAGAAACGCCAGTTGTTGCGGCCCGACGCCTTGACGGAATACATCGCCGTGTCCGCGTGCCTCAGCAGCGCTTCGGCCGTGTGGCCGTCGTCGGGGTACAGGGCCACGCCCAGGCTCGCCGTCACGGTGATCTCGTGCGGTTCCATCTCCACCGGGATGGACAGCGCGCGCGTGATCTTCTTGGCCACCACGGCAGCGCCGTCCCGGCCTTTCACCCAGGGCAGCAGCACCACGAACTCGTCACCGCCGATGCGCGCCAGCACGTCGCGGGAACGCAGGCAGGCCTGCATGCGTGCGGCCACTGTGCGCAGCAGGTGGTCTCCCTGGCTGTGGCCCAGGCTGTCGTTCACGTGTTTGAAGCGGTCAAGGTCCAGGAACACCACGGCCACGTTCTTGCCGTTCTGGTGCGCGGCGGCCAACGTGGCCTCTGCCTGCTCCATCCAGAACGTCCGGTTGGCCATGCCCGTGAGCGGGTCGAAGTGCGCCAGCTGGACCAGGCTGGCATTACTGCGCGCCAGCTCCTGCGTCCGCTCCTCCACCAGGCGTGCCGTTCGCCGCCCCTGCCCGGTGATGACCAGCAGGAACGCTCCCAGGAGTGCCACGGCCACCAGCCCGGTGACGGACGTGGCGAGTGCGTTGTTCTGCCCTGCCGCGCCCCAGAATGCCGGGCCTGCCTGCAGGCGCAGCACCCACTCACGGTCTCCCATCTTCAGCGGCCACAGCTTGGCCCAGCGCTGCTCTTGCGCGGTTGGCGCCGTTGCTGTCTCGCAGCCCTGCTTGCCCGCCAATCTGCGGTTGCCGGGGGGCGCCGCGGGGTCGATGAGGCACAGGCTGATGGAGTCCTCGTCAAGCTTGCCCAGCACCGCATGGATGACGTCGTCCATGCGGAACACCGCCGACACCACGCCCTTGAGCGTGCGTGTGCCTACGTTGGTCACATCCTGTGCGTCGCGTTGCTCGTACACGGCAAGGTACATCACCACGCCGCGCTGCTCCCCGGATTCCTGTACCAGCCTGATGCCTTCTGTGACCTCCGGGCGCCTGCTCTGCATCGTCGCCAGAACGGTGGCACTGGTGGCGGGCAGGACGCTCACGTCCAGCCCCAGGACCGAGCGGTTGGTTTCCAGCGGCTCCACCCAGGTCAGCGGCAGGTACCCTTCGGCGTCCCGGGCGCGGGAGGTCCTGCCCGCGCTGTCCCGGCCCTTGATCTCGATGCCGGGCATCCCCGAGCCGTCCTGGCCCTGTTCGTAGGCCAGCCGCTGTGCGTGGGGGATGTAGGGGCTCCAGCCGAAATTCTGCGTTCCTGCGTAGCGCCGCAGCCAGGGCTGCGTGGCCGATTCGAAGTCGGGCTGCGCCATGCGTGGCGCAAGCTCCATCAGCTTGCCGATCGAGACCACACTGTCCGTCTGGGCCTGCAGGCGGCGTTCCAGCCGCAGGGCCAGATCCTGGCCCGCCTTGTCGAACTGCTCCTGCAGCGCCCGCTGGTGGCTTTGGTTGAGCTGGTGGAACATGGCCCCGATCAGGGCCATGGCCACCACCATGGGCAGCGCCACGGTCTTGATGCGCGGGCGCCAGGCTTCGGCAGGCTGGCCGCAGCACACCAGCACCAGCGGGGTGAACAGCACCGCGCCCAGGGTATCACCCAGCCACCACGTCAGCCACGCGCCTGGGGCCTCCCGCCAGGGCATGGAGCCGTCAAACACCAGTGCGGGTACGGACAGGCTCGCATTCACCGCAGATCCCACCGGCAGGCAGAGGAACAGGAAGACGACCACCTGCATGGGGTGGTCCAGCGCCGATGGCATGTGCACCTGCCGGCGGGCCCAGGCTGCGGTGGCCCAGGCTTGCAGGGTGGCGCCCAAGGGCGCCATCAGAAAGACCCAGCCACCGGGCGTGAGCCCCGCCTGCCGGTGCGCCAGCCACTGCACGGCCAGTGCGCCGAGCAGAACGCCGGGGAGGACGTGGTTGCCCCGCGTCAGCACCGCGCCCACGGCCACGCCCGCCGCAATGAAGATGACCGATATGTAATCCGGCGGCACGGCGGCCTGCAGGGACACCCAGCCGCTGGCGGTGTATGCCAAGGCTGTCATAAGTATCTGAAGCAGTCGTTGGGCCAAGGTGCGGGCGTTTCCGGTCAAGTCAAATGGGCTGCACTGTATCAGTTCCCGCTTGCGTTGCGCCGACGGCCCGGCGCAGATTCATTTGCGCAGGTGCGCCAGTGGCAGGGCCCCTGCGGCCTTCACCTCGCCCAGAGAAAAGCTGGTGTGCAGGTCCTTCACGTTGGGCAGGTTGATCAAGCGCTGCAAGGCGAAGCGTGAAAAGCTGTCCAGGTCCTGCGCCACCACCTGCAGCTCGAACGTTCCCGCACCGCTGATGTAGTGGCAGGAGGTGACTTCCGGCAGCTGGCGGATCGCATCCTCCAGCACCCGCGTAGCGTCACCGGTGTTGCGCTCGGCGTCCAGCCGCACGAAGGCCAGTACGCCTAGGCCAATCTTGCGCCGGTCGATCACGGCACGGTAGCCGGTGATGAACCCAGCTTCTTCCAGCGCGCGCACCCGCCGCCAGCACGGCGCGGGTGACAGGCCCACGCGTTGCGCAAGTTCCGTGTTGGTCAGGCGGCCGTCGGCCTGCAGTTGTTCCAGGATAGCGAGGTCGAACTTGTCGAGTGTTTCCATAAATTGGCATTGTAAGAAATAGTCTTTCAAAAAACGCCAAATTCAAGACATCAAAAGCAAAGACATATCAGCACTCAGGGCATACACTTTGCTTCACAAAGTTTTCGACGATCCGGCGGCGATCCCGCGGGGTTGCTCGCGGGCCCCCGGTTCTTTTTGGCGGGCCCATTCCACCGGCTTACCCAGCCGCTCACGCAACAGTCAGTACAAGACAGGAGACATGCATCATGAACGCCCCACTGCCCGAACACATTCGCAAGGCGCTGGAAACCGTCAGCCTTGACGACAAGTACACCCTGGACCATGGCCGTGCGTTCATGAGCGGGGTGCAGGCCCTGGTGAAGCTGCCCATGCTGCAGCGCCAGCGCGACGCCCTGGTGGGCAAGAACACGGCGGGCTTCATCAGCGGTTACCGTGGCTCCCCGCTGGGCGGCTACGACCAGGCGCTGTGGAAAGCCAAGAAGCATCTGGCCGCGCAGAACATCGTCTTCCAGCCCGGCGTGAACGAGGAACTGGCCGCCACCGCGTTGTGGGGCGCGCAGCAACTGGGCTTCGCCCCGCAGGGCAGCAACCGTTTTGACGGCGTCTTCGGCATCTGGTACGGCAAGGGGCCGGGCGTGGACCGCTGCTCCGACGTCTTCAAGCACGCCAACATGGCGGGCACCACGCCCTGGGGCGGCGTCATTGCCGTGGCGGGCGACGACCACGTGGCCAAAAGCTCCACAGCCGCCCACCAGAGCGACCACATCTTCAAGGCCTGCGGCCTGCCGGTGTTCTTCCCGGCCAGCGTGCAGGAAATCCTGGACCTGGGCCTGCACGCCTGGGCCATGAGCCGCTTTGCCGGCGTGTGGGCAGGCATGAAGACCATCCAGGAGATCGTCGAATCCAGCGCCACCGCCGAGATCGATCCCGAACGCGTCAACATCGTCCTGCCTGACTTTGAAATGCCGCCCGGCGGCGTGCACATCCGCTGGCCCGACACCGCGCTGGAGCAGGAAGCCCGTCTGATGGACTACAAGTGGTACGCTGCCCTGGCCTACGTGCGTGCCAACCGGCTCAACCACAACGTTGTCGAGACGGCGCACGACCGCTATGGCGTCATTGCCAGCGGCAAGGCCTACAACGACACGCGCCAGGCCCTGGCCGACCTGGGGCTGGACGACGACACCTGCCGCCAGCTCGGCATCCGCCTGCACAAGGTGGCCGTGGTGTGGCCGCTGGAGGCCCAGACCACCCGCGAATTCGCCACCGGTCTGCGTGAAATCCTGGTGGTGGAGGAAAAGCGCCAGGTCATCGAATACCAGCTCAAGGAAGAGCTGTACAACTGGCGTTCCGACGTGCGCCCCGACGTGCTGGGCAAGTTCGACGAAGTGGGTGGCGACCACAGCGGCGGCGAATGGTCCATGCCCAACCCCAGTGCCAACCAGCTGCTGCGCGCCAACGCCGACCTGTCGCCCGCCATCATCGCGCGCGCGCTGGCGGCCCGGCTGAAGAAGCGCGGCATCCTGCCCGAAGGCAGCGACGTGGCCGCCCGGGTGGATGCCCAGCTGGCCATCCTGGACGCCAAGGAGCGCGCGCAGCAGGTGCTCAACGCCAGCGCGCCACAGGCCGACCGCCAGCCCTGGTTCTGTTCCGGCTGCCCGCACAACACCAGCACCCGCGTGCCTGAAGGTTCGCGCGCCATGGCGGGCATCGGCTGCCACTTCATGACCATCTGGATGGACCGTTCCACCAACGGCTTCACGCAGATGGGCGGGGAGGGCGTGCCCTGGGTGGGCCAGCAGCCCTTCAGCAACGAAAAGCACATGTTCGCCAACCTGGGCGACGGCACCTACTTCCACAGCGGCCTGCTGGCCATCCGGCAGAGCATTGCAGCGGGGGTCAACATCACCTACAAGCTGCTCTACAACGACGCCGTGGCCATGACCGGCGGACAGCCCGTAGGCGAACGGCCCGAGGGGCACAGCGTCATCCAGATCGCGCAGAGCCTGCAGGCCGAGGGCGTGAGCCGCATCACCATCGTCACCGACGAGCCCGAGAAGTACCACGGTGCCCACCACACCACTGTGGGCGGCGTCACGCTCAAGCTGCCCGAAGGCATCCAGGTGCAGCACCGCGACGAGCTGGACCGCGTGCAGCGCGAGTTCCGCGAGCTGCCCGGCACCACCATCATCATCTACGACCAGACCTGCGCCACCGAAAAGCGCCGCCGCCGCAAGCGCGGCACGCTGGTGGACCCGGCCAAGCGCGTCGTCATCAACGAGGCGGTGTGCGAAGGCTGTGGCGATTGCGGCGTGCAGAGCAACTGCCTGAGCGTGGAGCCGCTGGAGACCGAGTTCGGCCGCAAGCGCACCATCAACCAGAGCACCTGCAACAAGGACTACTCCTGTACCAAGGGCTTCTGCCCCAGCTTCGTCACCGTGGAAGGCGGCCAGCTGCGCAAGAAGGCCAAGGGCGCGGGCGCACCGTCTCCCTATGCCCTGGGTGAACTGCCCGAACCCGCGCTGCCCAGCGCTGCTTCGGCCTACGGCATCGTGGTGGCGGGCGTGGGCGGCACAGGCGTCATCACCATCGGCCAGCTGCTGGGCGTGGCCGCCCACATGGAAGGCAAGGGCATAGTCACGCAGGATGCTGCCGGCCTGGCGCAAAAGGGCGGCGCCACCTGGAGCCATGTGCTCATCGCCGACCGCCAGGACGACATCCTCACCACCCGCGTGAGCATGGCCGGGGCCGACCTCATCATCGGCTGCGACCCGCTCGTGGCGGCGGGCAAGGAAACCACGCTGCGCATGCTGCAGGGGCGCACCCGCGTGGCGCTCAACACCCACGCCACGCCTACGGCGGCCTTTGTGCGCAACGGCGGCTGGCAGAACCCCGCCGAGGCCTGTGTGGCCGCCATCGCGCAGGCCGTGGGCGTGCCGGGTGTGGGCACCTTTGACGCCGACGCCGTGGCCACCAAGCTCATGGGGGACACGCTTTTCATCAACCCGATGATCCTGGGCTACGCCTGGCAGAAAGGCTGGGTGCCGCTGACGCACGAGTCGCTGATGCGTGCCATCGAACTCAACGCCGTGGCTGTGGAGCAGAACAAGACTGCCTTCGAGTGGGGCCGCCAGGCCGCGCACGACTGGGCACGCGTGCAGGCGCTGCTGGCGCCGTCGCAGGTCATCGAATTCAAGCCGCGCGAAACGCTGGCCCACCTGCTGCAGCGCCGGGTGGAATTCCTCACGGCCTACCAGAACGCAGCTTACGCTCAGCGTTACGAAGCCTTCGTGCGCCGCGTGCAGGAAGCCGAGGCCCGCCAGACCGGCAAGACCACGCTGGCCGAAACAGTGGCGCGCCACCTGTTCCAGCTCATGGCCTACAAGGACGAGTACGAAGTGGCCCGCCTGTACACCGACGGTGCGTTCCAGCAGAAAGTCGCGTCCATGTTCGAAGGTAACGTGCAGCTCAAATTCCACCTGGCCCCGCCGCTGCTGGCCCGCAAGAACGACCGTGGCGAGCTGCTCAAGCAGACCTATGGGCCCTGGATGATGAAGGCCTTCGGCCTGCTGGCCAAGCTCAAGGGCCTGCGCGGCACGGCGTTCGACGTCTTCGGCCGCACCGAGGAGCGCCGTACCGAGCGCGCCCTGATCGGTGAGTACCAGGACATGATCGAGGAACTGCTGCTCAGCCTGAGTGCAGACAACCACGCTCTGGCGCTGGACATTGCGCGAGTGCCCGAGCAGATCAAGGGCTTTGGCCACGTGAAGGAACGCAACCTGCGTGCCGCGCGCGAGCGCTGGCAGGCACTGCTGGCGCGCTGGCGCCAGCCTGACGCGCCTCAGGGCGCGCGCCAGGCGGCCTGAGCGCCATGCGAGGGGTGCCGGAGCAATTCGAACACGCCACCGACGTGGCCGAGTTCGCCCCGGTGCCGCACCGCGAGGGCGTGGAGTTGTACCGCGCCCGCATCGTGCGCCACGCGTTCGAGCCTCACACGCACGACGGTTTCGGCCTCGGGGCCATCGAGGCCGGCGTGGAGCGCTTCCGTTATGGCGGTGCCGAGCACCTGGCTGCGCCGGGTGCGCTGGTCACGATGAACCCGGGTGAGCCGCACACCGGCCGCGCCGAGACGCAGGAGGGCTGGCGCTACCACATGGTCTACGTGGCGCCGGACACCTGGGCCGAACTGGCGGGCGGAAGTGGCCACTGGTTCCCCGACGCCGTGCGTCACCACAGCGGGCGTGCCCAGCGTGTGGCCGGGTTGTTGCGGGCCCTGTGGCTGGCCGACGAACCGCTGGCCTTCGACAGCCTGATGGCAGAGTTGGCCGCAGCCTTCGCTCCCGACATGCGCCAGGGGCGCCCCAGCGGTCAGGTGGCGGCGGTGCGCCTGACCGGCGTGCTGGACTTCATGCGCGAGCACCACGCCCAGCGCCTCACGCTGGACAATCTGGCCGCCGTGGCCGGGCTCAGCCCCTTTCACTTCCTGCGGGTCTTCCGGGCGCAGCACGGCGTCACCCCGCAGCAGATGCTGATGGCCTGCCGCCTGGCACAGGCCAAGCGCCTGCTGGCCCGCGGCGAGCCGCCCGCCGACGTTGCCGCCGCCACCGGCCTGACCGACCAGGCCCACCTCACCCGCGCCTTTCGCGTTCGCTACGGCGTCACGCCCGGCCGCTACCAAAGCCAGCTGGGTTTGCGTCCGCGCTGAGTCGCAAGCACCACACCGCAATCTCGTACAAGACGGACGCTGCCCGCAGGCCCTAGACTTGCGCCTTTTGCGCGAGAGCGGAGTAAATCATGTGGTTGGGTGTGGCGTTCGCCCTGGCGGCGGGCTTGATGTGGGGTCTGGTGTTCGTGGCGCCCCTGATCCTGCCGGAATACCCGGCGGCCTTGCAGTCGGTGGCGCGCTACCTGGCGTTCGGCCTGCTGTGCATTCCCCTGGCCTGGCCGGACCGGCACGCGCTGCGCCAGCTCACCCGCGCCGACTGGCTGGAAGCCTTCAAGCTTGCCGCCGTGGGCAACCTCATGTACTACCTGCTGCTGGCCAGTTCCATCCAGCGCACCGGCGGGCCGCTCACCACCATGCTCATCGGGACACTGCCCGTGGTCATCGCCATTTCTGCCAACCTGCGCAACGCCCGCCGCGACGGGCACCTGCCCTGGCAGCGCCTGACGCCTTCCCTCGCCCTCATCGGGCTGGGCATCGGCCTGGTCAACCATGCCGAGATGGCCATGCTGACCACGCGGGAGGGCTTTGACCTGGGCAGCTACGCCATCGGGGCGCTGCTCGGGGTGGGTGCCGTGGTCTGCTGGACCTGGTACCCCTTGCGCAACGCCGACTGGCTGCGCCACCACCCTGGCCGCAGCCCACGCGCCTGGGCCACCGCCCAGGGCCTGGCCACCTTGCCGATGGCCTTGGCGGGCTACGTGTTGCTGTGGGCGGTGATGGCACTGCGCGGCGACCCGTTCAGCATGCCCTTCGGCCCCCGCCCCGAGCTGTTCGTCGCGCTCATGGTCTCGGTCGGGCTGCTCGCGTCGTGGCTGGGCACGCTGTGCTGGAACGAGTCCAGTCAGCGTCTTCCCACCGCACTGGCCGGGCAACTGATCGTCTTCGAAACCCTGGCCGCACTGGCCTATGCCTTCATCTGGCGGGGGCAGTGGCCCGAGGCGACGACGCTGGCCGGCATCGCCCTGCTGGTGGCAGGGGTTCTTTGGGCGGTGCGGATCAAGCCGGTTCCCGTGGTTGCCGAGGGGCATCCGAACTGAAGCGCTCAGCCGTTTAGAATGTCCGGTTACCAAGCGCCCGCATGGACGGGCGCGCATGACAACCCCTAGACAGGAACGAGAGACCGTGTTCATTTCCAACGCATACGCCCAAGCCGCCGCTGGCGGCGACACCTCCTCCACCCTGATGAGCCTGCTGCCGCTGGTTCTGATGTTCGTGGTGCTGTATTTCGTCATGATCCGCCCCCAGATGAAACGCCAGAAAGAGCACAAGGCGATGGTCGAGGCGCTGGCCAAGGGTGACGAAGTGGTGACGGCCGGCGGTTTGCTGGGCAAGGTGTCCAAGGTCGGTGAAAGCTACATCGGCGTGGAACTTGCCGATGGCGTCGAAGTCCAGCTGCAACGCACGGCCGTCGTGCAGGTGTTGCCCAAGGGCACCATCAAGTAAGTCCTGACCCGAGAGTCATCCCGGGCATGTGATCGGCTGGGCCAGTGGCCCGGCCGTTTGGTTTTTATTGCGGAGCCTTTCGCTCATGAACCGTTACCCGCTGTGGAAGTACGTGACCATCGTGGTCGCGCTGCTGATTGCCGCTATTTACACCCTGCCCAACTTCTTCGGCGAGGCGCCAGCGGTTCAGGTTTCGTCGGGCAAGGCGACGGTGCGTGTTGACGCAGCCACCGTCACGCGGGTGGAAGAGGCGCTTGCTGCGCAGAACATCACGCCCGCGGCCGTCCAGTTCGACGGCCAGTCGGTCAAGGTCCGCTTCGACTCCACCGACACCCAGATCCAGGCTCGCGACGCCATCGACCACGCCCTCAACCCGGACCGTGCCGATCCGTCGCATGTGGTGGCGCTCAACCTGCTCCCGCGCACCCCGGCCTGGCTGCAGGCCTTCCATGCCAAGCCCATGTACCTGGGCCTGGACCTGCGCGGCGGTGTGCACTTCCTGCTGCAGGTGGACATGCCGGGTGCGCTCGACAAGCGTGCCGAGATCATCGCCAGCGACCTGCGGGGCGCGCTGCGCGACAAGAACATCCGCCATGGCGGTATTCGCCGGGAAGGGCAGTCCGTCGAGTTGCGCTTCCGCGACGCGGCGGCCCAGCAGGCGGCCGACAAGCTCCTGGCCGAGCAGTTCCCCGATCTGATCGTGGTGCCTTCCGAGCAGTCGGGCGAGTTCAAGCTTGCCGCTTCGTTGCGCCCCGAGGCGGCCCGCCGCATCCAGGAGCAGGCGCTCAAGCAGAACATCACCACCCTCAACAACCGCATCAACGAGCTGGGTGTCGCCGAACCGGTGATCCAGCAGCAGGGGCTGGACCGCATCGTCGTGCAGCTGCCTGGCGTTCAGGACACCGCCAAGGCCAAGGACATCCTGGGGCGCACCGCCACACTGGAGGTGCGCATGGTCGACGAAAGCGCCGAAGGCCAGGCCGCCGAGCGAGGCGCCGGCCCGGTGCCCTTCGGTTCGGAGCGGCACCTGGACCGCAACGGTCAGCCGGTCATCACCAAGCGCGAGGTCGTCCTCACGGGCGAAAACCTGACGGACGCGCAGGCGGGCTTCGACAACCAGACGCAGGAAGCCGCCGTGCACCTGACGCTCGATGCCAAGGGCGCGCGCATCTTCCGCGACGTCACGCGTGAGAACGTCGGCAAGCGCATGGCCATCCTGCTGTTCGAAAAGGGCAAGGGCGAAGTGGTCACGGCACCCGTCATCCGCACCGAGATCGGTGGGGGCCGGGTGCAGATTTCCGGCCGCATGACGACGTCCGAGGCCAACGACACCGCGCTGCTGCTGCGCGCCGGTTCGTTGGCGGCCCCCATGGAAATCGTGGAGGAGCGCACCATCGGCCCGAGCCTGGGTGCCGAGAACATCAAGATGGGCTTTGACAGCGTCACCTGGGGCTTCATCGCCGTGGTGGTCTTCATGTGCGTGTACTACATGATGTTCGGCGTGTTCTCCAGCCTGGCCCTGGGCTTCAACCTGATGCTGCTGGTGGCGGTGCTTTCGATGCTGCAGGCCACGTTGACGCTGCCCGGCATGGCCGCGATGGCGCTGGCGCTGGGCATGGCCATCGACGCCAACGTGCTGATCAATGAACGGGTGCGCGAAGAGCTGCGCAACGGCAGTGCCCCGCAGACGGCCATCAACGCCGGTTACGACCATGCGTGGGGAACCATCCTCGACTCCAACATCACGTCGCTGCTGGCGGGTCTGGCACTGCTGGCGTTCGGCTCCGGCCCGGTTCGCGGTTTCGCCGTGGTGCACTGCCTGGGTATTCTCACCAGCATGTTCTCGGCGGTCTTCTTCTCGCGCGGCCTCGTCAACTTCTGGTACGGCCGCCAGAAAAAGCTGAAATCCGTGTCCATCGGCACGGTGTGGGCGCAAGGTCAGAAAACGCTGGCCAAAGACTGAACGGGAGAGGCAACATGGAGTTTTTCCGCATCAAAAAAGACATCCCGTTCATGCGGCACGCGCTGCTGCTGAACGCCATTTCCTTCATCACCTTCCTGGCCGCGGTGTTCTTCCTGGTCACGCGGGGGCTGAACCTGTCGGTGGAGTTCACCGGCGGCACCGTGATGGAGGTGTCCTACGAGCAGCCCGCCGATCTGGAGGCGGTGCGCAAGGTCATCAGCGGCCTGGGCTACACCGAGGTGCCGGTGCAGAACTTTGGCACGTCCCGCGACGTGCTGATGCGGCTCCCCCTGGCAGAGGGGCAGACCTCCGGGCAACAGAGCGAAACCGTGCTGGCGGCGCTCAAGGCGCAGAACCCGGCGGTCGAGCTGCGCCGCACGGAATTTGTCGGCCCGCAGGTCGGCAAGGAGCTGATGGAGGACGGCCTCAAGGCGCTGGCCTTCGTGATCGGCGGGATCATGGTCTACCTGGCCTTCCGCTTCGAGTGGAAGTACGCGGTGGCCGCCATCATCGCCAACCTGCACGACGTCATCATCATCCTCGGCTTCTTCGCCTTCTTCCAGTGGGAGTTCTCGCTGGCGGTGCTGGCGGCGGTGCTGGCTGTGCTGGGGTACTCGGTCAACGAATCGGTGGTGATCTTCGATCGCATCCGTGAAACCTTCCGGCGGCAGCGCAAGATGACCACCGTCGAGGTGATCGACCGTGCCATCACCTCCACCATGAGCCGGACCGTGATCACCCACGGGTCCACCGAGGTGATGGTGCTGTCCATGCTGCTGTTCGGCGGCCCCACGCTGCACTACTTTGCGCTGGCGCTGACCATCGGCATCCTGTTCGGCATCTATTCCTCGGTGTTCGTGGCAGCAGCGGTTGCCATGTGGCTGGGCATCCGCCGGGAGGACCTGGTCAAGGCGCCCAAGAAGACGGAAGACCCTGACGACCCCAACGCAGGCGCAGCCATCTGACGGCTGGCATGACGGCCGCGGCCTTGCCTGCGGCCGGGGGGCGCTGCACCGTTGGTTGCAGGGCTCCGGTGGCATACTCGTCAGGTGGAAACCGGCATACAGACTCCTCGCGGCACGGCCCGGCAGGCGCGGCAGGTTTTCCTGCGCCAAGTCACGGCTGGCCTGCCGCAGGTTGCCGCTCAGCTCCATGAATACCTGGCCGCCCAGCTGGACCTGACGGGCACGATGGCCGAGGTTCAGGAGCGGCGCGACCTGTACCAGCTTTTCCAGAAGCAGCGTGACCCCTGGCTGGCCGGGGCGCAGCGCCGTCTGGACAGCTTGCTCCACGCGCCCGTGGAAGCCACCGTGCAGCGCCAGCAGGCCCTGAGCGAGGACGAGCTGGTGCTCGTGGAAGAGGCCGCCGTCGAGACCCAGATTCTGGCGGCCCGCGCGGCGCTGGCTGCCATCGACAAAGGCAGCGGCGAATTCAACGACCTGCGCCTGCGCCTGCAACACTTGGAAGGAACGACGGAACTCGACAAAGGCGATGCGGTGCAGGCCTTGCGTGTGGCCGAGGCCGTGGTGGATGCCTGGCTGGAGGCGGGTTTCTCGCGCGAGCACTGGGAGTCCTGCCAGGCGGTTCTGCTCCCGCCGTTTGCCTTGGCGGTGGCCGACGCCTACCAGGAGGCGAACCGCTTCCTGCTGGAGCACGGCGTGCTGCCCGAGATCGACCTGCGCGGCCTGGTCAGACGGACGCCAAGCCTTTTGACGGCCCGCCAGGTGTCTCAGGGCCAGACCGTGCCTGAGGGCGCGCCGGGCACACAGGCCGTGGCTGGGGCAGGGCATGTGCCTGGCGCCAGCGGCGGCGTATCCCAGGCCGTGCCCGGCAGCCGCCTCATGCGGTTGCTGAGCGAGCGTGTGCCTGCTGCCGCCCATTGGGCCGGGACGGCCGCCCATGACGGCGAGCCCCTGCCCGCAGTGGTCACCGACTGGGCCGTGCTGGAGGCTGCCTTGCGGGCGCTGCCGCCCGTGGACTGGACTTCACTGGAAGCCGGTGCCGCAGGGCTGCATGCGCAGACGCGCGCCTTGAAGGAGCGGGTTGGTTCGGACCAGGAGAAGGCGGTCATCGAGATCGTGGCGCTCATTTTCGACAGCATCCTGACCGAGGAGCGCATACCCCCCAGCCTGCGGGTGTGGTTTGCCCGGCTGCAGATGCCGGTGCTGCGCCACGCCATGAGCGACCCGGGCTTTCTGGCATCTGAGCAACACCCGGCGCGTCTGCTGATCGACCGCATGGGTTCGTGCGTCATGGGCTTCGATCCGGCGATTTCCCTGGCGCCCCTGGAGCAGGAAATCAAGCGCATCGTGCAAGTCATCGAGCAGTACCCCGAGACGGGGCGCCGCGTCTTTGAACTCATGTACAAGGAGTTTCAGGTCTTTTTGGGTGAGCATCTCAGCCAGTCCCAGGGCCTGCGCAAGATCGCAGATGTCGCTCAGCAGCTGGAACAGAAAGAGGCGCTGACGGTCCAGTACACCATCGAGTTGCGCAAGTTGCTGGGGCAGGCGCCCTTGAGGGACGCCCTGCGAGACTTTTTCTACCATGTGTGGGCCGAGGTCATGGCGCAGGCCGCCGTCACCTATGGCGCGGGCGATCCGCGCGCGCAGCGCCTTCAGCAGGCCTCTGGCGACCTGCTGTGGGCCGCCAGTGCCAAGTCCACGCGCCATGAGCGCGCGCAGGTCATCGCCCGGGTGCCCGCGCTGCTGGCTGTGCTGCGCGACGGCATGGCCTTGCTGGGCTACGACAAGGCCCGGCAGGATGCGGCGCTCAAGCCGGTGAACGACACGCTGGCCGACGCCTTCATGTCACGCACCGCCGTGGTTGACCCCGGCTGGATCGGCACCATCACGCAGACCCTGGCTGGGGTGGAGGATCTGCTGCCCGCGCAAGATGCCGAAGACCTGCCGCTGAATCGCGACAGCCTGGAGCTGATCACGGGGGCCGACGCCTCGTCCATCACCGTGCTGCCCGACACCGGGGCCGCCGTGCGCCAGGAAACCCGGGCGCAGGTGCGCGGGCTGCCGCTGGGCGGGTGGTTCCGTCTGGAGCACAACGGCCAGGCCGTGTCGGCCCAGTTGGCATGGCAAAGCCCGCGCAAGCAGCTCTACCTGTTCGCCACGGCCGCCCAACATGCCTTTCTGATGCAGCAGGGGCGGGTTGCGCAGTACCTCCAGGCCGGGCTGTTACGCCCTGTGGAAGGTGAAGGGTTGTTCGAGCGCGCCACGCGCAGTGCCATCGAGAAGCTCGACGCCAACCCCGAGCGGCTGCTCTCCTGATTCAACCGAGGTTGCAGCGCTGGAAAAGCCCGCCGGGCAGCCGTTGCACCTGGCCGGCCAGTTCCAGTTCCAGCAGCCGGGCCTGCAGGGCCGCCGTGTCCAGTCCTGTCCGCGCCTGCAGGGCATCCAGGCCCGCCGGGTCGTAGCCCAGGGCCTGCAGCACGCCGTCCTGCTCGGGCGGCCGTGGCTCGGCGGTGTCTGCGTCCTTCGGCGGCATGGCCAGGCGCAGGTCTTCCAGAATGTCCTGGGCCGACTCCACCAGCTTGGCGCCCTGGCGGATGAGCGCATGGCAGCCGCGCGATTGCGGCGCGTGGATGGAGCCTGGGATGGCAAATACCTCGCGCCCCTGCTCGATGGCCAGCCGCGCCGTGATCAGCGAGCCCGATTGCAGCGCGGCTTCCACCACCAGGGTGCCCAGCGACATCCCGGCGATGATGCGGTTGCGTTTGGGAAAGTTGGGGGCCAGCGGCGGCGTGCCCAGCGGGTATTCGCTGATCAACGCGCCCTGTTCGGCAATGCGGTGAGCCAAGGCCAGGTGGCGCCTGGGGTAGACGCGGTCCAGCCCCGTGCCCACCACGGCGATCGTCTGGCCGTTGCCTTCCAGCGCGCCCAGGTGTGCGGCGCCGTCAACCCCCAGCGCCAGGCCCGACACGACGCACACACCGGCTTCGGCCAGCGCCCGGGCGAAGCGCTGCGCGTTTTCCTGGCCCTGCGGCGTCGGGTTGCGGCTGCCCACCACGGCGATCCGCCGTGGATGGCTCAGGCACGCCTTCTGTCCCAGCAGGTGCAGCAGCAGCGGGGGGTCTTCGGTCTGCAACAGTTCGGCCGGGTAGGCCGGGTCGCCCAGGGTCAGCAGGTGATGCCGGGGCGATGCGTCCAGCCAGCGCCGGGTGGTGTCGCACAGCGCGGTCCAGCCCTCAGGCTCCTGTTGGAGCGTCTGCGCCAGTTTGTGGCCAACCACCGCCGCCAGTGCGTCGGTGGATTGGCTGAAGATGGCATCGGGAAGGCCAAAGGCTGCCAGCAGCTGGCGGGCAGCGCGGTTGCCCACGCCAGGCGTGAGCATCAGGCGCAGCCAGGCGCCCAGTTCGGCATCGCGCATGCAGGAAGACGCTTCAGGGGTTGACGAAGCGGTCACCCACCTTCACGCCATCGGCAATTTGCAGCACCAGGGCGTAGGACATGCTGTCAAAGGTCCGGAAGACCATCATCAGGCCGTTGCGCTCCCCGGGCAGGTGCAGGTTGGGGCGTGCGCCGTCGGTGGTGTCGGGCACCACGTTGGCGTCCCGCAGGATGGCGAGCACATGGCCGCGCTCCAGGCCATCCTTGGCCCCACGGTTGATGATGACCACCTGGTTCTGACCAGCGAACTGCACGGCGTTGCCGTGGACCTTGACGATCTGGCCGTTCTGCGGCGAGCCAGGTTTGTGCGGGATGTAGGTGGGCACATCGCGCTGGGGCTCGGGCAGCAGGCGGTCGCCAACGCGCATTTCTTCCTTGGCCAGGACGATGTCGATGGTTGCGGGAACGATCGTCTGGGTGGCCTTGCCGTCGGCGCCGGCGGTCTGGCGCAACTCTTCGGGGCGGGCCAGTTCGGCCTTGCCCACGAACTGTGCTTCGTAACCCAGCAGCTCGCCCGTGGAGGGGTCCTTCAGCGGGTCTGCTTCGCGGTAGACGCGGAACTGGCGCGGCTGGCCCTTGTCCATGCTCAGGACCACACCTTGCAGGTTGTCGCCGTTGCCGTACTGGCCGCGCGCATAGGCACGGTCCCCGCGGCTGAGCAGCACACGGTTTTCCTGGGTCGCGGCGATGCGGGGGGCGCGGTCGTGCACCGGCCCGTCCACCAGCATGGAGTCTGTCAGGAAGGGGTCGATGACGTGCAGCGGGATGGGGGCGATGGCTGTGTCGGCCAGGCTCTCCGAGCGCACGCGCGGAGACAGCTTGACCGTGGGCACCCCGCCTGCGGCGCCCGCGCCGCCGAGCGACAGGTAGGCGCGGTCACCCACCTTGGTGAGGACCAGGACCTGCCCAGGGAAGATGAGGTGGGGGTTGCGGATCTGTTGCAGGTTCATGCCCCACAGTTCCGGCCAACGCCACGGGCGCTGGAGGAAGATGCCCGAGATGCCCCAGAGCGTGTCGCCGCGTTTGACCGTGTAGGCGTCCGGGGCGTTGGGGGCCAGTTCGCTCAGCGGCACGCCTTTTTCGGCCACCTGCTGCGCGGTGCTGCGTTGGCCAGACGTGACAGGGTAGTTCGGCGTGGTCTGGGCTGCCACGGCCAGGCAGGCCAGGGCCACGGTGCCCAGCAGGCCCGCCCGCAGAGCGCGCAGGGCGGGGAGGGTGGGGAGGGTGGGGCGCAGGTGGGCGCGAGCGTGCGGCTGAACTGCCTGGGGAGCGGTGGAAGGTGTGGTCATGGACATCTCGTCTCGTTGGCTCCGGAACCTGTCGCGCCGGGATGGGCGTGGTCGCACGCTCCCCCTCCCTGGCCGGACGTTGCTTGAAATGAACGTCTGGACATTTTGCGTTTAAGCCCCAGCTATGGCAATGATATCGTCTCCGTCACCGTGCTGGATAGCTCGAAAGTGGCGAAAATAGCGACATGGGCCGGAACACCCCTTCCGCATGCCCGCCAGACAGACCCAATCCATGACCTCCAGCGACCTTCTGCCCATCCTCCGTTACCCCGATCCCCGCCTGCACACGGTGGCCCGTCCGATTGCCGTCGTGGACGACCGCGTCCGCGCCATCATTCCGCGCATGCTGGCCACCATGTACGCCGCTCAGGGCATTGGCCTCGCCGCCACGCAGGTGGACATCCACGAGCGGCTGATCGTCATTGACGTGAGCGAGGAGCGCGACCAGCCTCTGGTGCTCATCAACCCCGAGCTGGAATGGGCCAGCGACGAAAAGCGCAAGGGCGAGGAGGGCTGCCTCTCCGTGCCCGGCATCTACGACGGCGTGGAGCGCTCCACGGCCGTGCGCGTGCGTGCGCTCGACGGCGACGGCAAGAGCCGCGTGATCGAGGCCGAGGGCCTGCTGGCCGTGTGCATCCAGCACGAGATGGACCACCTCATGGGCAAGGTGTTCGTGGAATACCTGTCTCCGCTCAAGCGCAACCGCATCAAGACCAAGCTGCTCAAGGCCGAGCGCGATCTGCAGCGCGCCTGAGGAGCCGGTCATGCGAGTGGTTTTTGCCGGCACGCCGGAATTCGCGGCGGTGGCCCTGGACGCGCTGGGCCGCGCCGGGTTCACCATTCCCCTGGTTCTGACCCAGCCCGACCGCCCTGCCGGCCGGGGCATGAAGCTGCAGGCTTCGCCCGTGAAGCAATGGGCGCAAGCCCATGGCGTGCCGGTGGCGCAGCCGCGCAGCCTGCGGCTGGACGGCAAGTTTCCCGAAGATGCCGAGGCGGCGCGCCAGGCATTGCTGGACGCGCAGGCCGACGTCATGGTGGTGGCGGCCTACGGCCTCATCCTGCCGCGCTGGGTGCTGGACCTGCCCCGGCTGGGCTGCCTGAACATCCACGCCTCGCTGCTGCCGCGCTGGCGCGGTGCAGCGCCCATTCATCGCGCCATCGAGGCCGGTGACGCGCAGACCGGCGTGACCATCATGCAGATGGACGAAGGCCTGGACACGGGCGACATGCTGCTTGAGGAGCGTGTGCACATCGGTCCCCACGAAACCACGGGCCAGTTGCATGACCGCCTGGCAGCGCTGGGCGGGCGGCTCATCGTGGAGGCGCTGGAGCTGGCCGCATGCGGCGGCCTGACGCGCCAGCCGCAACCGGCTGAAGGCATCACCTACGCCCACAAGATCGACAAGGCCGAGGCCCGCATCGACTGGGCCCTGGATGCGGCCCTGCTGGCGCGCCGGGTGCGGGCGTTCGACCCTTTCCCCGGTGCCGTGACTTCGGCGAACGGTGAAGCCGTCAAGGTGTGGGCGGCACAGGCCGAGGGCGACGCCCCGCCCGCCGCAGGCACCGCGCCCGGCACTGTGCTGGAGGCGGGCCCGCAGGGCCTGCGGGTGCAGGCGGGCCGGGGTGTGTTGCGCCTGACCGAACTGCAGCGTGCCGGGGGCAAGCGTTTGCCGGTGGCCGACTTCCTGCGGGGCGCCAACGCGCCCGCCGCTGGCGTGTGCATGGGACAGGAACCGGGTGAGGGCGCATGTTCCTGAAAGCGGCTTACCGGCGCCTGCCCGAATTCCGCGAGGGCATGCTTGACCAGGGCAGCGTGGCCACGGGCATTGCCGCCTGGGGGCTGATGACCGGTGTGGCCATGGTCAAGTCGGGCATGAGTGCCTTCGAGGCCGTGGCCATGACCCTGCTGGTGTACGCGGGCAGCGCCCAGCTCACGGCAGTGCCCCTGATCGCGTCCGGTGCCCCGCTGTGGGTCATCCTGGCCGCTGCGTTCTGCGTCAACCTGCGTTTCGTGGTGTTCTCGGCGCACCTGCGGCCCTACCTGCGGCACCTGCCCTGGCGCGAACGCGTGATCACCGGTTACGTCACGGGTGACCTGAGCTACGTGTTCTTTGCCAAGCGTTACCCGCACCCGGGCCAGACACCCGACGAGCAGCTGCGCCAGGAGGCCTACCTGGCGGGCAACTGCGCCATCAACTACGGTTTCTGGATGGTGGCCAGCCTTGTCGGCATTGCGCTGGCGAACGTGATTCCGCCCGAGTGGGGGCTGGGGTTTGCCGGCATCCTGGCGCTGCTGGGCGTGGGCTGTTCGCTGGCCACGTCGCGCCTGCGGGTGCTGTCTGCGGGCGTGGCGGGGGCCGCCGCCGTGGTGGCGTGGGCCTTGCCGCTCAAGCTCAATATTCTGGTGGCGATCGCGTCAGCCGTTGCGGTGTGCCTGGTGGCCGAAGCCCATGGCCCGCGCTGGCTGCGCGGCGCGCCCATTCCGCCAGTGAGGCACCATGATTGACACAGATCCCTGGACGCTGCTGACCATCGTCGCGCTGGCGGTGGTGACCGTGATCACCCGCAGCTTCTTCCTGTTTTCCGACAAGCCCTGGCACATGCCTCACTGGGCCGAGCGGGGGCTGCAGTATGCGCCGATTGCGGCGCTGGCTGCCGTGGTGCTGCCCGAGATTTTCACCGACCACGGCCAGTGGATACGCACCTGGCAGGACGCGCGTCTGTTCTCTGCCGCAGCTGGCGCGGCGTGGTTCTTCTGGCGTGGCGGGGTGCTGGGAACCATCGTCTGCGGTATGGCGGTCTACCTGCCGCTGCGCCTGGGCCTGGGCTGGTAAGGCCCCTTGCCTTAGTGGCGGTGCTGCCCGGCCCAGCGGGTCAAGGCTGCCAGCAGCAGGTCTTTCTGTACGGGCTTGGACAGGAATTCGTTGACACCGGCGTTGGTGGCGCGTTCTTCAGCGTCGTTCATCACGTCGGCAGTCAATGCCACGATGGGAATGCGGGCCCGGTCACCCGGCAACGCGCGGATCAGTTCGGTGCTGGTCAGACCGTCCATCTCGGGCATGTGAATGTCCATGAACACCAGGTCGAAGTCCTGTTGCTGAACCAGTTCGTAGGCCTGCCGGCCGTTCTCCGCGAACGTGACCGCGTGCCCCAGCTTGTTGAGCAGTGCGCCCATGAACTTCCGGTTGACCGGGTGGTCTTCCGCGACCAGAACGGACCACTCCACGCTTTCCGCATGCCGAGTGGAGGGAGGCTGGATGGCAGCGGTGGATGGGGGCGATGGTGTGGCCGCCGCCGACGGTGGCGGCACCATCTGTGACGGGATGGCCTGGGGCACGGACTGCACCGCTGACACTGGCGTCGGCAATTCCAGCGTGAAGGTTGAGCCCTTGCCCAGCGTGCTTTGCACGGTGATGTCGCCACCCATCAGCCGCGCAAGCGTGCGGGAAATCTCCAGCCCCAGCCCACTGCCGCCGAAGCGCCGGGTGGCCGAACCGTCCACCTGGTGGAAGCGCTGGAACAGCTGGGCCTGCATCTGCTCGTCCAGGCCGATGCCGGTGTCCTCGACGGCCACGGTCCAGTGTGCTGTGTCGCCTTCCCGGACCCAGCCCACCTGCATGCTGACGGTGCCGTGTTCGGTGAACTTGACGGCGTTGCTCAGCAGGTTGAACAGAATCTGCCGCGTGCGAGTTGGGTCGGCCATGACCAGGCCCGGCGAATCGGCCGGCCATTTCAGCTGCATCGCGAGCTTCTTGCGCTGGCCCACCGGCGCCATCACGGCGTGAACCTCGCCGATCAGCCGCAACATGTCCACGGGTTCAGGCTGTATGGTCATCTTGCCGGCCTCCAGGGCCGACATGTCAAGAATGTCGTTGAGCAGGTTGAGCAGGTGCCTGGCGGAGTCGCGGGCCGTCAGCACATGGTCTCTCTGCTGGGGAGTCAGGGGCGACTCTTCCAGCACGTCGAGCATGCCCAGCAGCCCGTTGAAGGGGGTTCGCAGCTCATGGCTCATGTTGGCCAGGAAGCGGCTCTTCCCGCGGTTTGCGCTGTCCGCCTGGGTCTTCGCTTCCCGCAGTGCCTCGTTCAGCAGCTCCAGTTCGCGCTGTTCTCGCTGCTGGCGCCGGTGACGCTGCAGCAGACCGGTGGCCGCCAGCATCAGACCAAGCACCTGGGCCGCCACCAGCCAGGTGATGAGCCGGCTCTGTTCGTGGACAACGGTGACCTGTTGTTCAATCAGCCCGCTGACCAGTTGGTTCGATGCAAAGGAAAGTGCCTGGACTTCGGGGCCAAGGTCGTACAGGGCTTCAAGTATGCCCGCGAGCTCATTGAGGTGCTGCTGTGGCGTGCTCATGGCCGCATCCGTGCGCGCGACCATGGCTTCCAGGCGAGGCAGCAATTTGATGTATTCGGGTCGCTCACGCAGCCGGGAGGTACTGGGGCTGTCGCGCAACAGGTCTACCCGGCTGAGCAGGATGTCGTAGCGCAGTCCCAGTTGTTCCCAATCGGGTTCGTTGCGTGTTTGCAGCGCCTGCCCCAGTTCCGAGCGGAAGCGCAGAAACTCCCGTTCGAACTGGAAGGTCAGCGCGGTGATGGAGTCCGCCCGCAGGAGGCGTGCCGTTTCCTCCACGGACCGTGCCTGGCGCAGGAATACCGTCAGCATGGCCGCCAGGCCCACGGCCATCAGCGCAGTGGTGAGCGACAACCAGAGCAAGAAGCGGCGGTTGCCGGGGTTGTTGCGCATGGGTTGTCAGTCGATGTCGAGGCTCTTGAGCTGCCAGATCGAGCGTTCGTAATAGACGTTGGAACGCAATTCCCTGCGGCTGTCGAAGGGGTAGACGATGAACAGCGGTCCACGGGTGCGAATCGGAATCGGCTGGTCGTTCATGCGGTGGGCCAGCACCATGTCGAAACGCCTGGCGTCTTCAATGGGGATGGTGATGCGGTAGTCGTTGAGCGCGACCGCCCTGAGTTGGCTGCCCTGCGCCTTGACGGCCGCCAGCACGTCGCGCAGCAGCGGACCGGTGAATTTGATGGTGCCGTTGTCCCAGGGGGTCTGGGTGGTGAAGCTGTGCTGCGGCAGGGCTTCCAGCATGGCCAGGTCGAACTGCGCCTGGCGCTCGGCATTGGTTTCGCCGATGTTGCCGGTGATGGTGAGAATGACCCTTCCCTGGGGCGCATCCAATGCATATGCTGAAAACTGCACTCCGGCCCATGCGCATAGGCTGGCAGTGATTGCGATGAACGCTTTGCGTCGGGTGTTCATTATCACTTATCGCCTTTAAAGCAGTTGTTGAGAGCGATCAATGATATTCGATGCGATTGGCGGGGAACAGCCCCTGAATGGCACCGCCTATCCATTGGGCGTGGCTGCCTGTCCGGCCCGTTGGGCGAACTCTTCGCGCAGTGCGCGCAGCTTGGCCCGAGGGTCCTCCTTCGCGGTGGTTTTGTCCAGCCCCATTTCCTCGATGAAGCGGCTGGGCTGCCCAGGCACCATTTCGCGGCCCTTCTTGCGGCGCTTGAGCCAGCTCACCACCAAGGTGTGCTGCGCGCGGGTGATGCCCACGTACATCAGGCGGCGCTCTTCCTGGATGCGCAGTGCCAGCGCGTCGGCGTTGTCGTCCTCGTCTGGCTTGAAGGGCAGCAGGCCCTCGTTCACCCCGGCAAGCACCACGTGCGGCCACTCCAGCCCCTTGGAGGCATGCAGGGTGGACAGGGTCACCACGTCCTGGTCCTGTTCGCGCTCCGAGATGGTGGAGATGAGTGCAATGGTCTGCGCCACTTCCAGCATGGTCTTGGGTTCGCGCTCGGTGGTGATACCGCCGGTGTCATCGATCTGGCCGCCGCAGCGCTGAGCCACCCAGTCGCAGAAGTCCATGACGTTGCCCCAGCGGGCGGCGGCCACCTTGTCGCTTTCTTCGCTGTCGAGCAGGAATTGCTCGTAGCCAATGTCCTTGAGCCAGTCGGTGAGGAAGGCTTTGGCGGCCTCGTGGCCCGTGGTGTGGCGGGCGCGGTGTTCCAGGTCGTTCACGTAGCGGCCGAATTCGTGCAGGCCGTGCAGGGCGCGCTGCGGCAGGGCTGCGGGCAGCGAGTGCGAAAACAGTGCCTCGAACAGGCTGAGTTTGTACTGCGTGGCGAAGGCGCCGAGCGAGGCCAGCGTCTGGTGGCCAATGCCGCGCTTGGGCGTGGTGACGGCGCGCAGGAAGGCGGGGTCGTCGTCGTTGTTGACGAGCAGGCGCAGCCAGGCGCAGAGGTCCTTGATCTCGGCGCGGTCGAAGAAGCTGGTGCCGCCCGAGACCTTGTAGGGGATCTGCGCCTTGCGCAGGGCGGTTTCCAGTGCACGCGCCTGGTGGTTGGCGCGGTAGAGGATGGCGAAGTCCTTGAACGCCTTGTACTTGGCGCCGCTGGTGCCCGCCGCCACCGAACCGGCGCGGATGCTCTGGATGCGCGCCACGGCACGTTCGGCTTCGTGGTCCTCGTTGTCGCAGGCCTGCACGCGCACGGGCTCGCCCTCGCCCAGCTCGCTCCACAGCGTTTTGGGAAAGAGCTTGGGGTTGGGGCCGATGACGTTGTTGGCCGCGCGCAGGATGGCGCTGGTGGAACGGTAGTTCTGCTCCAGCTTCACCACCTTGAGGGCAGGGAAGTCCTGTGGCAGCCGTTTGAGGTTGTCGAGCGTGGCGCCACGCCAGCCGTAGATGGACTGGTCGTCGTCGCCCACGGCGGTGAAACGCCCGTTTTCGCCCACCAGCAGCTTGAGCAGCTCGTACTGGGTGGCGTTGGTGTCCTGGTACTCGTCCACCAGCACGTGGCCGAGCTTCTTCTGCCACTTGGCGCGCACCTCCTCGTGCTGTTGCAGCAGCTTCAGGGGCAGGGCGATCAGATCGTCAAAGTCCACGCTCTGGTAGGCGCTCAGGCGTTCCTGGTACTTGGCCATCACCAGGGCAATCACGCGCTCGTTCTCGTCGCGAGCCTGGGCCAGGGCCTGCTCGGCGGTCAGCCCGGCGCCCTTCCAGCCGCTGATGGTCCATTGCCAGCCGCGCGCGGTGGCCGCGTCGGTGGTGCCGCCGCAGTCCTTGAGGATGGAGGTGATGTCGTCGCTGTCCAGAATGGAGAACTGGCTCTTGAGGCCGAGCACCGCGCCGTCTTCACGCAGCAGGCGCACGCCCAGGGAGTGGAAGGTGCAGATCAGCACGTCCTTGGCAGGCTTGCCCACCAGCTGGCGGGCGCGCTCGCGCATTTCGGCGGCGGCCTTGTTGGTGAAGGTGATGGCGGCAATGCGGTTGGCCACCAGACCCGCCTGGATGAGGCGGGCGATCTTGTGGGTGATGACGCGCGTCTTG
The DNA here is from genome assembly GCF_054780915.1 of Hydrogenophaga aquatica. Lineage (NCBI taxonomy): Bacteria > Pseudomonadati > Pseudomonadota > Betaproteobacteria > Burkholderiales > Comamonadaceae > Hydrogenophaga > Hydrogenophaga aquatica. The sequence continues at coordinate 30,388 of NZ_BAAGVK010000004.1, read as the reverse complement.
CCGGAACCCGCGCCCGCCAGCACCAGGCAGGGGCCGGCCAGGTGGTTCACGGCTTCGAGCTGGGCAAAGTTCAGACCGGCGGACATGTCGTGTCGGGGACGGGGCGCAAAGCGGTCGATGATAACGGGTGAGAGAATCGCGGGCGTGCTGAATATTCTGCTCGTCACTTTCCCTTTCTTCGCCCTGGTGCTAGGCGGTTTCGTTGCCGCCCGCCGCCGCATGCTGCCGCTGGAGGCCATTCCTGGTCTCAACAGCTTCGTGCTGTATTTCGCGCTGCCGGCCATGCTTTACCGTTTCGGCTCCACCACGCCCATCGCCCAGTTGCTGGACGCGTCGGTGTTCGGCGTGTACCTGCTGTGCGCGCTCATCATGGTGGGGTTTGCGATTGCCATGACCAAAGGGGGGCGCATCGGCTGGAACGACGCCTCCATGGGCGCGCTGGTGGCTGCCTTCCCGAACACCGGCTTCATGGGCGTGCCGCTGCTGGCGGCGCTGCTGGGCCCGCAGAGCGCGGGGCCGGTGATCGTGCTCATCGTGGTGGACATGGTGGTCACCAGTTCGCTGTGCATTGCCCTGTCGCGGCTGGACGGGGGCGAGGGTGGTGCTGCCGCCGCGGCGGGCAAGGCACTCAGCGGTGTGGTGCGCAACCCCATGCCCTGGGCCATCATCCTGGGGGCGGCGGCCTCGGCGCTGCAGTTCACCTTGCCGGTGCCCATCGAGAAAACCGTCTGGCTGCTGGCCGACGCGGCGTCACCCGTGGCGCTTTTCACCATTGGCGCGGTGCTGGCGCGCTCGCAGATGCAGGCCGACCACCCCATGCCACTGAGCGATTACGTGCCGGTGGCGGTAATGAAACTGGTGCTGCACCCGGTGCTGGTGCTGCTGGCGGGCTCGGCCGCCATCCAGCTGGGGGTGCCGTTGAATCCGTTTGCGCTGACGGTGATGGTGCTGGTGGCGGCGCTGCCCAGCGCCAGCAACGTCTCGCTGCTGGCGGAGCGTTTCGGGGCGGACAACGGCCGCATCGCGCGCATCATCCTGGTGTCCACGGCGTTGGCGTTTTTCTCGTTCTCGGGGGCAGTGGCGCTGCTGCGCTGATAGCCAGTTTTGGCAAACGCGTGCGTTTGCGGTATTCGCGCTACACCACCACCGGTTTGGCACGGGCTTGTGCCACCATCAGGGCATGGACGGTGCCCAGGTTCCTGACCGCATTCCGCCACGCCCAACCTGGGGGTGGCTGTTTGGCTTCGTGCGTCCGCGCAGCCGGGCCATGGTGCTGGTGCTGGGGTTGTCGCTGCTGGCGTCCGGTCTGGTGCTGGTTCAGCCTATCCTGGTCAAACACCTGATCGACGATGGCCTGATTGCACGCAACCAGACGGTTTTGTGGACCACCGTGCTCCTGATGTTGGGCGTGGGGCTGGCGGCCACGCTGTTGGCCGGTCTGAACCGCTACCTGCACACCCGGCTGTCGGCTGCGGTGCTGTTTGACCTGCGGCGGGACGTATTCGACCATTTGCAGAAGCTGTCACCGTCCGCGTTGAGTCGTTGGCGCACAGGGGACGTGCTGTCGCGGCTGGACGGCGATGTGTCAGAGATACAGCGGTTTGCCGTGGACAGCTTGTTTGCCCTGCTGACGAACATTCTTGGGTTGCTGGGGGCGTTGGCTTGGCTGGTTTGGTTGTCTTGGGAGCTGGCGCTGATGGTTCTGGTGTTGTTGCCGCTGGAGTGGTGGTGGCTTTACCGCTTGCGGCCCAGGGTCGCCGAGCGCACCCGTGAATTGCGGGAGCGGGGCAGCGATGTTTCCAGTTTCTTCGTGGAAGTGTTGCCGGTCTTGAAGTTTGTGCAGGCCAGCGGGCAGGAGGCCCGCGAGGCGCGCCGGCTTGATCGCGTGCACGGACACTACCTGTCGGCCTTGCTGCGCCTGCAGGTTCTGGAGTTCGTGACCCACGCAGTCCCTGGGCAGTTGACGGCGTGGACGAGGGCTCTGTCCTTCCTGGTCGGAGGTCTGTGGGTCATCGACGGCCAGTGGGCGCTGGGGTCGCTGGTGGCCTTCTCTACCTACCTGGGCATGGCCAGTGGCCCGCTCAACAGTTTGCTGGGCTGGTATGTGGGCTTGCAGAAAGTGCGTGTCAGCCTGGACCGGGTGGCCACCCTGCGACAGGAGCCCGTCACGGTGGTCGACGCTGCCGATGCGCGGCCTTTGCCGTCACCCGTCAGGGGTGAGTTTCGCCTCGACGGCGTTCGCTTCAGCCACCCCGGACGGGAAGGAATGGTATTGGACGGTGTGAGCGTGTGCATACCTGCAGGCCGGAAAGCCGTCATATCGGGTGCGTCAGGCGTGGGCAAGAGCACGTTGATCGACCTGCTGTTGCGGCACAGCGACCCCGACGCGGGAGCCGTCCTGCTGGACGGGGTGGATTTGCGCCGCTTGCGCCTGAAGGACTTGCGGCAGTCCGTGGCGGTGGTGAGTCAGGACATCGTGTTGTTTCGGGCCTCCTTGCGGGACAACGTGCGCTACGCACGCCCGCAAGCCGACGACGAACAGGTGGCAAAGGCGGTGGAGCGCGCTGGCTTGACAGCCTGGGTGAACAGCCTGCCTGAAGGCCTGGACACTTGGTTGGGTGAGCGTGGGCAGACAGCATCGGGGGGGCAGCGGCAGCGCATCGCCATTGCCCGGGCACTGCTCCAGAACCCTGCCGTGTTGATACTGGATGAGGCCACCAGTGCGCTGGATGATGCCCTGGAGGCCGAGGTGCTCGCACAGATCGAAGACGCTTTCGGTGACAGGACCCGTATCGTTGTCAGTCACCGCAACAGTGCCTGGACGGGGGCCGCGTTGCGCCTTCATCTGGAGCGTGGTCAACTGACAGTGCACACAGGCACCTTGGAGGAGGCGCATGGCTGAAGGCGTCTTGGTCCGCGTGGGTGTCGTGGACAGCGGCTACCCCATGCACCTGGCTGACCGCGTGCTGCATTCACGCGTGTTTGTGCAGGACGGAGTGGGGCGCGATGTACAGGGGCACGGTTCGCGGGTCATGGATGCGATTGCCCTGCAGGCCCCCTGCGCCCGCTTCTGCGTGGCGCAGGTGTTTGGCGCGCAACTGCGCACCGACGGCGACACCGTGGCGAACGCACTTCACTGGGTGATCGATCAGGGCGCGGCTGTGGTCAACCTGAGCCTCGGTGTGCGGCAGGACTATCCGGCCCTGCGCGCGGTCTGTGAGCGCGCCCTGGCGCAAGGTTGTGTGCTGCTGGCTTCTGCACCAGCGCGGGGTGGGGCGGTGTTTCCAGCCAGTTATCCCGGTGTTATCCGCGTGATGGGCGATGCCCGTTGTGGCCCAGGCCAGCATTCCGCGCTGGGTTTGCCTCATGCCGATTTTGGCGCCTGCGTCCTGCCACCGGACGGTGACAGGCGTCACGCGGGGGCAAGCATGGCCAGCGCTCACCTGGCCGGGCGTGTGGCAGCTTGGTGTGCTGCAGGTTTGACGCCACGGCTTGACGCGGTGTGGCAAGCCCTGGTGAATCAGGCCGACTTCCGTGGCCCGGAAAGGCGGACCGGCTGATGGAGCAGGAGCGTCCCATCGTGGTGTTGGGGGCCGGACCTGCCGGGGTGGCCGCGGCGCTGGGACTGCAGCGCCTGGGCCATGCGGTGACAGTGGTCGGCGTGCCCAGGTCGTTTGACGCGATCGAAGGCGTCTCGGATCGGGTGGTGGCGGGTTTGCAGAGCGTGGGCATCCGGGTCGCCTTGGATGCCATCCAGGTTCCTTCACCCAGGCAAGCCGAATGGGCAGACAAACAGACGGCGGTGAACCGCGAGCGTCTGGTGGACCGCACCCGGTTCGATGCCCTGCTGTGGGCCGAGTTGCCGTCTCACGGCATTGAGCGCTGGGCAGCACGCGTGACGCGGTGGCAACGCGCCAGCGGGGGGCACGAGCTTGTGTTGCAGCCGGCCGACGGGGGCCCAGCCATGGTCGTGCGCGCCGGGTTTGTGGTGGAGGCGCGGGGGCGGCAGGCCCCGCACCCGCCCGAAGGGGTGTTGCGCGGGCCCGAAACCGTGGCCTTGCTGTGCCACAGCCAGGGCGTGGCTGGTGGCCCGCCCGGTAGTGCGGTGGTCAGCCTGGAGGACGGCTGGGCCTGGATGGCCCGTTTGCCCAGCGGGGCAACCAGTTGGCAGTGGACCATTGACCCGGATGCCACCCGGTTTCCACCCCGTGCAGATTTGACTCACTGGGTGTTGGAGCGGCTGGCGCCGATCGCACGGGCCCGCGGGTTTGGCGTGCATGCCGGGGCTGCATGGCGTACCCATGCGCGTACCAGCACTGCGTGGATGGCGCCGGAAGTGTGTGGCGACGACTGGATAAGGGTGGGAGACGCCGCCATGGCGGCCGACCCGTTGTCCGGCAACGGCATGTTCCAGTCCTTGTCGTCTGCCCTGCAGGCGCCCATGGTGGTTCATACCCTGTTGCGCCATCCGGGCGACGCTGCCGTGGCCCGGCGTTTCCACCAGGAGCGGGTGGCGGGGCTGTTTGACCGGTTCGCCCGCATCGGCCGCGACTTTTACGCGCAGGAAAGTCGCTGGCCCGAGTCGCCGTTCTGGGCCAAACGGCGAAGTTGGCCGGATACTCTGCCCGCCCATGCACCTAATGGGCTGGCCAGGCCTCAGGTGGCGTGGCGGCCAGTGATCGACCGGGACCGTATCCGCCTGGCGGAGGTGGTGGTCACCGAGGCGCAACCGCTGGGGGTCTGGCACGTGGATGGGATGCTTGCCGCAGACGCGTGGCGTGCGGTGCAGGGAGCATCGGATGCCCCCGCTGCCATCGCAGCGATCTGCCACTGTTCGCTGTCGCGCGCGCAGGCTGTCCTGGACTGGATGCGGGCACAGGGATGGCTGCCCTTGCCCTGACTCAGTGGGACAACGCCGAACGCAGGGTCTGCGACGGCAATTCGCCAAACAGCGATTTGTATTCCGACGCAAAGCGCGACGGGTGCCAGAAACCTCAACGCGCGGCGATGTCCGCGAGAGCGGTCTGGTCGTCGGTCTGGCGCCGGATGTCCCGGCGCGCACCGTTGAGGCGCATGGTCCGCAGGTAACGGGCCGGGTTGGTGCCCAGCACGTCCTGGAAGGCGTACTGCAAGGTACGCCGGGATACCCGGATGTGGGCGCACAGGTCGCTGACGGTGATGGGCGCGTCGATGTGTTCGCCCATGTAGTCGCGCGCCTTGTTGACGACGTACTGCCGGCAACTGGCCGTCAGGTCCTTGCCTACGGTTTCGGCTGGTCCGCACAGGTTGAGCAGGGTGCTGTGCAGGCTTTCAGTCAGGCAGTGCCGCAGGGTTGGGTGGTTCAGCATGTCGGGTGTGTGGCGCAGGCTGCTCAGCAGGCTCCGCAGCAGGCCGGCCAGATCGTCTGACGGGCGTTGTGGCAACAGACCATTGTCCACACAGGCACCGGGGGGCGGCAATTCACCCACGCGTTCACAGTACTCCCCAAACGCCTGCAAGTCGACAGAAACGGCAGTCACCTCAATCTGCAGTGGGGTGCGAAAGTGGAACTCCTTGCCGCCGCGAAGGAAAAAATAGTGACCTTGCTTGAGAGGCAGGCCGCAGAAATAGCCGTTGCTGTCGCTGCCCTGCACGGCGGCCACCGTCATGCAGCCGGATTGTGGCTGCCCGTACTGTTGGATGACTTGATTGGATCGTTCGCAGAACAGCTCGATACCGTCAAACCGGTAGGACTCGAAATGTCCGTCGAACGCACCGCTGCTCATCTGCTCGTAACACTGGCCCCAGCCTGCAAGACACGCAGCCTGTTCGTCCGCATCATGGGTGTCGCTCACCCGAATCGAGACCTGAGGGGCGTCCAACGGTCGCGGTGTGGCAAATCCAGTGAAACGGTTCATGGTCGGGCAGAAAGCGAAGCCATCGAGGGCGGGCACTGAAACGGGGCGGGGGTCAGGGAGCGTTGTCCGATCTGCAAAAAACATGCCGCCGCCCGAAGGCCGTAGCGTTTGCCAAAAATGGCTATGGCGCCATCGGGATTCTCCCTAGCATGAAACCGTGCCGCTGAGGAGCGGTTCGTTGCCATGAGGAGAATCCATGACGCCATTTGCCCGACTCAGGGGGCAACTCGTTCCGCTGGCGGTGTTCGCATCGCTCGCGGGCATGTTTGCCCATAGCGCCGCCGCGCAGTCCGCGACGGAGATCATTGACACCAAGTGCATGACCTGCCACACCAGCCAGGCAGGGCAGATCAACCGCTTCCAGCATCGAAAGTCGCCCGAAGGGTGGCTGATGACGGTCACACGCATGCGGGTGGTGCACGGCGCACCTTTGTCGTCCGACGAGGTGCGCACCGTGGTCAAGCATCTGGCCGACACCCAGGGGCTGGCCCCGGCGGAAACGCAAGGCGCGCGTTACGCCATGGAGCGGCGCATGAATACCATCGAGAGCCACAAGACCGAACTTTTCGGCCAGATGTGCGCGCGCTGCCACTCCGGTGCCCGGGTGGAGTTGCAGCGCCGCCCGCTTGCCGAGTGGGAGCACCTGGTGCATTTCCATGTGGGGCAATACCCCACGATCGAATACCAGGCCATGGCCCGTGACCGTGACTGGGTCAACATTGCGTTCAAGGAGATGGTGCCGTGGCTGGCCAAGCAGTACCCCTACGAATCCAAGGCCTGGGCTGACTGGAAGGCCAAGCCTGCGGTAAGCCCGGTGGGTACCTGGAGCTTCGCGGGCCGCTGGCCCGGTAGGGGCGACTATGCCGGACAGATGGAGGTGAAGGCCGGTCCGGTACCGGACCGGTACGATTTGTCCGTGCAAGCCAGCTTTGCCGACGGCACGCCCCTTTCGGGTATGGGGCAGGCCATCGTCTACACTGGTTTTGAATGGCGTGCCGACCTGGAGTTGGGGGGCGTCAAGATGCGGCAGGTGCTGGCCCTGGACGGTGACCGTCTCAGCGGCCGCCTTTTCGAGCGCGAGCACGATGAGAACGGCGGGGACCTGACCGCGGCACGCCAGGGCGGCGCAGCGCAGGTGGTGGGGTTGCAGCCCGCCCACATCCGCGTGGGTGAAACGGCCACACTGCGCATCGTCGGCGCGGGGCTGGATGGTCCACTGACCCTGCCCAAGGGCCTGACGCTGGTGGAAGCCGTGTCGCGCGACAGCCAGCAATGGGTGCTCAAGGTGGCCGCCGCCAAGTCGGCCGCGCGAGGGGTGAAAGCCCTGGCGGTAGGACAGGCTGCGCCAGTGCCGCTGGCTGTGTTTGACCGCGTCGACTACGTCACCGTGACGCCCGGCTATGCCATTGGCCGCGTGGGTGGCAATGGCGGCTCCACGCCGGTGGTGCACGGCCGGTTCGAAGCCATCGCCCACTCGGCCGGGCCCGATCGCAAGCGGGGCACCAAGGACGACTACGCGATCGGCCCCGTGCCTGCCCAGTGGTCGGTGGAACCGTTCGACGACACCGCGAAGCATGACCGTGACGTGGAGTTCGCTGGTGCCATGAACGCCGATACAGGGGTATTCACCCCAGGCGGAGCCGGGCCCAACCCCCTGCGCCGCATGAGCACCAACAACGCCGGCAACCTCAACGCCGTCGCCAAGGTGAAGGATGGCGCCCGTACCCTGGTGGGCAAAGGCCACTTCATCGTGACCGTGCAGCGCTGGAACAACCCGCCCTTGCCCTGAAGAACGCACCAAGGAGCACACCATGAGTGACACACTGACCTTGCGTGAACACAACCTGCACCGGGTGCGGGTGGGTGAGCGCACCATGATGTTGCACATCCCCACCAACGCGCTGTACGGTATCGACGAGTTGACCGACACCGTGCTGGAGCGGGTACGCACGCAGTCCATCAACGCCGACCAGCTGGTGCAGCAACTGCGCGGGCGGTTCGACGAGCAGGACCTGCGCGAGACCGTCGGAGAACTGCTGACGCTGGACCTGTTGAGCGATGGCCGCCCTGCACCGGTGGCCAAGCCGGTATCCACCCTGGGCAACTTGGCCATCAACACGGTGGTGCTGAACGTCAACACCGGCTGCAATCTCAGTTGCACCTATTGCTACAAGGAAGACCTGGACACCCCCGACAAGGGGCGGCGCATGTCGCTGGAGACGGCGCAGCAGTCGATTGAGCTGATGCTGGCCGAGTCACCGGACGAGCAACGCTTCAGTGTGGTGTTCTTCGGTGGCGAGCCCTTGTCCAACTACAGGCTGATCCGCCAGGTGGTGGAGTTCTGTGAGGCCCGCTTCGCCCAGCTGGGCAAGAAGGTGGACTTCGTGATGACGACCAACGCCACCCTGCTGACAGACGAGATCGTGGACTGGCTGGACGAGCACCGCTTCGGCCTCTCCATCAGCATGGACGGTCCGCAGGCGATCCACGACCGCAACCGGCGCACTGTAGGTGGCAAAGGCACCTACCGTACCGTGAGCGACAAGGCTCGCAAGCTGTTGGCACGTTACACGTCGCGGCCCATCGGCGCGCGCGTCACGCTCACCCACGGGACCACCGAGGTCGAGCGTATCTGGGACCACCTGTTCAACGAACTGGGTTTTGCCGAGGTCGGCTTTGCGCCCGTGACGTCGGGCGACATCGACACCTTCAACCTCACGCCGGAGGAATTGCAGGCGGTGTTCGACGGCTTCAAAAAACTGGGGGAGCGTTACCTCAACGAGGCGCTTCAAGGCCGCACCACCGGGTTTTCCAATCTGCACCAACTCATCACCGATCTGCACGAAGGCCAGCGCAAGGCGCTGCCCTGTGGTGCGGGGTTGAAGATGCTGGCGGTGGACCACAGCGGCGGGCTCAACCTGTGCCACCGGTTCACTGGCTCGTCCCTGCCGACCTTTGGCGACGTTCGGGCAGGGATAGAGAAACAAGCCTTGGGCGAGTTCCTTGACCAGCGGCTGGACCGTACCGGCACGGGCTGCGAGACCTGCCGCATACGCAACTTCTGCGCTGGCGGCTGTTACCACGAGAGCTACGCCCGCTACCAGGACCCGATCCACCCAACCTACCACTACTGCAACCTGATGCGCGACTGGGTGGACTTCGGCATCGGCGTGTACAGCCAGATCATGGCGAACAACCCCTCTTTCATCGACCGATTCATCTCTCCGCGAAAGGTGCACTGAAATGAAACACCTACAAGCCATCAACCAGAAGGCCCAGCTGCTGGACCAGGCGGCCGAACAGAACAAGGTCGAAGACGTTGTAGCCATGCAGAGCGTGGCGGGTTGCACGAGCACGTTCGACCCCGGCTGGGAGGTCGATGCCTTCGGCGGCGTCGCATCGCTGTGTCAACCGATGGAGGCCGACCTGTATGGCTGCGCCGATCCCTGCTGGTGGCCGGCCCAGGTGCCCGACACCATGAACACCTACCCGGACTGGAACAAAAACGCCCACAGCACCCGCGACGACTGGCGCAACCTGGGCACCGTCTTTCCCAAAGACTGACACAGACACGGAGTTTTCCCATGAAGAATACTTTTGCGCTTGCATGGTGCGGCCTGGCTTTGGCCCTGGCCGCCCCAACCCTGGCCGGTGCCGCGCCGCTGAACGCCGACAAACCCTTGGTGAAGGGGGATGAGTACTACGTGGTGGGCAACTACCCCGACAACCTCCACGTGCTGGACCTGAAGACCGATACGCTCTACAAGACCTGTGCCGTGCCAGGTACGGTGGGGCCGGCGACCTTGGTGATGTCGCCCGACAAGGCCGTGGCATACCTGGTCACCAACCGCTTCGATCAGGTCCACGGCATTGAGCTTGACACCTGCAAGGTGGTGTTCCAGGCTGCCATGTCGCAGCAGAGCACCGAGCGGGCCAAAGCCCTTTTCGCGCTGGCGCTGAGCAACGACAGCAAGCAGCTCTACGTGATCCAGACTCCCACCACTCTTAACGCTGACCACTACCGCATCGGAGAGCCGCGGCTGGCGGTGTACGACGCACGGGCAGGGGAAGGCGCGAAACCGGTGCGCACGCTGCCTGCACCGCGCCAGGTCTCGGTCATGGCGACGGGGCACGACGGATCGTTGTACATGGTGGGGCCGGACATCTACAAGTACGACCCGCAGACAGGTCAGCACACCGTAGCCATCGCATCGCGCAACTGGAAGCGGCCGCGTTATGCGCCGCCCGACGTGCTGAGCGTCTGGCCGATGAAGAACACCAACGACGACCTGACCATCCTTTACACCACGGCCAAGTTCAAGGGCAAGTCCGACGACCCGGCCACGGCAGACTGGATATACGGATTCTTCAATGTCAACCTGCGCACAGGCCAGACCGAGACGCGCGATTTCGGGCCGCTGACCGAGATTTACTTCACCGGGGTCCGTTCACCCAAGGATCCGAACCTGATCTACGGTGTCCTGAACCGGTTGGCGAAGTACGACATCAAGCAGAAGAAGCTGCTCGCCGCGGCCGAGATTCCCTACTCCTTCTACACCGTCTCGATGAACCGGGACGGCAGCAAGGTGTACCTCGGCGGTACCTGGAACAGCGTGGCGGTGTACGACGCCGGAAACCTCAAGCCGTTGACGATGGTGAACCTGCCCGGTGGAGACATGGGGGCGGCATCGCCGCAGGTGTTCACCCGCTGAATGGCGGCTGACGAACAACAACAGTATCCAGGAGACAAACCATGATCGCTGAAGCCCCCCGTCTGGGCATTGTGCCAAGCGGCGGACTCGCCCACGTGAGGGGAGCGGCGGATGTGCCGCTGTCCTTGCTGACCGTTGATGGCCTGTTGCGAGAGGCCGCCCGCCAGTGGCCAGACCGCTTGGCGGCAGTGTTCCGCGCCAGTGGAACACGCTGGACCTGGCGGGAGTTTGACAACGAGGTTGGCGCTTTCGCAGCCGGCTTGCAGGCCCTCGGGCTGCGCAAAGGGGACCGGCTGGGCATCTGGTCCCCCAACCGGGCAGAGTGGCTCTTGACCCAGTTTGCCACAGCCCGGCTGGGGGTGATCCTGGTTAACATCAACCCCGCCTATCGCCAGTCGGAACTGGAGCATGCGTTGCGTGTCTCCGGTTGCCGGGCGATCGTGCTGGCGGAGCGGCTGAAAACGTCTGACTACCTGCAGTTGCTGAAAGGATTGGTGCCCGAGCTGGACAAGGCCGAGCCAGGCGCGCTTCTGGCCACTCGTCTGCCCGACTTGCGGGTGGTTATCCGTATGGGGGCAGCCCCCTCCACGGGGATGTGCAATTTCGATACGGTGCTGGCGCAGGGCCGGGCCACGGCGGCCTTGCACATACCGGTCATGGATTGTCACGACCCCATCAACATCCAGTTCACCAGCGGGACCACCGGCAGCCCCAAGGGGGCCACGCTGACGCACCACAACATCGTCAACAACGCACGGTTTGTGGCGCGGGCCATGCGTTTCACCGAGCAGGACGTGTTGTGCATCCCAGTCCCGCTCTACCACTGCTTTGGCATGGTGCTATCGGTTCTGGCGTGCGTGGCGACCGGGGCGGCCATGGTATTCCCCGGCGAAGCCTTTGATCCGGTGGACACGTTGTCCGCCGTTCAGGAGGAGCGCTGCACCGCCCTGCACGGTGTGCCCACGATGTTCATTGCCGAGTTGGATCACCCCGAATTTGACCGTTTTGATCTGTCCACCTTGCGGACCGGGATCATGGCCGGCTCCCCCTGTCCCATCGAAACCATGAAACGTGTTGTGGCCGAAATGCACATGTCAGAGGTCACGATCGCCTACGGGATGACGGAAACCAGCCCCGTGTCGTTCCAGAGTTCGGCCGACGATCCGCTGGCGCGCCGGGTGACCACGGTGGGTCAGGTTCAGCCCCACCTGGAGGTCAAGCTGGTCGATCCGGAAGGACGCACGGTGGCGGTGGGTGAGAAGGGGGAGCTTTGCACCCGGGGTTATGCGGTCATGCGGGGCTACTGGGGGGATCCGTTGCGTACCGGCGAGGCCGTGCGCGATGGCTGGATGCATACCGGCGATCTGGCGGTGATCGATGCCGACGGGTACTGCAACATCGTTGGGCGGGTCAAGGACATGGTGATACGCGGGGGCGAAAATCTTTATCCCAGAGAGATCGAAGAGTTCCTGTTCAGGCATCCCAAGGTGCAATCTGTCCAAGTGTTCGGCGTGCCCGATGCGAGGTACGGCGAGGAATTGTGTGCCTGGATCATCGTCAAGCCCGGCATGGCATGCACGGAAGCCGAGGTTCGCGAATTCTGCCGCGATCAGATCGCGCACTACAAGGTGCCACGACACATCCGCTTCGTGCAGGAGATGCCCATGACGGTGACCGGCAAGGTGCAGAAATTCGTGATGCGGGAGCAAATGATGCGGGAGCTAGGCGTAGCCACGGCGGCGACGGCTTAGCAGAGTCCTGTGGGCCGATCCCGGCGTTCAGATCGCCAGCGGGTCCACGTCGATGGCCCATCGGATCACCCCACGGGTCTCGGGGAGCCCACGCAGGCTGTGCAGCGTGTCCTGCCAGGCGGCCAGGAAGGCCTGCAGAGCGGGGCGCGAGGTGCTTTCCACCAGCATCTGGGCGCGTTCCACATTGGCTACCCGCTGGATGGCCATGGGCACAGCGGGGTACAGCGTCAGCTGTTCACGCCCCGGCAGACCGTCGCCCGCCTGTGCCGCCAGGGTCAGCAGGGCTTGTGCGGCTTCCTGCGTGCGAGCCTCGGCGCGTACCAGAGCCTGGTAGGCGTAGGGCGGCATCTGGGCGGTTTCCCGTTCGCTCAGTTGCTGCTCGGCAAATGCCGGATAGTCGTGCCGGGCCAGGGCTGCGAACAGCGGGTGCTGGGGGTACCAGGTCTGCACCCACAGTTCCACACTGCTGCCTTGTTCGGCAACGAAGGCGGCGTCGCGGCCCGCCCGCCCTGCGGCCTGCAGCAACAACGAAAACAGGCGCTCCGGGGCACGGTAGTCGCTGGCGAACAGTCCGCTGTCGGTGTTCACGCTCGCTACCAGGGTGATGCGGCGAAAGTCATGGCCTTTGGCAATCATCTGCGTGCCCACCAGCACGTCCACTTCGCCCGCGTGCATGTCGGCCAGGCGGCTTTCCAGGCTGCCCTTGGCCCGGGTGGTGTCGGCGTCGATGCGTGCCACGCGTACCGGGCTGCCATCGGGGCGGCGCGCATCGGCCAGCAGGCCTGCAAGCTGCTCCTCGATCTGCTCGGTGCCGCGCCCCATGGGGGTGATGTCCAGGTTGCCGCATTCCGGGCAGGCGCGCGGCACGCGCGTGGTGTGGCCGCAGTGGTGGCAGCGCAGCGTGCGGTCGATCTTGTGAAAGACGGTGTGTGCGCTGCAATGCGGGCAATTGCTTTTCCAGCCGCAGTCGTGGCAGGCCAGCACGGGCGCGTAGCCCCGGCGGTTGAGCAGCACCATGCTCTGCTCGCCGCGCGCGGCGCGGTCGGCCATGGCCTGAACGAGTGCGGGCGCCAGCACGGTGTGCTTGGGCTGGTGGTTCATGTCCACCAGGCGCAGCCGCGGCCAGGCGCCGCCACCCACGCGCTGCGGCATGGTCAGGCGCAGGTAGCGGCCTTGCTGGGCGGCGTGCCAGCTTTCCAGTGAGGGTGTGGCCGAGCCCAGCAATACCTGGCAGGGGCCGTTGTCGGCGCCCAGGTGGGCGCGGTAGACGGCCAGGTCACGGGCTGAATATCGGGCACCCTCCTGGCTCTTGTAGCTGGGGTCGTGCTCCTCGTCCACCACGATCAGGCGCAGCCTTGGCAGGCTGGCCAGCACGGCCATGCGGGTGCCCAGCACAATGCGCGCCTGACCCAGGTGGGCTGCCAGCCAGCTGCTCAAACGTTGCGCAGGGGTGAGCCCGCTGTGCAGGGACACCACGCTGCCCGCCGGGAAGCGTTCGGCGAAGCGGGCCTCCAGTTGCGGCGTCAGGTTGATCTCGGGCACCATCACCAGCGCCTGAGCCTGCGGGTCGCGGGCCAGCATGTCCTGCACGGCGCGCAGGTAAACCTCGGTCTTGCCGCTGCCCGTGGCGCCGAAAAGCAGCACAGGCTTGCCAGCTTGCTCCAGCTTGTTCAGCGCATCTGCCTGTTCCGGGCTCAACGCCGGGCCTTGGGGCAACGCGGTGGTCGCCGTTTCAGTGGGCTTGCGCTTCTTCAGGCGGCGTTGCAGTTGTTCGCCGTTGAGTTCACGCAACTGGGGCGGCAGCGCCGCCAGGGCCAGTTCACCCAGGCTGCGCTGGTAGTAGCGCGCAGCAAAGGCGACAAGCTGGCGCCAGCGCTGGTCCAGGGGGGGCAACTCTTGGAACACCTGCTGCACCGGGCGCGCCAGTGCCTGCAGCTCTGGCGACGGCGGTTCAGCGGGGGCGTCCCAGACCATTCCAAGAACCTCGCGCGAGCCCAGCGGCACACGCACCAAGGTGCCCGGCGCAAGCGGCCGCTCACTCCAATAACCCAGTGTCGGTCCCAGCCCGCTGTGTGCTGGCGTGGTCACGACCACCTCGGTCCAGTGGCGCGGGTTTGCCAGCGTTTCCTCAGTCATTGTTGTGGAAATCCGGGTAAGTCATTGATTTGTAAAAAAATATGACACTTGCTCAGATTTTCTGTGGATAACTTTGTTGATAGTCTTTGAATCCGCCGCGCAAGGCCTTGAAAATCAAGGCCTTGATTGGCTTGCCTAGAAAATGAGCAGTTGTCATTGTTCAATGAAATCAATGACTTGCAATGTATTTCCGTAGCCGGTGCGTCCACATATGCGAAAAATCGCCATGCTGCGGTGCATTCAAAGAAATGTGCATAAGATGCACCTGTCAAGCGCCGGCACGCCTGTTTTTTGTGCTAGGCGCCCCGTGTTGGAGGGCGCTTCGCGAGGCTTGTTGCACCGTCACCGTGCGTTCTGGCGCAGTTGGCGGGAATGGGCGTGCACGGTGTCCACCAGCACCTGCACGTTCTCGGGCGGGGTGTGCTGGCTGATGCCATGGCCCAGGTTGAAGATGTGCGTCGGCCCGGACGTGCCGCGGTCTGTGTGCGGGGTGCCGAAACTGTCCAGCACGCGCCGCGCCTCGGCGGCCACCTGTTCGGCCGGGGCGAACAGCACGTTGGGGTCCAGGTTGCCTTGCAACGCCTTGCCCGGGCCGCCAGCCACGCCGCCCACCTGGGCACGCGCCTTGGCCAGGTTGACGGTCCAGTCCAGCCCCAGCACGTCGCAGTCCAGGCCGGCCATGTCGTCCAGCCACAGGCCGCCGCCCTTGGTGAAAACGATGCGCGGGATGACCTTGCCGTCGTGCTCGCGCGGCAGCTGGGCCAGCACGCGGCGCGTGTAGGCCAGGCTGAAGTCCTGGAAGTTGCCATCCGCCAGCACGCCGCCCCAGCTGTCGAACACCATCACTGCCTGGGCGCCGGCTTCGATCTGGGTGCGCAGGTACAGGGCCACGGCATCGGCGTTGATTTCCAGCACGCGGTGCATCAGGTCGGGGCGGCTGTACATCAGGGTCTTGACGTGGCGGTAGTCATCGGAGCCGCCGCCTTCGACCATGTAGCAGGCCAGCGTCCAGGGGCTGCCGGAGAACCCGATCAGCGGCACGCGCCCGTTGAGTGCCCGGCGGATGGAAGTCACCGCGTCGAACACGTAGCGCAGCTTGTCCATGTCGGGCACGGCCAGGGCGGCCACGTCGGTTTCGGTGCGGACCGTTTTTTCGAACTTGGGCCCCTCGCCTAGGGCGAAGCTGAGGCCCAGGCCCATGGCATCGGGTACGGTGAGGATGTCGGAGAACAGGATGGCCGCGTCCAGCGCGTAGCGGTCCAGTGGCTGCAGCGTCACCTCGGTGGCGTAATCCACGTTGGTGGCCAGTCCCATGAAACTGCCCGCCTTGGCGCGGGTGGCGCGGTATTCGGGCAGGTAACGCCCCGCCTGGCGCATCAGCCACAGGGGGGTGTAGTCGGTGGCCTGGCGCAGGCAGGCGCGCAGGAAGGTGTCGTTCTGCAGGGGTGCGAAGCTCATGGGGGTATCTTTCGAAATCTTCTGAACCCCCGGATTATCCCGCCACGGCCGGTTGCCCGGCCCAGGCGGCCGCTGGCTCAAACCTTGTATTTGATCGAGCAGCCGTAGGCCTGGCTGCCGGAACGGCTCAGCGGCTTGCCTGCCAGCAGCTCGTCCAACCCTTGCCGCACGTAGTTCGTGGCCCTTTCAATGTCGCCGACACGGGCCGAGGCGATGCTGTCGATCGCTCCTGCGTAGACCAGAAGGCCCTGCGCATCAATCAGGTACATGTGGGGTGTCACCCTGGCCGCGTAGCGGCGCCCGACGGTGCCGTCCGTGTCAAGCAACGTGGCCGTCGGCATGCCTTGCCGTTCGGTCATCCAGCGGCCCAGGGCGGCAGGTTCGAGGTAATCGGCACTGGTCTCGTCGGTGGAGTTGATGGCCAGCCAGGCTACGCCGCGCGCGGTGTAGTCGCGTTGCAGGGCCTGCATGTTGCCCTGGTAGTGCTTGCGCACGAACGGGCAGCCTGGGTTCACCCATTCCAGCACCACCGGCTTGCCCTTGAAATCCGACAGGCTCACCGCGCGCCCGGCGGTGTCCCTGAGCGTGAAGCCGGGCGCGGGCTGGCCAGGCGTGCCCGCGCGGGCGGGCGTCAGCCACATCATGGCCGGAGCAAGAAGGACGCCCGCACTCAACCGGGTCCATTCACGTCGTTTCATGTGCGCTTCTCCAATCCGTCGGTTGTTGGCTGGAGTCCGCCGGCGTCAGAGTCCGGCAATGGCTCCCCGAACCTCCTCCACCGTGAGGATTTCCGTCAGCACCACTGGCGGATATCCCTTTCTGTAGATGGCGTATGTGGGCACGCCATTGCGGTTCAGCCCGGCAAGGGCCTGCGTGACGGCGGGGTCGCGCCGTGTCCAGTCTGCCCGGAGCAAGGCCAGGTTCTTGGCGGCGGCATCCCGAAGAACCGCCGCGTCGGACAGGGTTGTGCGCTTGTTGTATTGGCAGGTGACGCACCAGGCCGCGGTGAAGTCCACGAGCACCGGCTGGCCGCCAGCCAGCAGGGTCTCCTGGCGTTGCGGCGTCCAGGCTTCCCATTCCAAACCGCTGACGCCGGTGGGCGTGCTGCCCGCCACGGCGTCCTGTTGCCGCGTTACGTTGGGGCCGATGGACCACAGCAGCCAGGCGAGCGCAGCGACCGACAGCGCACCCAGGATCGCGCGGGTCCGTCCGTGGCGGCCTAGTGCCCAGATGGTCAAGGCCAGTGCCACGAGCAGCATCAGCAGCGCAGCGGCGCCGTCGATGCCGCTTTGCTGGCCCAGCACCCACAGCAGCCACACCACGGTGGCAAACATCGGGAAGGCCATGAGCTGCCGGAAGGTTTCCATCCACGCGCCAGGCCGGGGCAGCGCCCGGGCAAAGGCCGGTATCCAGCTGGCGGCCAGGTAGGGCAGCGCCATGCCCAGCCCCAGCGCGGCGAACACGGCCAGTGCCTGTCCCGGGGGCAGCGCCACGGCCAGACCGAGCGACGCCCCCATGAACGGCGCGGTGCAGGGTGATGCCACTGCGGTGGCCAGCACACCGGTGAGGAAGGCGTCCGCCACGGGGTGGCGCAACTGGAGTCCGGCCAGCGAGCCGGGCAGCAGCGTGCCAAATTCGAACAGGCCAGCCAGATTCAGCCCGATGACCGTGAAGAGCACGGCCAGCGCGGCCACGATGGCTGGGTTTTGCAGCTGGAAGCCCCAGCCCAGCTGCTCGCCAGCGGCGCGCAGCGCCAGCAGGACCCCACCCAGCGCCATGAACGACAGGACGACACCGGCCGTATAGGCAAGCCCGCTGGCGCGGTGCGTGGCATGCTGGCCGCCCTGGCGGGCAAAGGCAAGTACCTTGATGGCCAGCACCGGAAACACGCAGGGCATCAGGTTGAGAATGATGCCCCCAGCGAGCGCGCCCAGCACGGCGATCCACAGCGAAAGCGGGCTGGTGGCCGGTGCATTTGCGGCCCGCTCGGCATTGCGTGCCAGCGCCGCAGTCAGCGCATCCGAGGCTCCCATGGGCGCCGCCGCCACGGCAGGCCAGCCGCCGGGAACCGGCACCGTCATGGCCACGCCGGCCAGTCCCGGGCCCTCGCCGGGCGGGTTGGCGGGCGTCACCACCAGTGCAACGTTTGCCGGACTGTCGCTGCGCTGCGGTGACAACGGGATGCTGGCACGCCACGTGTTGCCCGCCCACTCCTGCTGCCAGGCAGCCCCCGGGACGATCAAGCCCACGGCTTCAGGGAAAAACTCCAACGCCCGGCCCCGCCAGTCTGCGGGGAGGCCCTGCAGGCTCACGCTCAGCCGGTCTCCTTCGGCGGACAGCGTGCTCTGGCCGGCGGGAACGGCCTTGGGTGCGGCGCCCCGCGCTGCTTCAAAAGCCTGCGCATGCAGGGCAAAAGACCCATCCACCGGCAAACGCAGTTTCAGGTTGGCCTCTTCCGGAATGCACTCCTTGCGGCAGATCAGCCAGGTGGCATACAGGCTGATGTCCAGGTGTGTTCCCCGGAAATCCGGCCCCACGGTGACGGGGATGGGCAGCAGCACCGTGCCGTCATAGCCATAGTTGGCCAGTTCACCCAGCGGGAACTTGCGCGGCGTGGGCCAGACGATGTTGCCCGTCTGCAGCCCCTGCGGCAGCTGCCACTGCAGTTCCGTGGGTAGGCCCGAGTCGCCGGGGTTCTTCCAGTAGGAGTGCCAATCCGGTGCGTGCTCAATCTGCAGGCCAAGCCACAGCGGTTTGCCCGGGGCCACGCCTTCCGGCGCATGAACCAGCAGCTCGGCACGCGACTGCTCGCTGCGGGCCACGGCACCGGAGGCCGCGGTCTGGGCCTGGGCGGTCATGCTCAGCGCGAGGAAGGCCCACAACAGCCAGGAAGCAAGGGAGGATCGCATGTTGGAGGGGAGAGGGGGTATCGTGAATCAGACGATGCGAAGGGCCGCAAAGTTCCAGCATGCGATTTTGGCCGATCCTGGGTGATAGAAAAAATCTATGCCAAACAAGGGGTCTAAGGTCTTTTCAAATCTGCTTCGTGTGTGAAAAATGGGCTGCTTCTGTGGCGAACGCGAAGGAGGGCTGCGGCATGCTGATGTGGGACAAGGCATTGGATGGCTGGGTCGATCACCTGCGGCACAAAGTGAATCTGCCGCTGCGTGTTCGCTGGCACACCAGCGGCGCCGAGGACACGGCGCATTCGTGGATGCTGGGGGCGTTTGAACATCCCCTGGTGGAGGTTGATGTGCGGGACGCTTCTGCCCTGCCGGCCTTGTTGAGTCCGTCGCTCGACAGCCTGGGCGAGGCCTACGTAGAAGGACGCATCGACGTGCGCGGGGACATCGGCGACATCCTTGACATGGCCCACCACATGGCCGAACTGGGCGAAGCCGACACGGGCGGGGCGCTCAAGCGTCTGGTGCAAACCTTCACCCACAGCCGCAAGACCGACCAGCAGGCCATTCAGTACCACTACGACGTCTCCAACGAGTTCTACGCGGAGTGGCTGGACCCAGCGATGGTGTATTCCTGTGCGTATTTCGAGAACGGTGACGAACCCCTGGCCGAGGCGCAGCGCAAGAAGGTCGATCACATCCTGGCCAAGATCCAGTTGCGGCCCGGGCAGCGGCTGCTTGACATCGGGTGCGGCTGGGGGGCGCTGGTCATGCGCGCTGCGCAGAAGTTCGGCGCGCGCTGCGTCGGCATCACGCTGTCGCAGAACCAGTTCGACCTGGCCAGCGAGCGCGTGCGCGCCGCAGGCCTGCAAGACCAGGTCGAGATCCGCCTGCAGGACTACCGTGATGTCACTGGTCCGTTCGACCGTGTCACCAGCGTCGGCATGTTCGAGCACGTCGGGCTCAAACATCTTGCGGACTACTTCCGCATCATCCACGGCCTGCTCACGCCCGATGGCTGGTGCCTGAACCACGGCATCACATCCACCGACGCGCGTGACGGCGAAACCACCCATGGCGGCGGGCGCTTCATTGACAAATACGTCTTCCCGCAAGGGGAGCTGCCCCACATCGGCACCGTGCTGCGCACCATGCAGGAAGGCGGGTTGGAGGCCTTCGACGTGGAGAGCCTGCGCCGCCACTACGCCCGCACGCTGCGCTGCTGGAGCGACACCTTCGAGGCGCGCGCCGAACGTCTGAAGGCCCTGGTGGACGAACGCCGGTGGCGCATCTGGCGGGTCTATCTGGCGGGTTGTGCCTGGGCGTTCGAGCACGACCAGATATCGCTTTTCCAGGTGCTGTGCCGCCGTGCCGGCCGTTCGTCCGAGGAGCTGCCCTGGTCGCGCCGCTGGCTCTACGCAGGCCGCTAAGATGCGCTCATGACAGCGTCCACCTCCCTGCCCCGCTGGGGCGACCTCTGTACCACCGATTTCGCTGCGCTCGACCCCGGGCGCACCGTGGCCGTGCTGCCCGTGGCCGCCACGGAACAGCATGGCCCGCACCTGCCGCTGTCGGTTGACGCCGACCTGGTGGATGGCGTGCTGGCCGCCGCAGGCGCCCACATGGGCGAAGGCTGGCCTGTTTACGTTCTCCCCACGCAGGCCGTGGGGCTCAGCACCGAACATGAACGTTTCGCGGGCACGCTCACGCTGCGGCCCGAGACGCTGATCCGCCTCTGGTGCGACATCGGCGAGTCCGTGGCCCGCGCGGGTGTGCGCAAGCTGCTCATCTTCAACAGCCATGGCGGGCATGCCGGCATCATGGACGTGGTGGGGCGTGAACTGCGTGCCCGTTGCGACCTGCTGGTGTACAGCGCCAGCTGGTTCAACCTGCCTTTGCCGGACGAGCAGGGGCAAGACCTCAACCTGCTTTTCAGCGCAGACGAACACCGTTTCGGCATCCACGCCGGGCAGGTGGAAACTTCCATGATGCTGGCCTTGCGTCCGCATGCCGTGCGCATGGACCGGGCACGCGACTTCCCTTCAACGTCCCGTGACCGGGCGGGGAGCTGGCCCATCCTGGGCAATGGCCGCAGCGCCAAGCTGGCCTGGCAGATGCAGGACTACCACCCCGCAGGCGCTGTGGGCAATGCCGTGGCTGCCGATGCCGAGGTCGGGCAGGCGCTGGTGACGGCTGCTGGCCGGTCGCTGGCTGCGTTGCTGCGTGAAATCTGCCAGTTGCCGCTGTCTACCCTGGTGGACAAGCCAGACTTCTCCTGAGCGCCGCCATCCCGCTGGTGCGGTGGGCGTCCTCGCGGCTGGGCGGCTCAGGCGTGGGTGACCCAGTCCGCCAGATCTGCGCGTGCCAGGTGCGGCAACGCGTTGAAGCTCACCAGCGTGTGGCGCTTGGGGTTGTAGTCCACCTCGGTCACCGAGGTGTTGCGCATGCGCAGGTTCAGCTCAATGGTCGTTTCCGGCGAGGTGCCCAGCAGTTGCCCCACCACGGTGGAAATCGGCCCGCCGCTGGAGACGATCAGCACATTGCCCTGGTGGTGTGCCCGCACGTGGTCCAGGGCGGAAGTCACGCCCGCCACGAAGCCTTCGTAACTGGGCATGCCACGCGGGGTCAGCACGCCGGCCATCCACTGGCGCAAGGCGTCGCGCAGCAGGCGGAAGTGCTGGCGGTAGCCCTCCGGGGTGGTGGGCGGCTCGCTGGGGCGGGTGTGCAGCGCGTCGATCAGCGCGGCGCTGTCGTATTCGTTCAAACCCGGCCAGGCCAGTGGCTCGGCGCTCCATCCCATGCCTTTTGACAGACCCTCCCAGGTCTGCACGTGGCGCCGCAGCGTGCCGGTGATCACCGCCTCGAAGCGCAGGCCGTGCTCGCGGAAGTGCTCGCCCAGGCGCTCGCTCTGGCGCGCGCCCAGCGGGCTGAGCTGGTCATAGTCGTCCGCGCCGAACGAGGCCTGGCCGTGGCGCACGAGGTAAAGCGTTCCCATGGCGGGCGATTGTCCCGGCAGGCAAGCCGGGCAGCAGTCACCGCCGTGACCTCTTCGTCAGCGTCCGGCGTGTGGCGTCAGCACATCTGCGAACACGGCGGCATCCACGTTGCCCCCGCTCAGCGCGATGGCCACGGTCAGGCCTTGCAGCTGTTCGCGTTCCTTCATCGCTGCAGCCAAGCTGGCGGCTCCCGCACCTTCGGCCACGTTGTGCGTGTCCTGGTACAGCGCACGCATGGCCTGGGCGACTTCCGCGTCGCTCACCTGCACCAGGTGGTCCAGCCCTTGCGACAGAACGGCCAGCGCGTCTGCATCCGCCCGGCGGCAGGCCATGCCGTCGGCGAGCGCGGTGCTCACCGGCGCGTCCACCACACGGCCTGCGGCCAGCGAGTCGGCGTAGGTGGTGGCGTGCGAGCTGATCACACCGACAATGCGCGCGCGGTGCCCCAACGCCCGTTTGGCGGCAATCGCCGCGCATGCGCCAGAGCCCTGCCCGATGGGCACGTAGATCACATCCGCGTCAGGCACCGCCAGCATCAGCTCCCGCCAGTAGGTGGCCACGCCGGTGACCAGGTCGGGGTGAAAGCTCGGCACCATGTGGGCGCCTGTGGCCTCGGCCAGGGCCAGGGCATGTTCTCGGCTGGCCTGGAAGTCGTCGCCGTGTTCCACCAGCTCCACGCCCAAGGCCTGCATGGCCGCGTTCTTTTCGATGGAGTTGCCACGCGGCACGACGATGGTGCAGTGCACACCATGGGCGCGCGCCGCCCAGCCTATGCTCTGGCCATGGTTGCCCCGCGTTGCGCTGATCACCCGTTGTGGCAACTGGCCCTGGCTGGCCAGCCGGTGGAAGTAGTTCAACCCGCCGCGTATCTTGAAGGCGCCCACGGGCGTGTGGTTCTCGTGCTTGATCCAGCAGCGGGTGCCCAGTCGCTGTTCGATCAGCGGCCAGCGGTACTGTGGCGTGGCCTGGAATGCCTGGTAAACCACCCGCGCTGCGGCTTCGATGTCGGCCAGGGCCGGCAGCGCCGGGGCCGTCACAGGTGCACCTCGCCCTGGATACAGGTGACGGCATCTCCGCCGATCCAGAGGGTCCCGGTGCCGTCACGTTCAACGTGCACGCGCCCGGCCCGCCCCAGTGCGGTGCCCTGGGCCGCGACGTAGCGCTCGGGCGCCAGACCGGCGCCGATGAGCCACTGCGCCAGCGCGGCGTTGAGGCTGCCTGTCACCGGGTCTTCCGCCAGGCCGTTGTTGCCCGGGAAGAAGGCTCGCACCTCGAAGGCGGTGTCGTGCCCAGGTGTTTGGGGTGCCACCACGCCCACTTCCATGCCCGCCAGCAGCGCCGGGTCTGGGCGCAGCGAGCGCACGCGGTCTGCATCACCCAGCATCACCGACTGCCAGCCCGGGCCGTTGTCGCACCACGCGTGTGCCACGATCTCATCGCGCTGCAGTCCCAGGCCTTGTGCAATGCGCTGTACGCTGTCTTCATCCAGCGGGCCGCTGCGGCGCAGGGGCGGTGCGGCAAACGCCAGGCGCGTGTGCCCGTCTGCCACGGTCTGGCGGATGGACACCAGGCCCACGCCGCACTCCTGCACCACGGTTCCCGCGGCGCGTGGGCGGCCACCCGAGCGCAGCCAGGCGTGGCAGGTGCCCAGCGTGGGGTGGCCGGCGAATGGCAGTTCACGCCCCGGGCAGAAGATGCGCACACGGTAGTCCGCGCCCGCCGCGTGTCCTTCGGCCGTAGGCGGCAGCACAAAGGTGCATTCCGACAGGTTGGTCCAGTCGGTGAAGCGCTGCATTTCCTCCGTGCTCAGGCCGGTGCCGTCGAGCACCACTGCCAGCGGGTTGCCCTGGCAAGCGGTGCCGGTGAACACGTCCACCTGCTGGAAGGGGCGTGCGCGGCTCATCGTGTTTTCTCCAGCCGCTCGCGCACGGCCTGTGCCAGTGCGGCCACGCCAGTGTGAATCTGGTCAGCCGTGGCGGTCACGAAGGACAGGCGCAGCGTGCGCGGGTCAGCATGACCGGCGTAGAAGGCGGCACCGGGCACAAAAGCCACGCCCTTTTCAACGGCGTGCGGCAGCAGTTCGATGGCGTTCATGCCTTCGGGCAGGCGTGCCCACAGGAACATGCCCCCATCGGGCCGGTTCCAGGTCACGCCCAGCCCCCGCATTTCGTGGTCCAGCGCCTGCAACATGGCATCGCGCTGGGCTCGGTACAGGGCACGGATGGTGGGTACGTGCCGGTCCAGGAAGCCGTCCTTCAGCACCTCGGCCACCATGCGCTGGTTGAAGCTGGGGGTGTGCAGGTCGGCCGCCTGCTTGGCCTGCAGCAGCTTGGGGTACAGCGCGGGTGGCGCCACCAGAAAGCCCAGGCGCAGCCCGGGGGCCAGCACTTTCGAGAACGAGCCCAGGTACACGCAGCCTTCGGGGTGGCGGGCGGTCAGCGGCGCAGGCGGCGGGGTGTCGAACCACAGGTCGCCGTAGGGGTTGTCCTCCACAATGGGCAGACCCAGCCGCTGCGCCTCGGCGCTCAGGGCGGCACGGCGCCCTTCGCTCATGGTGCGGCCGGTCGGGTTCTGGAAGTTGGGCAACAGGTACATGAAGCGGGGGAAGTCCTTGGCCGGGTCCAGGTCCAGTTGCAGCAGGCGGCGGCGTTCCGGCGCCTCGGGCGCGTCTGCGGCATCGCCATCGGCGCCCAGCGCGTGCAGCAGGTCGCGCAGGTCCGGGCCTTCGTCGTCGCTGGATACGCTCACCACCTCGGGTTCCATCGGCGCAAAAGCCTGCAACGCGCCCAGGTAGGTGGGGGTCTCCACCAGCACACGGCTGCCCGGGTCGATCAGCACCTTGGCCACCAGGTCCAGGCCCTGTTGCGAGCCGGTCGTGATCAGCACGTTCGCCGGGTCCACGCTCCAAGGCAACATGGCTGCCACCTGCTCGCGCAGCGTGACCAGCCCCTCGCTGGCGGCGTACTGCAGGGCTGCGCGGCCATCGTCGCGCAGCACCTTGGTGCAGGCCTCGGCGAACACCTCCACGGGGAAGGTCTTGGGCGACGGCAATCCGCCCGCGAAGCTGATGATGCCGGGGCGCTCCGTCACTTTCAGGATCTCGCGGATCACCGACGGGTTCATCTTGTGCGCGCGTTGGGCCAGGGTCCAGTCCATGGTTCAGTTCTTTCCTTGTGTGGTGGTTTGTATCGAGGTGCGTTTGCCCAGCAGCACCGTCAGGGTCACGGCCAGGCCAAATGTCAGGGTGGCGGCGTCGAGCGTTTCGCCCAGCAGCGGCGCCGCGAATGTCAGGCTCAGGAAGGGTTGCAGCAGCTGCACCTGGCTCACGCGCACCGCGCCGCCGAGGGCCAGGCCGCGGTACCAGGCGAAGAAGCCCAGCCACATCGAGAACACGGCCACGTAGGCGAATGCCAGCCAGCTGGCTGCCGCCACGTCAGCCGTTGACACAGGCTGGTACCAGAGGGACAGCGGCAGTGTCACCGGCAGGGTCATCAGCAGCACCCAGCAGATCACCTGCTCGGCACCCAGCCGGGGTGTCAGGCGCGCCCCGCCCACGTACCCCAGTGCGGCGCTTGCCATCGCCACCAGCAGCCAGGCATCGGCCCCGCTCAGGTGCAGGCCTCCCGCTTGCCAGGCCATGAAGGTCAGCACCAGGGTCGTGCCCAGCAGGCTCAGCAACCAGAAAACCGGGCTGGGCCGCTGGCGCAGCCAAACGGTGGCCACGCAGGCGGTGGCCAGCGGCAGCAGGCCCGTCACCACCGCCGCGTGGGTGCTGGGCACCTCGCGCAGCGCCATCGCCAGCCCCAGGGGAAAGCCCAGTACCACCCCCAGCGCGGTGAACGCCAGCAGCGCCCACTCGGCAGGCCGCGGAACGTTCAACCGCCCCCGGCTGCGCAGCCAGGCCAGGTACAGCAAAGACAGGCAGCCCGCCACCGCCGCGCGCCCGAAAGTGACGAAGCTGGGGTGCAGCTGTGGCGCCGCGCTGTCGCCCACGGCCAGCCGTGTCATGGGCAGCGTCAGGGCGAAGATCGTCACGCCCAGCAGGCCCAGCCACAGGCCGCGCGTGGTCTGGTCCCTGGGCGGCGCAAGTGCCGGGGCGTTGGCCAGGCTCATGGGCTTCCCGTCCTGCCCAGGCCGGACACCAGCATCCACAGCGCCGTGAGCACCAGCGCCAGGGCCATGCCCCGGTTGAACCAGCGCAGGCGCTTGCCGCTGGGCTGGCCATTCACCAGTGGCCCAGCCAGCCAGCCGCGCAGCACAGACCCGATCAGCGCATAGGTCAGGTTGCTTGCAAACGCGTAAATCATCAGCACCGGCATGACCAGCCAGAAGCGCTGCAAGGCGTCCGGCTGGCCGGCAATCCATCCGGCAACGATGGACAGGGCCAGCATCCAGGCCTTGATGTTGAGGAACTGCAGGCCCACCCCGCGGACGAAGGTCACGTTCAGACTGGCTGGGTTAGCGTTGGAAAGTGTGCTGCTGCCCGCCAGGCGCCAGGCAAGCCACAACAGGTAGGCCACGCCGCCCGCCAGGATGGCGCCGCGCAGCAAGGGCATGGCCAGCACCAGCACACCCACGCCCGCTGCGCACAGCGTCAGCAGCAGGGTCCAGCCCACCGGCACGGCACACACGAAGCGCAGCGCCCGGCGCAGCCCGAAGTTGGCGGCCAGCGCTGTGGACAGCGTCGTGTTCGGCCCGGGCGTGAAGCTCGAGGCCGTGGCCAGCGTCAGCAGGGCGCCGAATTCACTGGCGTCCATGGCTTGCCCTCGCGGTGAAAAACGTGGTCATGTCATCAATATAGAGGTCAAAATCAATACACATGCAGTACAGTTAATCCGTTCACTGCATGAACTGTATGGTTCTTTCTGGCCACACACCAGTCACCTTGGCATCCATGACCGAACGTTCCTCATTTGCTGTCCCGCTCTCCGACAACGATGTGTCCGCGACGGCGGGCGCGCTCACCCGGGGTGGCGGGGTGCCCCTGGCGCAGCAACTGGCAGACCGCTTTGCCATACGCATCCGCGACCGCCTGCTGGCGCCCGGCACGCGCCTGCCCAGCGTCAGGCAGTGCGCCACACTGCACGGGCTGAGCCCATCCACCGTCGTGGCGGCCTACGATCAGCTTCTGGCACGCGGCCTGATCGAGGCGCGCCGCAACCGCGGTTTTTTTGTCCGTGAGCGCTCCGGTGCTTCCTCGGCGCACCAGCCGCCCCTGTCAGAGCGGGGTGGCGGCAACACCCCCAGGCCGCAAGCTCCGGTCAACGCCGCCGCCCTTATCCGCGGCATGTTTCACGGCTCTGACGACCGGCCGCAGCCCTGCATGGGTGTGCTGCCCCCGGACTGGCTGGCCTCCAGCTTCATGCCGGCTGCGCTGCGCCGCGTCACGGCCTCGCGCGCACTCACCGACGCATCCTTGCGCTATGGCGACCCCAAAGGGGATCCCCACTTGCGGCGCATACTGGCTGGACGGCTCCAGTCGCTAGGCTTGCCGGTGGACGACGAGCAGGTCATCACCACCGTGGGTGCCACACACGCGCTGGACATCATCAGCCGCACACTTCTGCGGCCAGGTGACTCGGTGATGGTCGAGGAGCCAGGCTGGGCGGTGGAGTTCGCCCGGCTCCAGGCGTTGGGCATGCGTCTGTTGCCCGTCCCGCGCGGGCCTGCCGGTCCCGATCTGGAAATCATGGCCCGCTATTGCGAGGCACACGCCCCCAAGCTGTTCGTCAGCGTCAGCGTGCTGCACAACCCCACGGGCTTCAGTCTTTCTCCCGCCAGTGCCCACCGGGTGCTCCAGCTGGCGCAGCGGCACGGCTTCTACGTGGTGGAAGACGACACCTACAGTCACATCGCAGCCGAACACGCCACACGCATGTGCATGCTAGACGGTTTGCAGCACACGTTCTACGTCAGCGGTTTTGCCAAGATACTCGCGCCCAACTGGCGTGTCGGCTACCTCGCGGCACCCGCTGCCTGGGTGGAGCGGCTGCTTGACACCAAGTTGCTGTCCACCCTCACCACGCCCAGCCTCATGGAGCGCGCGCTTGCCCTCTGCATTGAACAGGGCCAGCTGCGCCGCCATGCGGAGCGCATACGTGCGCGCCTCGATACGGCCCGCCAGCGCAGCGTGAAGCTGGCGCAGGCATCGGGCTGCCATTTCGTGTCTGAGCCTGCCGGCCTTTTTGGCTGGGTGGACACTGGCGTCGACACCGAGGTCCTTGCGCAGCGCCTGTTGGACGAAGGCATCCTCATCGCCCCGGGCACGTTGTTCCACGCCCATCGCACGCCCAGCACCCTGATGCGCATCAATTTCGCCACCACGCAATCGGCAGATTTCTGGCGTGCGCTCGACAAGGCCCGCCGGGCCATGGACTGAGCGGCCTAGCCCAGCTGGCTCAGGGCTTCCCAGCGCTCCAGCGCTTCCATCAGGGCCTCTTCAATCTCGCCATGCCGTGTGGCCAGTGCGGCTGCCTTGGCCGGGTCGGAGCCATAGAGCGTTCCGTCGGCCAGCGCTTCGTCAATCGTCTTCTGTTCGGCTTCCAGGGCCTCTATGCGCTGCGGCAACGCCTCCAGCTCACGTTGTTCTTTGTAGCTGAGCTTGCGCTTCGCATTGGCGGCGGGGCTCGCGGGGGGCGCCGCTGGTTTCTGGCTTTCGGCAGGCGCAAGCGGTTTCATCGCGGGCGTGCTGGTGTTTTGTTCCCGCAGCTCACGCGCGCGTGCCGCCTGGGTTTGCCAGTCCAGCACGCCGCCCTCGTATTCGCGCCACAGGCCGTTGCCTTCAAACACCAGCGTGCTCGTCACCACGTTGTCCAGGAAGCGCCGGTCGTGGCTCACCAGAAACACCGTGCCCTGGTACTCCGCCAACAGGGTCTCCAGCAACTCCAGCGTTTCAATGTCCAGGTCGTTGGTCGGCTCGTCCAGCACCAGCACGTTGGCCGGACGGGCAAACAGGCGGGCCAGCAGCAACCGGTTGCGCTCGCCACCCGAAAGGGACTTGACTGGCGAATGCGCGCGTGCCGGCGAGAACAGAAAGTCTCCCAGGTAACTTCTCACGTGGGTGCGCCGGCCATTGATCTCGATCCATTCGCTGCCAGGGCTGATGAAGTCTTCCAGCGTGGCGTCCAGGTCAAGCTGTTCGCGCAACTGGTCGAAGTAGGCCACCTGCAGTTGCGTGCCTCGCCGAACGGTACCCTCGTCGGGTGCCAATTCGCCCAGAATCAGCTTGAGCAGCGTGGTCTTGCCCGCCCCGTTCGGGCCGATCAGCCCGATCTTGTCGCCGCGCAACACCGTCGTGGTCAGCTGCCGCACCACCTCCTTGCGTTGCGGGCCTTCGCCAAAGGTCTTGCTGACCTGGGTCAGCTCGGCCACCAGCTTGCCACTGGACAGACTGCCGTCTACCTCCATGCGGACCTTGCCCACCACGTCCCGCCGTGCGGCTCGCTGCGCACGCAACTGCTTCAACCTCTCAATCCGGGCCTGGGCGCGCGTGCGGCGTGCCTCCACGCCCTTACGGATCCAGACTTCTTCCTGTGCCAGCAGTTTGTCCGCCTTCGCCTGGACGACCGCTTCCTGTGCCAACTGCTCTTCCTTCAGCACCTGGTAGCGCGAAAAATTGCCGAGGAAGCTGTTCAGCCTGCCTCGGTCCAGCTCCACCATCCTGGTCGCCACGGCGTCCAGAAACGCCCGGTCGTGGCTGATCACCACGACGCTGCCCTTGAACGTGGTCAGCAGTTCCTCCAGCCAGCCTATGGCTTCCAGGTCCAGATGGTTGGTCGGCTCATCCAGCAGCAGCACGTCCGGTTGCCTCACCAGTGCCTGTGCCAGCGCCACACGCTTGGCCGTCCCACCGGACAAACCCTGTACCGTCGCGCTGGCGTCCAGGCGCAGGCGCTCCAGTGTCTCGCTGACCCGCTGCTCCCATGTCCATCCGTCCAGTGCGTCAATGCGGCTGTGCAAAGAATCCAGATCGACGTTCCCTTGCGGGTGTTGGTACTGGTCCAGCAGCGCGCGCACGTCCGCCAGTCCTTCGGCCACGGCTTCGAACACCGTATGGCTGCTGTCCAGGTTCGCCTCCTGCGCCACGTAGGCGGTCTTCAGCCCGGTCTGGCGCTGCAGCAAGCCGTCGTCAGGCCGCTCCAGTTCCGCCAGGATGCGCAGCAGCGAGGACTTGCCCGTTCCATTGCGTCCAATCAATCCCACCCGTTCACGGGCCTCCAGCGCAAAGTCGCAGTGGTCGAGCAGCGGAACGTGTCCATAGGCCAAGCAGGCCTGTTGTAGAGTCAGAAGAGCCATGTTGCCGTGATTATCCCGGGTGTCGGTGCCGAACCCCGGCTCTATCTGCAACCGGGCTCTCTATCTATCTCTATATATAGAAGGGGGGCGCTTCTTGCGGGCGCACCTTCGCTCGGCTGCCGCCGCACACAAGGCAAGCTTGGCTGCAGCGGGGCTGTCCTCGGCGCTGCGCAAAATTTCTTCGTGATTTTTGACTTTGAGGTGGAAACCGGTATATACTTCAAGGCTCAGCTGATGACG